>NZ_RJNU01000002.1:0-316336 GCF_003942695.1 Streptococcus mitis
ATATCATCTATTACAGGTGACTTACTTGTAGAACAACATGAAAGATTATTCTTTTTCATAATTAATTTAATTTCCTATCTTGTAATAGACAAAATTATTACCTATTTTAATCTAGAACTTAAATATTTTGACAAAGATTATCTCTATCCTTTTTTTAAAAAAGTTATAGTTGCTTTCTTCACTTTACATATTGTACTGTTTATTTCAGATATTGTTAGTACTTTTCCTCATTTAAATAGCTTTGGGAGTATTTTAGCAGCAATTATTTTTATATGTATGTTATTGTGCTTCTTTGCAATGAACTCTTACAAGGTTCAAGTTGAAAAAGAGATTGCTCTAAAACAAAAGAAATTTGAACAGAAACATTTACAGACTTATACAGATGAAATTGTGGGTTTGTATAATGAAATTCGAGGTTTTCGTCATGACTATGCTGGGATGCTTGTCAGCATGCAAATGGCAATTGACAGTGGAGATTTACAAGAAATTGACAGAATTTACAAGGAAGTCTTAGTAAAAGCAAATCAAAAATTGAGGTCAGAAAAGTATACTTACTTTGATCTAAACAGTATAGAGGACTCAGCTTTACGAAGTGTGATTGCTCAATCAATTGTATATGCACGAAATAATGATGTAGAGTTTACATTGGAAGTAAAAGATGTCATTACTAGATTGTCAATGGATTTACTTGATCTTGTTCGCATCATGAGTATTTTATTAAACAATGCTGTTGAAGGTGCCGCAGATAGTTACTTGAAACAAATGGAAGTTGCAGTTATTAAAATGGATTTTGAAACAGTTATAGTCATCCAGAATTCATGTAAAATTAATATGACGCCTTCAGAAAACTTATTTGCCTTAGGTTTCTCTACAAAGGGAAGAAATAGAGGTCTAGGGCTTAATAATGTCAAAGAGATCTTAGATAAGTATGACAATATTATTTTAGAAACAGAGATGGAAGACAACACATTTAGACAAATTATTAGATTTAAGAGGGAATTTGAATGAAAGTATTAATTTTAGAAGATGTTATTGAGCATCAAGTGAGACTTGAGAGAATATTGAATGAAATCTCTGAGGAATCAAATATTCCTATTTCTTATAAGACAACAGGAAAAGTTCGTGAGTTTAAGGAATATATTGAAAATGATGAAGTAAACCAGCTTTATTTCTTAGATATCGATATTCATGGAATTGAGAAAAAGGGCTTTGAAGTAGCTCAGTTTATCCGTCACCACAATCCTTATGCTATTATTGTCTTTATTACCAGTCGATCTGAATTTGCTACTTTAACTTATAAATACCAGGTATCAGCTCTAGATTTTGTAGACAAAGACATCAATGATGAATTGTTCAAAAAACGTATCGAGCAGAGTATTTTTTACACTAAGAGCATGCTGCTTGAAAACGAAGATGTTGTAGACTATTTTGATTACAACTATAAGGGAAATGATTTGAAAATCCCTTACCATGATATTTTGTATATCGAAACAACAGGTGTTTCTCATAAGTTGCGGATTATTGGTAAGAATTTTGCCAAAGAGTTCTATGGAACAATGACAGATATTCAAGAAAAGGACAAATATACCCAGCGATTTTATTCTCCTCATAAATCTTTCCTAATCAATATTGGAAATGTTAGAGAAATTGATCGAAAGAATCTAGAAGTTGTCTTTTATGAAGATCATCGCTGCCCCATCACTCGTTTGAAAGTTCGCAAACTGAGAGATATTCTGGAGAAAAAATCTAAAAAGTAATTGACAATTAGTAAGAAATTGATATAATGGTTATATCTGCTACAGATAGATGGTCCGTTGGTCAAGGGGTTAAGACACCGCCTTTTCACGGCGGTAACACGGGTTCGAATCCCGTACGGACTATTTTATCCGCCATAGCTCAGTTGGTAGTAGCGCATGACTGTTAATCATGATGTCGTAGGTTCGAGTCCTACTGGCGGAGTCAGATAAAAAGAACACCACCCGGTGTTCTTTTTATTCTTAGTTTGTATCGCCTAACATTTTCATAAGGAAGTCTGTCATTTCTTGCGGGCTTTCTTTTTTTCCGTGAGCAATCCAAGTCTGGCAAACACCAAATAGGGCATTTGTTAGATAAATGCTACTATATTCTAATTCAATTGGATTTAGTTGTAGTTGCATAAAACGTTTCTGAAGATCAGTGCTAAGCATAATATGCAGTTTATTTCTCAAGAAATTTTGGATTTCTTTGGTTCCATTCTCAGATAAAAGAGCAGCCAAAAGTGGCTCAGACTCTAAATATTCAAATACTTCTAAAATAGCATCTCTTTTATGATGAGCATGTTTTTGGAAAATATACTCAAAGGTATGAAAGAGCTCACTTTGGTAATGCTCAATCATATCATACTTATC
This sequence comes from Streptococcus mitis, assembly GCF_003942695.1. Taxonomy (GTDB): domain Bacteria; phylum Bacillota; class Bacilli; order Lactobacillales; family Streptococcaceae; genus Streptococcus; species Streptococcus mitis_BD. The sequence continues at coordinate 2,388 of NZ_RJNU01000002.1, forward strand.
CTTGTAGTGAGTGTAAAAGCTGGAACGACTGATTTCGGCTTTTTCTGCTAGCTTGACAGTAGAAATTTGATCAAAGGGGTGGTCCATCAATAATTGAACCATGGCATTTTCGATAATACGTTTTGTTTTTAAGCGTTTGTTACTTTCTTTCATAATTCCTCCTTGTACACAAAAATAGACTATATGTCTAAAAAAATATTTTTTACCTTGTAATTTGAATTTTTTTATGTATAATCTATTATATCAAAATTTTAGACAATATGTTTAAAAAAGGAGGAAACATGTTTAAAGAATGGAAAGCAATATTTAAAAAACCGACCTTTATCATTGTAATGATAGGGATTTCTCTCATTCCAGCTTTATACAACATTATATTTTTATCGTCCATGTGGGATCCATATGGTCAAGTATCGGAGTTACCTGTGGCAGTTGTCAATAAAGATAAGGAAGCTTCTTATAATGGACAGAAAATGAGAATTGGTGAAGACATGGTGTCTAATTTAAAAGAAAATAAGGCTTTAGATTTTCACTTTGTTAATGAAGAGGAAGGGGAAAAAGGACTAGAAGATGGTGACTACTACATGGTAGTGACTTTACCAAGTGACTTATCTGAAAAAGCTACTTCTATCCTAACGAATCATCCTGAACAGATGCAGATTGATTATCAGACGTCAAGTGGGCATAGCTTTATTGCAAGTAAGATGAGTGATTCTGCAATGACACAATTAAAACAAACCGTCTCTACTAATGTTACTGAAACGTACACTAAGGCTTTATTTCAAAAAATGAATGATTTGAAGTCTGGAATAAATAAGGCAACTGAGGGAAGTGAACAATTGGCTAATGGAGCCGATCAGTTGGTGACGGGAAGTCAAACGTTGACGACAAATCTTAATACTCTAGCTAATTCAACTGTAACTTTTTCAAATGGAGCAGATCAATTTACAAAAGGCTTATCTAGCTATGTGTCTGCTATAGAGCAATTACATATTGGTTTAGGGACTTTTAATAGTGGTTTACAAAGTTATACAAATGCCGTTTCACAGGTTGACACAGGACTTGGTCAATTAGCTTCAAAAACTCCTGAGTTGGTGACAGGTGTAAATCAGCTAAATACAGGTATAAAGTCCTATACAGGTGGTGTTTCACAACTGGATACAGGTCTCAATCAATTTTCAGTTGGTGTAAATGCTTATACAAGTAGTGTGAAAGAACTTTCTAACGGAACAAGTCAATTATCCAATCAATCAGATACACTAAGAGATGGAATGGAGCAATTAAATACTGGTATTAAAGAAATTTCAAGCCAATTAGAGTCCTCATCTCAACAAAATGAAGAAATAGCGCAATTGGCAACAAGCTTAGGAGAACTAAATAAAACACTACAAGCTCTTACAATATCAGATAATACTCAACTGAAAAGTACATTGTCAGAAGCTTTGCCAAATATAACAACTCTTGCTCAGGATATTGTGACTAAAAGTCAGACAGAACAAGAGAAAACTCTTGCTAACCTTCAATCAACAGCTACTTATCAATCTCTTACAGAGGAACAAAAGAAAGAACTGACAGAAGCTATTTCTAAAAATTCTAATTCTACTATTGAGTCAGCAAAAACAATTTTAACGACAGTAGGGGGATTGAAAGAAAGTATAGAGAATTCAGAACAACAAGTAACTAATCTATCTGATGTGCAGACGAAAGCAAATCAACTCTTACCTGTAGTATCTAGCTCCTTGACAACATTGTCAAATGGATTTACAACATTGAAAACTACTGTAGACAATCAGTTAGTTCCTGGAAGTCAGTCAATTAAAAAAGGAGTTGTAAACTACACTAAAGGACTGGATACTATTTCTATAGGTGCTAATCAACTAAGTGAAAAGAATGTAAGTTTAACAACTAGTCTGGATCAATTAGTTTCTGGATCAAGTAAGTTGACAGAAAACACAACAACCTTGACAGCTGGAGTAGATGCGCTAGCTGGAAAAGCTCCAGAATTAGTATCAGGTATAGAAAGTTTGTCAACTGGTTCTGATCAATTGAATAATAAGAGTCCAGAGCTAATAGCAGGTCTTACTAAATTACAATTTGGCTCTGGTCAATTAACAGATAAATCAACACAGTTACTTTCTGCAGCATCTCAACTAGGAAGTGGCGCTATGAAGATTGCAGATGGTGCTGGAAAACTAGCAGAAGGTGGAACACCCTTAACCTCTGGTCTTGAAGATTTGCAGACAGGAGTTGATTCATTAGGAAAAGGATTAGGCAATGCGAATGATCAACTCAAATCAGCTTCAACAGAATCTAAAAATGCAGAAACATTATCTGAACCTCTAGTTCTCTCAAAAACAGATAACGACCAAGTTCCTGTAAATGGGATTGCCATGGCTCCTTATATGATATCAGTTGCTCTTTTTGTTGCTGCTATATCTACCAATATGATTTTTGCTAAGTTGCCTTCTGGACGTCATCCAGAGAGTCGTTGGGCTTGGTTGAAGTCTCGCTCTGAAATAAATGGGATTATAGCTGTCTTAGCAGGTGTTTTAGTTTATGGAGGTGTCCATCTTATTGGATTGACTGCGAACCATGAGATGAGAACCTTGATTCTAATTATAATCACAAGTTTAGCTTTCATGTCTATGGTAACAGCTTTAACAACTTGGAATAGCCGTTTAGGAGCTTTCTTCTCTCTTATTTTACTATTATTACAGTTAGCATCAAGTGCAGGGACTTATCCACTTGCCTTGACAAATGATTTCTTCAAAGGTGTCAATCCTTGGTTACCAATGAGTTACTCGGTATCAGGCTTACGACAAACAATCTCTATGACAGGAAATATTCATCACCAAGTAATTTTCCTTATTATAACACTAGCTTTCTTTACTGCTTTAGGTATGCTAGCTTATCAACCTAAGAAGATGCAAGAAGATTAAAAAAATCGACCAGTTACTTGGTCGATTTTTTATGTCATAGATGAATTTCGTTTGTAATTATAGATTCCAAAAAGTAGAAGGGCAGTTATGGAGCAGACTGCTCCAATAACAAAACCATTGGGAATAAAAGAAAGTGTAATGGTTCCCTTTCCTCTTGGAACATCGACCTTCATAAAACCAGTCTGAGCCTGCTTGATTTCAAGTTTTTCTCCATCTTGGTATGCAGACCAACCTTTGTCATAAGGGATAGTGAAGAAAATAGAGGTATCTTGTTTTACTTCATATGTAGCAAAGACTTTATTTTTAGAGGTGGATACTTCTACAGGTTGTTCTTTAATCTTTTGAATTGCCTCAGTAAGAGCCTGAGTATCTAAACGATAGAAGGTTGGAGATTCAAATGACACCTGAGAATTTCCAGGGAAACTAACACTGATATCGAAAGTTTTTTGTTCTTCAGTATAACCTAAATTAAAGAAATTAAAAGCATTGTCAGTTGTAAAAGTCTTTTTTTCACCGTTGACAAGGATGTCAACTTTCTTTTGCTTATCGTTTGTAAAATGAAGATTTGAAAAAGAGAGATAGACTTGGCTATTTTGAGGAACCTCAATTTGATAATCAATCTTTGCATCTTCATTCGCAGAACCTGTGATGCTTGTTAAACCTTCAGAATTATCTGTTTTATCATATGCTATTGGATAGAAGTAATCTAAGTTGAGATTAGCAAGCTGGTTTATAAATAAAGCCTGGTTATCTAGAGTGTGATTATTAAAGTTTACATCTGTGTAAATAGATTGAGTGGCAAAGGCAATGGGTAAAGAGAGTTGATTTTTATATAAGGTTAAATGGTCCTTTTGATAAATCTCTTGAAAGCCATACTTATCAAGTGAATTTTCAGAAATATTGTACTGGATTCCAAATAAACTATCTGCTAAAAGACTATTATTTGCATAACGGAGATTGAGGTTGGTTCCAGAGGATTTGAATCCCAGTTTGTCCAAACTAGTGCTAGCTGAACGATTTCGTACAGACGAAAATTGAGAGATTCCATTGTAGTTAAATTTCATACTGTCATTCCCAGTCTGAATTTGCAGTTTTTCAGTACGTGTAAATGGATTGTCAATTTGGTTTAGAATGGATTCCATAGCAGTGATATCTCTATTATAGGCGCTACGAGAAGCAAAGGCCCATTCTTTAGCTATTCCTTCCATTTGAGATGAAGCATTTAAGCTTATCTCAGCTGTTATAAATAAAGACAAAAGAATTGCAAATAGATTTACAGAGATAAATTTTCTAATGACTGCAAGAAGTAAAAGAGCATAAACCAGGAGAAATTCAAGGGTGAGTAGGATATTCAAATCTGTTAAAAAAGAATAATGTGATTTAAAGTATACAGTAGCCAAAAACCCTGTCAGTACAAGAAAAAGTGAGACAAATAGATTCCAGAGCTTCAGTTCTTTCAGACGATTTAAGACTTCTGCTGCAGTATAAATTAACAGAGTGGAAAAAATCCAAGCATAGCGATGCAAAAACATATTTGGGGTATGCATCCCTTGCCAAAACAAATCAAGTGCCTCTATGTAAAAGCTTGATATTAAAAAAATAAAGAAAATTACATAGGTAAGTTTCACGTGAAACCTTATGGATTTTATTGTGAAAAATAGAATGGTTAAAATAAAAGGAAGCAATCCAACAAAAATCATTGGTATAGCTCCATACTTAGTTGTATCAAAAGATCCAATGAATTGTTTTGCGAAAATATCCAGATACCAGCTACTGTCTGTCTTTAATTTTGTGATGGCAGTTAACTTCTCCCCATGAGTTTGTAAATCAAACAATGTAGGAAGAGTCATGATCAAACTAGCCATTCCTGCTAAAAAGGAGGTAATAACAAAATCAAGAAAAGATGATTTTCGAGTTTTAAAGTCCCAAGAAATTTGACAGAGATACCAAAAAATAAGAAACAATGCTGTCATATATCCAAAATAATAGTTTTGAATAAACAAGATTGACAGACTTGTAAAGTATAGTAGGCGCTTCTTTTCTGTTATAAGCATGTGTAAGCCAGTTATAATTAAAGGAATCAAGATGAAAACATCTAACCAGGTTTTTATCTCTAACTGACTGACAGTGAAGCTCATTAAAGCATAGGAAGTTGATAAGGCCAGTTTTAAAGGCTGAGGGATAGATTGAAATAATTTATTTAAACTAAAGTAGGTTGACAGACCAATCAATCCAAATTTTAAAAGAGTTGTCAGATAAACAGCATCTGGCATATTCGACAGATTAAAAAAGTAAACCAGAGGCGAGAGAAAACTACCCAAGTAATAACTAGATAGAGCATAGAAATTTAGTCCGAGGCCACTTGTAAAGGTGTAAAACAAACTACCATTTCCATGTAGAATATTCCGTAAAGTCACATCAAAAATAACGTATTGATGGAAACCATCTCCTAATAGTGGAGATGTATCGCTATTCCAGTAGATACCTTGAGTTAGGTATACTCCGGTCATAATTACTAAAGGAATGATGAAAGAAACAAAATAGGTCCAATATGTTTTAAAAAATGATTTCATGTTACCTCGTAGAATGATAGAAAACTCAGTTGGCTACCCCAACTGAGTTTTGAAGTCTTATTTAGTCTTTCCAAAGTTCTTTGACTTTTGCTTGTACTTCTGCATTTTCTAGGAATTCATCGTAGGTTTCATCGATACGATCGATGACGCCATTCTTAGACAAAACAATAATATGGTTTGCCAAAGTTTGAATGAACTCGTGGTCATGACTAGCAAAGATGATTGATTCTTTAAAGTTTTTCAATCCATCGTTCAAGCTTGAGATAGATTCCAAATCCAAGTGATTTGTTGGATCATCAAGTACAAGGACGTTTGATTTCAAGAGCATAAGTTTTGAAAGCATAACACGCACTTTTTCTCCCCCTGACAAGACGTTTACAGGTTTGTTAACCTCATATCCAGAGAAGAGCATACGACCAAGGAAACCACGTAGGAAGGTATTGTCATCTTCTTCTTTACTTGCAAATTGACGCAACCAGTCAAGGATTGACTCTCCCCCTGCAAAATCAGCCGAGTTATCTTTTGGCAAGTAAGAACGGCTAGTAGTAACTCCCCACTTGACAGTTCCTTCATAGTCGATGTCACCCATGATTGCACGAATTAATGCAGTCGTTTGGATGTCATTTTGTCCAATAAGAGCTGTCTTATCACCTGGACGCAAGATGAAATTAATATTGTCTAGGATAGTTTCACCATCAATCTTTACAGTTAGATTTTCTACTGTCAAGAGATCATTACCAATCTCACGTTCTGCTTTAAAGTTGATAAATGGATATTTACGACTAGATGGCACAATCTCTTCTAATTCAATCTTGTCAAGCATTTTTTTACGAGACGTTGCTTGTCTTGACTTAGAAGCGTTGGCAGAGAAGCGAGCAACGAATTCTTGCAATTGCTTAATTTTTTCTTCTGCCTTGGCATTACGGTCTGCTAGCAATTTAGCAGCAAGCTCAGAAGATTCCTTCCAGAAGTCGTAGTTTCCGACATAGAGTTTGATTTTTCCAAAGTCAAGGTCGGCCATATGAGTACACACTTTGTTGAGGAAGTGACGGTCGTGGGATACAACGATAACGGTGTTATCAAAGTCAATCAAGAAATCTTCTAACCAAGTAATAGACTGGATATCAAGACCGTTGGTCGGCTCGTCCAAAAGAAGAACATCAGGTTTACCAAATAAGGCTTTAGCAAGGAGAACCTTCACTTTTTCACCATTGGCCAATTCGCTCATGTTTTGGTAGTGCAATTCTTCTGGAATATTTAGGTTTTGAAGTAATTGAGATGCTTCACTTTCTGCTTCCCAACCTCCAAGTTCGGCAAATTCACCTTCAAGTTCAGCTGCACGAACACCGTCCTCGTCTGAGAAATCTTCCTTCATGTAAATAGCATCTTTTTCTTTCATGATGCTATATAGTTTTTCATTTCCCATGATAACGACATCAATTGCACGTTCATCTTCATAGTCAAAGTGATTTTGACGAAGAACAGAGAGACGTTCATCTGGACCAAGAGAAATGTGACCAGTTGTAGGTTCGATATCACCAGCTAAAATTTTTAAGAATGTAGACTTCCCAGCACCATTAGCACCAATTAATCCGTATGTATTTCCTTCTGTAAATTTGATGTTGACATCATCAAAAAGTTTGCGATCACTAAAACGTAGTGAAACATCAGATACTGTAAGCAATGTTTTTCTCCTATAATATGTAATACATTTATTCTACTAGAAAAGAGAGAAATATTCAAATTTTTCTTTGTCAATTTTATGTCAATTAAGTTTACAGTTATATTTACAGCGAATTGGCTCTTTGATTTAAATAATTTTCTGTTATTTTAACAAAAAAATGCTATAATTGAAGAGACCATTTCGAAGGAGAAAAAAATGACGAAACCTATTATTTTAACAGGAGATCGCCCAACAGGAAAACTGCATATTGGACATTATGTTGGGAGTCTTAAAAATAGAGTATTGCTGCAGGAAGAAGACAAGTATGACATGTTTGTTTTTTTGGCGGACCAACAAGCCTTGACAGATCACGCCAAAGACCCTCAAACGATTGTAGAATCGATTGGGAATGTTGCCTTGGATTATCTAGCAGTTGGATTGGATCCAAGTAAATCAACTATCTTTATTCAAAGCCAGATTCCAGAGTTGGCTGAACTATCTATGTACTATATGAATCTAGTTTCATTAGCACGTTTGGAGCGCAATCCTACAGTGAAAACAGAGATTGCTCAGAAAGGGTTTGGAGAAAGTATTCCGACAGGATTTTTGGTATATCCAATCGCGCAAGCAGCTGATATCACAGCCTTTAAGGCTAATTATGTTCCTGTAGGAACGGACCAAAAACCAATGATTGAACAGACTCGTGAAATTGTTCGTTCTTTTAACAACGCATATAACTGTGATGTCTTGGTGGAACCGGAAGGTATTTATCCAGAAAATGAGAGAGCAGGGCGTTTGCCTGGTTTAGATGGGAATGCCAAGATGTCTAAATCCCTTAATAATGGTATTTATCTAGCTGATGATGCGGATACCTTGCGTAAAAAAGTCATGAGCATGTATACTGATCCGAACCATATTCGAGTCGAGGATCCAGGTAAGATTGAAGGAAATATGGTTTTCCATTATCTAGATGTGTTTGGTCGTCCTGAAGATGCTCAAGACATTGCAGAGATGAAAGAACACTATCAACGTGGTGGTCTTGGTGATGTAAAGACGAAACGCTATCTACTTGAAATATTAGAACGGGAACTTGGCCCTATTCGTGAGCGCCGTATCGAATTTGCTAAGGATATGGGAGAAGTGTACAATATGCTTCAAAAAGGTAGTGAAAAAGCACGTGAAGTTGCGGGTCAAACCCTATCTGAGGTTAAAGGAGCAATGGGACTAAATTATTTTAAATAATAGATAAAATATGAACTATAAAACTATTTCTTCTTTAAAATAAGAGGGATAGTTTTTTATTTATTCTCTTATAAATTTAATTGACAAATTTTCATAGAATGGTATGATAGATACAATACAAAAAGAGTCAAGCTCAAAAAGAAAGAAAAGAGGAAACTTCAATGTCTAATTGGGATACTAAATTTTTAAAAAAAGGTTTTACCTTTGATGATGTATTGCTCATTCCAGCAGAAAGTCATGTGTTGCCTAATGATGCAGATTTAACAACAAAATTGGCAGATAATCTGACTTTAAATATCCCAATTATAACAGCCGCGATGGATACAGTCACAGAAAGTCAAATGGCCATTGCTATTGCTCGTGCAGGTGGTCTTGGAGTAATCCATAAAAATATGTCTATTGCGCAACAGGCAGATGAAGTTCGCAAGGTAAAACGTTCTGAAAATGGTGTTATTATTGATCCATTCTTCTTGACTCCAGAACACACTATTGCTGAAGCGGACGAACTGATGGGACGCTACCGTATCAGTGGTGTTCCAGTTGTGGAGACACTTGAAAATCGTAAATTGGTTGGTATTCTAACAAACCGAGATCTTCGCTTTATTTCAGATTACAATCAGCCAATCTCAAACCATATGACTAGTGAAAATCTTGTTACTGCTCCTGTTGGTACAGATCTTGCAACAGCTGAAAGCATTCTTCAAGAACACCGTATTGAAAAACTTCCTTTGGTTGATGAAGAAGGTCGTCTCTCTGGCTTGATTACTATTAAAGATATCGAAAAAGTAATTGAATTTCCTAATGCAGCAAAAGATGAGTTTGGTCGTCTTCTAGTTGCTGGAGCGGTGGGTGTCACTTCAGATACATTTGAACGTGCCGAAGCCCTTTTTGAAGCAGGTGCTGATGCAATTGTTATTGATACTGCGCATGGTCATTCTGCAGGTGTTCTACGTAAAATTGCTGAAATTCGTGCTCACTTCCCAGACCGCACTTTGATTGCGGGTAATATTGCTACTGCTGAAGGTGCGCGTGCTCTTTATGATGCAGGTGTAGATGTTGTCAAAGTCGGTATCGGACCAGGTTCTATCTGTACTACTCGTGTGATTGCGGGTGTCGGAGTTCCTCAAGTTACAGCAATCTATGATGCAGCAGCAGTTGCGCGTGAATATGGAAAAACAATCATTGCAGATGGTGGAATCAAGTACTCTGGAGATATTGTAAAAGCCCTTGCTGCAGGTGGAAATGCAGTTATGCTTGGATCAATGTTTGCTGGAACAGATGAAGCGCCAGGTGAAACAGAAATCTTCCAAGGACGTAAGTTTAAGACTTACCGTGGTATGGGTTCAATCGCTGCAATGAAGAAAGGTTCAAGTGACCGTTACTTCCAAGGTTCTGTCAATGAAGCAAACAAACTCGTTCCAGAAGGAATTGAAGGTCGTGTTGCCTATAAAGGCGCAGCAGCTGATATTGTCTTCCAAATGATTGGTGGTATTCGCTCTGGTATGGGTTACTGTGGTGCAGCTAACCTTAAAGAATTGCATGACAACGCTCAATTTATTGAAATGTCTGGGGCTGGTCTAAAAGAAAGCCATCCTCATGATGTACAAATCACTAATGAGGCGCCAAACTACTCTATGTAAGAAGTAGAAAAGAACTCCTGAAAATCAGGAGTTCTTTTTGTTTACAAAAGTGTCAAGTTTGGTTTACAGAAATTTTACCATTTTGGATATTGAAGATACTAAGATTTTCTGGCAAATTTTGCAAGTGGTCTAAACTTGTTGTTGTGATAAAGGTTTGGATAGATTGAGAAATGGTTTCTAGTAATTTTAGTTGCCGTGTATTGTCAAGTTCGCTCATAACATCATCAAGCAGTAGTATCGGAGACTCGTTGGTAATACTTTCCATTAGCTCAATCTCTGCTAGTTTGATAGAAAGTACAAGACTACGATGTTGACCTTGGCTTCCAAAACTAGCGTCCATACCATTGATATAGAAAGTAATGTCATCTCGATGAGGGCCGACACCAGTATTCTTTTTAAATAAATCTCTTGATCTACTCTTCTCTAAAGCCATTTTAAAAGAATCCATTAAGACTTCTTCATTAGTGAAGTTGACAGTTGATTGATAAGATATTGACAACTCTTCTGATTGATTTGAAATTTCTAAGTGTTTTTTTTGACCAAATTTCTCTAAGTCTTTAATGAATTTTATCCGATGCTTTATGACGCGGCAACCATACTCTACTAACTGATCATCTAAGACCGACAAAAATGTTTCGTCAATCTTTTGACTGGATTTTAGGTAAGTATTTCTTTGCTTGAGTATATGGTTATAGTTTGACAGGTCTGACAAGTAGATTGGTTTAATTTGTCCCAGTTCTATATCTATAAACTTTCGACGAACGGAGGGCGCTCCTTTAATTAACTGGAGATCTTCAGGTGCGAAGAGAACCACATTCATATGTCCGATATAGTCTGAGAGGCGAGCTTGTTTTAAGTGATTGACTTTAGTCACACGCCCTTTTGGTATTAAATCAATTTCTAGAGGGATAGAGCCTGTTTTTTTCTGTAGTAATCCAGAAAGATGGAGTTGTTCTTCATCAAAATGAATGAGATTTTTATCTGTCCGAGTACGATGACTACGTGTCAAGGCTAAGAAATAGATTGCTTCGAGAATATTAGTCTTTCCTTGTGCATTTTGACCTAAAAAGATGTTTAATTTTGGATTAAAATCAATTTTTGCCTCTTTGTAATTTCGAAAGGTCTTAATTGTTAAATGTTGAAGCCACATAGTTATCTTCCTGGAAAACGTGGAGCTTGTTTGGCTTTAGGTGATGAAGTAGTTTTTTGTTTTTCTTTCTTTACACCCTTGTTCATCTCTTTGACAAGTTTAGCAATCCGCTCTTTTTCAATCTTATCTGCTTGGTATTCTTCTTGCTCTTTTAAACTTGGTTGTGTCAAGGTGATGTCAATTTTTAAATCAGGGATGTCAATCGTATCTCCAATACGGATTTTTTTCCCACGTCTACTTTCTAATTCACCATTAAAGTAAACTTGATGCTCTATTAGAAAGGATTTGATAGCACCGCCGCTTTGTATAATTCCAAGCTCTTTTAGGAGAGCTTGGAGCGTAATAAATTCTTCAAATAATTTGTATTCCATAATTCACCTCAATCTAAGGTATTATACCATATTTTCCCTGAAATAACTGAAGGAAAGTCAGTCAAAATGAAAACGATTTTACTCTTTAAAGCTATAAAGAGAACAAGAAAAATTTTGATTTTCGTGGTATAATAGAACTCTATATGTAAGGAGGTAAGATATGGAGTTAGTGCCTGGAATTTCAGCACATTTTGTTCAATCCAAAAAGTTTAAAACAAATAAAATCACTGTTCGTTTTACTGCTCCCTTATCTCTTGAGACAATAGCAGGCCGCATGTTAAGTGCGAGTATGTTGGAGACGGCAAATCAAGTTTACCCAACATCACAAGCATTTCGCAGATATTTGGCAAGTTTGTATGGAACAGATATTTCTACGAGTGCTTATCGTAGGGGACAGGCACATATTCTTGACTTAACATTTACCTACGTGCGGGATGAGTTTTTGAGTAAAAAAAATTTCTTGACTTCTCGAATTTTGGAATTGGTGAAACAGACTTTATTTGCTCCCTTAGTTGTAGATGGAGCCTTTGAACCAACCTTATTTGAAATTGAAAGAAAACAGTTATTGGCCAGTTTGGCTACTGATATGGATGATTCATTTTATTTTGCTCATAAGGAGTTGGATAGCTTGTTCTTCCGTGATGAGCGTCTTCAATTGAGATACAGTGATTTACGAAATCGCATTTCAAATGAGTCTCCGGAAAGTAGCTACACTTGCTTTCAAGATGCTCTGAAAAATGATCGAATTGATTTCTTTTTCTTGGGTGATTTTAATGAAGTAGAAGTGAAGGAGTGGTTGAGGTCATTCTCCTTTACTGGGCGTCAAATCGATGTCAAGCCTCAGTACCAACAACCATATTCAAATGTCCTTCGGGAAGGAATGGTTCGTAAGAATGTGGGCCAATCTGTTTTGGAATTGGCTTACCATTGTTCTACGAGCTATGGAGACAAGCATCATTTGGCCATGGTAGTAATGAATGGTCTATTAGGTGGTTTTGCTCACTCTAAGCTTTTTACAAATGTTCGGGAAAATGCTGGTCTAGCTTACACTATCTCCAGTCAATTGGATTTATTTAGTGGTCAATTGAGGATGTATGCTGGCATTGATCGGGAAAAGCGCAATCAAGCTAGGAAGTTGATGAATCATCAATTACTTGAACTAAAGAAAGGTAATTTTACAGATTTGGAGATTGAACAGACTAAGGAGATGATTCGCAGAACCTTATTGCTTGCGCAAGATAGTCAGAGCTCACTAATCGAGCGAGTTTACTTGAATAGTTTGTTAGGGAAATCTACATCAGATTTTGACAATTGGATTGAAAAATTAAATCAAGTTGATAAAGAAGCTATCTGCAAAGCAGCAAATAGTGTTCGGTTACAAGCGATATACTTTATGGAAGGAATAGAATGACACCAGTTACCTTTGAAGAAAAATACTATCCTGCTGTAAAGGAGACGGTTTATCAGACTCGTCTATCAAATGGATTGACAGTGTCTCTCCTTCCTAAGAAACAATTTAATGAAGTTTACGGAGTTGTAACAGTTCGATTTGGATCAGTAGACACAAGCTTTACACTATCTAAAAAAGGTTTACAGTGTTATCCAGCTGGAATTGCACATTTTCTTGAACATAAACTATTTGAGAGAGAAAATGCTGAAGATATTATGGAGTCTTTTACACGCTTGGGAGCTGATAGCAATGCTTTTACAAGTTTTACAAAGACGAGCTATTTGTTTTCAACAATAGATCATTTATCAGAAAATTTGGATTTGCTTGAGGAGTTGGTAACAGTTGCTCATTTTACAGAAGAGTCAGTTGAGAGAGAGAGGGAAATTATCCAACAGGAACGTGAGATGTACCAAGATGATCCAGATTCGCGTCTGTTTTTTGCAACATTAGCAAATCTTTATCCCAATACTCCTCTGGCAGCAGATATTGTTGGAAGTGAAAAGTCAATTAACAATATCCAGCTAAATGACTTAAAAAATAACTTTACAGCCTTTTACAAACCTGTAAATATGTCTTTGTTTTTAGTTGGGAATTTTGATGTAGATACAGTTGAGAACTATTTTTCGCAAAAGAAACTTAGAAACTTGGAAGAAATGGTAGTAAGGAAGGAGAAGCTTACTTTACAAGCTGTCAAAGAAACAGATAACCTTCGGATGGAAGTCTCTTCACCAAAAATTGCTGTTGGAATTAGGGGAGCAGGTGAGGTGGCAGCAGAAGATTGCTACCGTTATAATATTTTGCTAAAATTATTGTTTACGATGATGTTTGGTTGGACTTCTGAGCGATTTCAAAAGTTATATGAGAATGGGAAGTTAGATGCGTCATTGTCACTTGAGGTTGAAGTCAACAGTCGCTTTCATTTTGTGATGTTGACGATGGAAACGAAAGAACCTGTTTCGTTGTCTCATCAATTTCGAAAGGCTATTCTCAACTTTACGAAAGATTCAGATCTTACAGAGGAACATCTCGATCTTGTTAAGAGTGAGATGTTTGGGGAATTTTTTAGTAGTATGAACTCCTTGGAGTTTATTGCGACACAGTATGAACCAGTCGACAGAGGAGAAACTATTTTTGATTTACCAAAAATTTTACAAGAAATTACTTTAGACGATGTTCTTGAAGCAGGTCATCGTTTGATAGATGGTGGTAATCTAGTTGATTTTACAATCTTTCCAGCTTAAAAGATTAAGTAACCCTAGAAAGAAGGAATGCTAAGTATGAGAAAAAAAACAATTGGTGAGGTTCTGCGTCTAGCCAGAATTAATCAGGGATTGAGTATAGAAGAACTGCAGGCAAAAACGGATATTCAGATGAATTTATTAGAAGCTATGGAGGCTGATGATTTTGATCAACTTCCTAGTTCATTTTATGCTCGTTCTTTTTTAAGAAAATATGCCTGGGCGGTTGAATTGGACGAGCGAATCATTTTGGATGCCTATGATTCGGGAAGCATGATTACCTACGAAGAGGTAGATGTTGATGAAGAAGACTTGTCTGGTCGCAGACGATCAAATAAGAAAAAAACGTCTTATCTCCCCTTGTTTTATTTCGTTCTATTTGCTTTGTCGATTTTAATTTTTGTGACTTATTATGTTTGGAATTATATCCAGACTCAACCAACGCGTCCTTCTTCGCCTAATTATAGTGTTGTTAGCTCAACTAGTTCCACAACCTCTTCTAGTTCATCTTCTAGCAGTCAGACGTCTAGCTCATCTTCTTCTTCAGCATCAACTATTACAGTTTCGGGTGAAGGAAACCGCATTGAAGCTCGTTATAAAACGAATAAGGATACAGCTACTGTTCAACTGGCAGTTTCGGATGCAACTAGCTGGGTTAGTGTCTCAGGAAGTGAACTTGAAGGTGGTGTGACCCTGTCGTCAGACAATAAAAACGCAAAAACAACAGTTTCGACGAAAGAACCTGTGACGATTACTTTGGGTGTAGTGAAGGGAGTTACTTTAACTGTGGATAATCAAACAATCGATACCTCGAAGCTGACAACTCAGACTGGAACTGTGACACTTACATTCACTACAGATTAAGGAAAAACCAATGAAAAAAGAACAAATCCCTAATGTATTAACAATTGGTAGAATTCTCTTTATACCTCTCTTTATTCTTATTTTGACTTTGGGCCATTCACAAGGCAGTCACCTGCTGGCAGCGATTATCTTTGCAGTTGCTAGTGTAACAGATTATCTTGATGGCTACCTTGCTCGTAAATGGAATGTGGTTAGCAACTTTGGAAAGTTTGCAGATCCAATGGCGGATAAGTTGCTGGTTATGTCAGCTTTCATCATGTTGATTGAGTTAGGTATGGCTCCAGCTTGGGTTGTTGCTATTATCATCTGTCGTGAACTCGCTGTGACAGGCCTACGTCTGTTGCTCGTTGAGACGGGTGGAACGGTTCTGGCGGCAGCAATGCCTGGGAAAATCAAGACCTTCAGTCAAATGTTTGCGATTATCTTTTTGCTCTTACATTGGAATTTAATTGGGCAACTGCTGCTTTATACAGCTTTGTTTTTCACTATCTACTCTGGTTATGATTATTTTAAGGGTAGCGCTCATGTATTCAAAGGAACATTTGGTTCGAAATGAAATCGATTATTGAAGTAAAAAATCTGTCTTTTCGTTATAAGGAAGATCAAGATCATTATGATGTTAATAATGTCTCGTTTCACGTGAAACGTGGGGAGTGGCTCTCAATTGTAGGTCATAATGGGAGTGGAAAGTCAACAACTATTCGTTTGATTGATGGTTTGCTTGAAGCAGAGTCTGGAGAAATCTGGATAGATGACCAACTGCTGTCTTCTGAGAATGTTTGGGACTTGCGTCGACAAATTGGTATGGTTTTTCAAAATCCAGATAATCAATTTGTGGGGGCAACTGTTGAAGATGATGTTGCTTTTGGCCTAGAAAACCAGGGACTTCCTCGTGAAGAAATGAAGAAGAGAGTGGCTGAATCTTTGGAGTTAGTGGGTATGCTGGACTTTAACAAGAGAGAACCAGCTCGCTTATCTGGTGGACAAAAACAACGTGTGGCTATTGCAGGAGTTGTTGCCTTGAGACCAGCTATTTTGATTCTGGACGAGGCTACAAGTATGTTGGATCCCGAGGGGCGCAGAGAACTGACTCAGACTGTTCAAGAGATTCGAAAAGACTACCAGATGACAGTCATCTCCATTACGCACGACTTAGAAGAAGTTGCGATGAGTGATCGTGTCTTGGTCATGAAAAAAGGCCAAGTGGAGTCAACCAGCAGTCCAAGAGAACTTTTTTCTCGGGATGACCTTGACCAGATAGGGTTAGATGAGCCTTTTACTAATCAATTGAGAGAATCTTTGAGAGAGACTGGTTATCAGTTGCCGGATGGATATTTGACAGAAGGAGAGCTAGAGGACAAGTTATGGGAATTACTCTAGAAAATGTGAGCTTTACCTATCAAGAGGGGACACCCCTATCTTCATCAGCCTTGACTGATGTTTCTTTGACGATTGATGATAATTCCTATACAGCTTTAGTAGGGCACACAGGTAGTGGGAAGTCAACGATTTTACAGCTTTTAAATGGCCTATTGGTACCAAGTAAGGGTTCTGTTCGAATTTTCGATACTGTCATTACTCCTATATCAACCAATAAAGAAATTCGCCAGATTCGAAAGCAAGTCGGTCTAGTGTTTCAATTTGCTGAAAATCAGATTTTTGAAGAGACTGTTTTGAAAGATGTTGCATTTGGACCGCAAAATTTTGGAGTTTCTGAGGAAGAGGCCAAGAAAATTGCGCGTGAAAAGTTAGCCTTGGTAGGCATTGATGAGTCACTTTTTGAGCGCAGTCCTTTTGAACTTTCGGGTGGCCAGATGAGACGTGTGGCTATAGCAGGTATGCTAGCGATGGAGCCAACTGTCTTAGTTTTGGATGAGCCGACAGCTGGACTAGATCCTTTGGGCAGAAAAGAATTGATGTCCTTGTTTAAAAAACTCCACCTTTCTGGAATGACAATCGTTCTGGTAACGCATTTGATGGATGATGTAGCTGAGTATGCTGATCAGGTCTACGTTATGGAAAAGGGGAGCTTAGTCAAAAGTGGTAAACCGAGCGAAGTTTTCCAAGATGTAGCCTTTATGGAAAATGTGCAGTTAGGTGTGCCTAAAATCACAGCCTTTTGCAAACGTTTGGCAGATAGAGGTATAGCTTTTAAAAAACTGCCAATCAAGATAGAGGAGTTTAAGGAGTCGCTAAATGGATAGTATGATTTTAGGGCGTTATATACCAGGAGATTCCATCATTCATCGCTTGGATCCCCGTAGTAAATTGCTCGCTATGATCCTGTTGATTTTGATTGTATTTTGGGCCAATAATCCCCTTGCCAATCTCATTCTTTTTGTAGCGACAGGTATATTTATCGCTTTGTCGGGTGTTTCTCTCTCATTTTTCGTTCAGGGATTAAAGTCCATGTTCTTCTTGATTGCCTTTACGACTCTATTTCAACTCTTTTTCATTTCAAGTGGAAATGTCCTATTTGAGTTTTCTTTTATAAGAATAACGGATTATGCGTTGCAACAAGCTGGAATCATTTTCTGTCGTTTTGTGTTGATTATTTTCTTTTCAACCTTGCTAACCTTAACGACCATGCCTTTGAGTCTGGCAGCTGCAGTTGAAGCTCTTTTAGCACCGCTGAAACGCGTGAAAGTTCCCGTTCATGAAATTGGTCTCATGTTATCAATGAGTTTGCGTTTTGTTCCAACCTTGATGGATGACACAACGCGAATTATGAATGCTCAAAAAGCCCGTGGAGTTGACTTTGGCGAAGGTAGCATCGTTCAAAAAGTAAAGGCTATGATTCCGATTTTAATTCCTCTTTTTGCGACGAGCTTAAAGCGTGCAGATTCATTGGCAATTGCCATGGAAGCGCGTGGTTATAAGGGAGGAAAGGGTAGAAGTCAGTATAGACAGTTGAGATGGAGTCAAAAGGA
Organism: Streptococcus mitis; assembly: GCF_003942695.1. Classification (GTDB taxonomy): domain Bacteria; phylum Bacillota; class Bacilli; order Lactobacillales; family Streptococcaceae; genus Streptococcus; species Streptococcus mitis_BD. The sequence continues at coordinate 20,445 of NZ_RJNU01000002.1, forward strand.
TACACTGGCGATTCTTGTGATTCTGGTGCTGGGATGTCTCTTATTTTTCTTAAAATCTTAGTGGATTTGTAAGATTGATAAAAAATCACAGTAGTAGATCTTTAGTAAAAAGGTAGGAATATGAACCGTTTTAAAAAATCAAAATATCTAATCATCGTTTTTGTCACAGTTCTGGCAGTTTCTGTACTATTAGTGACAACCTATTCAAGTGCTATTGTGACAAAACTAGGAGATGGGATTTCTTTAGTAGATAGAATTGTTCAAAAACCCTTTCAATGGTTTGATACTTTCAAATCGGATTTGGGCCATTTGACGCAGACTTACAATGAAAACGAGAGTCTAAAAAAACAACTCTATCAATTAGAGGTGGAGTCTAATCAATCAGAACGTTTAAAAACAGAAAATGAACAACTACGTCAGTTGCTAGAGATGAAGTCAAAATTGCAGGCTACAAAAACCCTAGCAGCAGATGTGATTATGCGTGCTCCAGTATCTTGGAAGCAAGAGTTAACAATTGATGTAGGAAGTTTAAAAGGAGCTTCTGAAAATATGTTGGCCATTGCAAACGGGGGCTTGGTTGGTAGTGTTTCAAAGGTGGAAGATCATTCAACAACTGTCAATCTTTTAACCAACGCTGAAAACACGGATAAGATCTCTGTTAAAATCCAACACGGTTCTACTGAAATTTACGGAATTATCGTTGGTTATGACAAGGAATCTGAACTGCTTAAAATCAGTCAATTAAATAGTAATAGTGACATCAGTGCTGGAGACAAGGTGACTACAGGTGGGCTAGGAAACTTTAATGTCAAAGATATTCCTGTTGGAGAGATTGTTGGTACAACGCACAGCAGTGACTATCTAACACGAGAGGTAACTGTAAAGTTAAGTGCTGATATCAAAGATCTTCATGTGGTAGAGTTAGTGGGGAATTAGCAATGAGATTGTTAAAACAAATTGGTATTTTCTTTTTACTCCCTTTTGTTGTGCTAATTGATGCTCATATTGGACAACTGGTGGGATCCTTTTTCCCCCACTTTCATTTAGCCAGTCATTTTCTGTTTTTGTTTCTCTTATTTGAGACAATTGAGGTTTCAGAATATCTCTACCTAGTCTATTGTTTTATAGTGGGTTTGGTTTACGATATCTATTTTTTCCACTTGATTGGAATTGCCACGCTTTTGTTTATCTTGATAGGTGCTTCGCTCCACAAGTTCAATAGCGTGATTTTGACAAATCGTTGGACAAGGATGTTGACCATTATTGTGATCAGTTTTCTGTTTGATATGGGGAGCTATCTTTTGGCTCTTGCCGTAGGACTGACTGTAGATTCCATGCCGGTATTCATCGTCTATAGCCTTGTCCCATCAATGATTCTGAACTTCTTATGGATTGTCATTTTTCAATTTATTTTTGAAAAAATTTATCTATAAGAAAGAAATATAAATGTAACAAAGGCGTAATATTTATTATGTCTTTTTTTGGTATACTAGTAATGTCTCAAATAGAAGGAGTATCGACAGAATATGAAGAAAAAAATCTTAGCGTCACTTTTGTTAAGTACAGTATTGGTCTCACAAACAGCAGTATTGACAACTGTTCGTGCAGAAACAACTGATGAAAAAATTGCTGCTCAAGATAATAAAATTAGCAGTTTAACAGCGCAACAACAAGAAGCTCAAAAGCAAGTGGATCAAATCCAAGGTCAAGTTTCAACAATTCAAGCAGAGCAAGCAAGCTTGCAATCCGAAAACGAAAAATTACAAGCTGAATCTAAAAAACTTGAAGGAGAAATTACAGAGCTTTCTAAAAATATCGTGGCTCGTAATGCTTCTTTAGAAAAACAAGCACGTAGCGCACAGACAAATGGAGCTGCGACTAGCTACATTAATACAATTGTAAACTCAAAATCAATCACAGAAGCCATTTCGCGTGTTGCTGCAATGAGCGAGATTGTATCGGCTAACAACAAAATGTTGGAGCAACAAAAGGCTGATAAAAAAGCAATTTCTGATAAACAAGTAGCCAATAATGAAGCAATTAATACAGTTATTGCTAACCAACAAAAATTGGCTGACGATGCGCAGGCATTGACAACTAAGCAAGCTGAGTTGAAGGTGGCAGAGTTGAATCTTGCTGCTGAGAAAGCTACTGCAGAAGGTGAAAAAGCTAGTTTGTTGGAGCAGAAAGCAGCAGCAGAGGCAGAAGCACGTGTCGCTGCAGAAGCAGAAGCAGCTTACAAAGCGCGTCAAACAAGCCAACAACAATCAGTAGTTGCTTCAGGAAATACAAGCTTCTCAGCTCAAGTACAAGCAACATCAACAACTGACGAGGAAGATTCAAGCTACACTCCGGCACCTGCGCCAGCGCCTGCTAGACAACGTCCAACTTACAGCTCAAATGCTTCAAGTTATCCAACTGGTGAATGTACTTGGGGAGCTAAAACATTAGCACCTTGGGCTGGAGATTACTGGGGTAACGGAGCGCAGTGGGCTACAAGTGCAGCAGCTGCAGGATTCCGTACAGGATCAACTCCACAAGTTGGTGCGATTGCATGTTGGAATGACGGTGGATATGGACACGTAGCGGTTGTTACAGCAGTTTCATCATCAACTAGCATTCAAGTATCAGAATCAAACTATGGTGGAGATCGTACAATCGGTAACAAACGTGGATGGTTCAACCCAACTACAACTTCTGAAGGTTACGTAACATACATCTATCCAAACTAATGAATGAAATAAAGAGGCTCGATTTGAGTCTCTTTTCTTTTTTAGTCTTAAGTTAGGCTAAAAACTAGCAAAACCACTTGAAAATATGGCTAAAATGTGATAAAATGAAACTTGTCGTGTAAACGATAATACTCATTCTTGATGAATTGTGAAACTGTTGCCCTCGGGTCGTTTTGCAAGTTGAAGTCGAGGAGAGGAAAAAAACAAAAAGGAGAAATACTCATGGCAGTAATTTCAATGAAACAACTTCTTGAGGCTGGTGTACACTTTGGTCACCAAACTCGTCGCTGGAACCCTAAGATGGCTAAGTACATCTTCACTGAGCGTAACGGAATCCACGTTATCGACTTGCAACAAACTGTAAAATACGCTGACCAAGCATACGACTTTATGCGTGATGCTGCAGCTAACGATGCAGTTGTATTGTTTGTTGGTACTAAAAAACAAGCTGCTGACGCTGTTAAAGAAGAAGCAGAACGTTCAGGTCAATACTACATCAACCACCGTTGGTTGGGTGGAACTCTTACTAACTGGGGAACTATCCAAAAACGTATTGCTCGTTTGAAAGAAATCAAACGTATGGAAGAAGAAGGAATCTTCGACGTTCTTCCTAAGAAAGAAGTTGCACTTCTTAACAAACAACGTGCACGTCTTGAAAAATTCTTGGGTGGTATCGAAGACATGCCTCGTATCCCTGATGTAATGTACGTAGTTGACCCACATAAAGAACAAATCGCTGTTAAAGAAGCTAAAAAATTGGGTATCCCAGTTGTAGCGATGGTTGACACAAACACTGATCCAGACGATATCGATGTAATCATCCCAGCTAACGATGACGCTATCCGCGCTGTTAAATTGATCACAGCTAAATTGGCTGACGCTATCATCGAAGGACGTCAAGGTGAGGACGCAACAGCAGTTGAAGCTGAATTTGCAGCTTCAGAAGCTCAAGCTGACTCAATCGAAGAAATCGTTGAAGTTGTAGAAGGCGACAACGCTTAATTCATATAAATAGTAATTACCTAGGAGGGCGGGGCCTAGCCCAGCTCTCCTATTTTTAAAAAATATAGGAGAATCAAAATGGCAGAAATTACAGCTAAACTTGTAAAAGAGTTGCGTGAAAAATCTGGTGCCGGTGTTATGGACGCTAAAAAAGCGCTTGTAGAAACAGACGGTGATATCGAAAAAGCGATCGAATTGCTTCGCGAAAAAGGTATGGCGAAGGCAGCTAAGAAAGCTGACCGTGTTGCTGCAGAAGGTTTGACTGGTGTATTTGTTAATGGTAACGTTGCAGCAGTAGTTGAAGTAAATGCTGAAACTGACTTCGTTGCGAAAAACGCTCAATTCGTTGACTTGGTAAACGCAACAGCTAAAGTAATTGCTGAAGGAAAACCAGCGAACAACGAAGAAGCTCTTGCTTTGACAATGCCTTCAGGTGAAACTCTTGAAGCTGCATATGTATCTGCAACAGCTACAATCGGTGAAAAAATCTCATTCCGTCGTTTTGCTTTGCTTGAAAAAACAGATGCACAACACTTCGGAGCATACCAACACAATGGTGGCCGTATCGGTGTTATCTCTGTTATTGAAGGTGGAGACGAAGCTCTTGCTAAACAAATCTCAATGCACATTGCTGCGATGAAACCAACAGTTCTTTCTTACAAAGAATTGGATGAGCAATTCGTTAAAGATGAGTTGGCACAATTGAACCACGTAATCGACCAAGATAACGAAAGCCGTGCAATGGTTGGTAAACCAGCTCTTCCACACTTGAAGTATGGATCAAAAGCACAATTGACTGATGAAGTGATTGCTCAAGCTGAAGCTGATATCAAAGCTGAGTTGGCTGCAGAAGGCAAACCAGAAAAAATCTGGGACAAAATCATCCCAGGTAAAATGGACCGCTTCATGCTTGACAACACTAAAGTTGACCAAGCATACACACTTCTTGCACAAGTATACATCATGGATGACAGCAAGACAGTTGAAGCTTACCTTGAATCAGTAAATGCTTCAGTAGTTGAGTTCGCTCGCTTTGAAGTTGGTGAAGGTATTGAGAAAGCTGCAAACGACTTTGAAGCAGAAGTTGCAGCTACAATGGCAGCAGCCTTGAATAACTAATAGAAAAGGAAGCAAATTGCTTCCTTTTTCTTTTTGTCTAGAGAGTAGATTCTGTATGAGTAAACAAAAAGCCCTTTAATAAGGGCTAAGTGCATTTAGGAGGCTACACTTCAAATTCATAGAGTGCTGTAGACAAATAACGTTCGCCGTTATCTGGTGCTAAAGCAAGGACTTTCTTACCTGTACCTAATTTCTTGGCAACCTCAATTGCCCCGTAAATTGCTGCAGCTGAAGAAATCCCAACAAGGAAGCCTTCTTTTCCACCAATTTCACGTCCGAGTGCTAGAGCATCATCTGACGTTACGCGGACGATACCATCATAGGCCTTTGTATCAAGTGTTTCAGGAATAAATCCAGCTGAGATGCCTTGAATTTTGTGAGGTCCTGGTTTTTCACCAGACAAGATAGCTGACTCGTCTGCCTCCACTGCATAAACTTGAATGTTTGGATTTGCTGCTTTAAGAGCGTGAGAAACACCTGAGATCGTTCCACCAGTACCAACACCACCCACAAAAGCATCTAAACCATCAGAACCGAAAGCAGCCAGTATTTCAGCTCCTGTTGTTCTTTCGTGTACTTCTGGGTTAGCTGGATTATTAAATTGGAGTGGAAGGAAGCCGTCACGTTCAGCGGCGATTTCCTGAGCTTTGGCAATAGCCCCTTTCATTCCTTCACTACCAGGAGTAAGGACGAGTTCAGAACCATAGGCTTGGATAATCTTACGTCGTTCCACGCTCATCGTTTCAGGCATGACGATAACAACTTTATATCTTTTAGCAGCACCTACCCAAGAAAGCCCGATACCAGTATTTCCACTCGTTGCTTCAACAATGGTAGCACCCGGTTTTAGAATACCATCTTGTTCCGCTTTTTCAATCATGCTAAGGGCAATACGGTCTTTTACTGATGATCCAGGGTTAAAAGCTTCAAGTTTTACATAAACATCAGCAGCACCCTCTGGGACGACATTGTTTAGTTTAACAATTGGAGTTTGTCCGATTAGTTCAGTGATATTGTTATAAATAGTCATAGATATACCTCTTTGTATAAGATGATACTAGTATAACGCGCTCAAGGCTATTTGTAAAATATAGAAATCCTATCGAAGTGATAGGATTTTTTTATATCAAAGGTCTGAGCCATTAATTTTTAATCGATTGTGATAAGCCAATTCTAATAAATAGGTGTAAAGAGGGAGGATGTCTGTTTTTTTAGGAAATTCAAATTTATGGAAACTAAGGTGTTCATTATGTGCTTTTAGAAAGACATTTTCTAAATAAGTGATTGTAATCTCACTATCATCTATACCTGCTCCAGCTGTTTCCATTTCAATGTTTACAATGTTCATCAAAAAGAGTGACTTAACAGACATCTTACGACCAGTAGCACCTTGCTTATCTGTAAAAATGATACGGATATTTGTAAAGATGATTGAATCACGAATAAGTTTATATCCACTTTGAATTTCTTCATTCTCTAGTAGGTATTGGCCATATTCTTTGATAAGAGTCTCTTTGTTTTGCTCGCTAAAGTTTCCAGCAAGTCCTTGAATAAATTTCCCAAAAGCCATAATTTCTCCTTTGTTTATACTAAGTTTACAGGAACCTCAACTTCACGTAAACCTTGATCTGTTAAAGTAACCTTTCCATTAAAAAACTCAACAAGAGCAGCTTTGATATTTTCTTTCTCTTCCTTGTCAACATAAATCATCGTATCGACTTGATCTGTAAAGATTGTATCCAGCTCCATGAGATGATGGTCTCTAAGAAAATTGCCATATTCTTGATACTGAGCATAAGACATTTGAATGGCTATACCAGCCTGCTCTTTGATTTCAATAATGCCAATTTCTTTGACAGCTAAGGCCACACTACCTGCATAAGCACGAATCAAACCGCCAGCACCTAGCTTAATTCCTCCAAAGTAGCGGGTAACTACTACACAGACATTGGTAAGATTATGATTTTCTAAGACACCGAGCATAGGGACTCCAGCAGTACCACTAGGCTCACCGTCATCACTCGTACGCTTAATCTCACTTCGTTCCCCTACAATAAAAGCTGAGCAGTTATGGGTAGCTTTGTAGTGTTCTTTTTTGACGGCAGTGATGAAATCACGCGCCTCTTCTTCACTATAGACACGCTTTGTATGACAGATAAAGCGGGATTTTTTGATTTCTTCTTGGACTTGCCCGTCCTCTTTAATTGTTCTAAATTCCATGATTTAATTGTACTAAAAAAACACCTAAAGCGCTAGATTTTTACGAATAAAGAAGTATGAAAGTAAATCCAAATTATCTCGGTCGCTTGTTTACTGAGAAAGAATTAACTAAAGAAGAACGTCAGATGGCCGTGAAACTGCCAGCAATGAGAAAAGAGAAGGGAAAACTTTTCTGTCAACGTTGTAATAGTAGCATTCTAGAAGAATGGTATTTGCCTGTTGGTGCTTACTACTGCAGGGAGTGCTTGCTGATGAAGCGAGTCAGGAGTGATCAAGCTTTATACTATTTTCCGCAGGAAGATTTTCCTAAGCAAGATGTTCTCAAATGGCGTGGTCAGTTAACACCTTTTCAGGAAAAAGTGTCAGAGGGACTTCTTCAAGCGGTAGACAAGCAAGAGCCAACCTTGGTTCACGCTGTAACAGGAGCGGGAAAGACAGAGATGATTTATCAAGTTGTGGCTAAAGTGATTGATGAAGGTGGTGCAGTTTGTTTAGCCAGCCCTCGAATAGATGTTTGCTTGGAGTTATATAAGCGACTGCAGAATGACTTTGCTTGTGAGATAGCACTACTTCATGGTGAGTCAGAACCCTATTTTCGAACACCACTAGTTGTTGCAACGACGCATCAGTTATTAAAATTCTATCATGCCTTTGATTTGTTGATAGTAGATGAAGTAGATGCCTTTCCTTATGTTGACAACCCTATACTTTACTACGCTGTAAACCAATGTGTAAAGAAAGATGGGTTAAGGATATTCCTTACAGCAACTTCTACAGATGAGTTAGATAAGAAGGTTCGCACAGGAGAATTAAAACGATTAAGCTTGCCGAGACGGTTTCATGGAAATCCATTGATTATTCCAAAGCCAGTTTGGTTATCGGATTTTAATCGTTACTTAGATAAGAGTCAGTTGTCACCCAAATTAAAGACCTCTATTGAGAGGCAGAGAAGAACAGGTTATCCCTTGTTAATCTTTGCATCAGAAATTAAAAAAGGCGAGAAACTAAAAGAAATCTTGCAGGAACAGTTTCCAAAAGAAAATATCGGCTTTGTGTCTTCTGTGACAGAAGACCGATTAGAGCAGGTGCAAGCTTTTCGAGATGGAAAGCTAACAATACTGATCAGTACGACAATCTTGGAACGTGGAGTTACCTTCCCTTGTGTGGATGTTTTCGTAGTAGAAGCTAATCATCGTCTCTTTACCAAGTCTAGCTTGATTCAGATTGGTGGGCGAGTTGGGCGTAGTATGGACAGACCAACTGGTGAGTTGCTCTTCTTTCATGATGGATTAAATACTTCCATCAATAAGGCAATCAAGGAAATCAAGCAGATGAATAAGGAGGCGGGATTATGAATTGTTTATTATGTGGCCAGTCAACAAAGAGTGACTTGACATTTAGTCACCTCTTACTGTTTAAGAATGAGCACAACTATCTTTGCTCAGCTTGTGATTCTACTTTTGAGAAGATTGGTGAAGACCATTGTCCAAACTGCATGAAAAGAGGGTTGTCAACAACGTGTCAAGATTGTAAACTTTGGTGTGAAGATGGGATTCAAGTTGATCATAAAGCAATCTTCACCTATAATCAAGCTATGAAAGACTTTTTTAGTCGATATAAGTTTGATGGGGATTTTCTGCTTAGAAAGGTTTTTACTCCTGTACTTGCAGATGAGTTGAAAAAGTATGGAGACTATGAATTTGTGCTAATTCCTCTAAGTCCTGAAAGATTGCTTGAGAGGGGATTTAATCAGGTTGAAGGTTTGGTTGAGGCAGCAGGATTTTCCTTTCAAGATTTACTAGGGAAAAGAGAAGAGAAGGCTAGTTCTTCTAAGAATCGCTTAGAACGATTAGCTACTGAAATTCCCTTTTATATTAAAACGGAAGCCCCTCTTCCTAAGAAGATTTTGGTTATTGATGACATCTATACGACAGGGGCGACTATCAATCGTGTGAAGCGACTGTTTGAAGAAGCAGGTGTTTTGGAAGTCAAAACTTTTTCCCTTGTAAGATGAGGAAAAATTTGCAAAATGAAAATGAAAGCGTTATAATATAGTTAGAAAAATAAAAATGTTTAGAAAGAAGGTACTTATATGATTAAATATAGTATCCGTGGTGAAAACCTAGAAGTAACAGAAGCAATTCGCAATTATGTAGTTTCTAAACTCGAAAAGATCGAAAAATATTTTCAACCTGAACAAGAGTTGGATGCACGTGTCAACTTGAAAGTTTACCGTGAAAAAACAGCAAAGGTTGAAGTAACAATTCCACTTGGGTCAATTACTCTTCGTGCAGAAGATGTTTCTCAAGATATGTATGGCTCTATCGACCTCGTAACAGATAAAATCGAACGTCAGATTCGTAAAAATAAAACAAAAATCGAACGCAAGAATAAAAATAAGGTTGCAACTAGCCAACTCTTTACAGATGATTTAGTTGAAGATGCAAATGTTGTGCCACCAAAAGTGGTTCGTTCAAAACAAATTGATTTGAAACCAATGGATTTGGAAGAAGCACTTCTTCAAATGGATTTGTTGGGGCATGATTTCTTTATCTATGTTGATGTCGAAGATCAAACAACAAATGTTTTGTATCGCCGTGAAGATGGTGAAGTTGGTTTGTTAGAAGTTAAGGAATCATAAAATCTTGACAACTATGTAAAAGTGGTTTACACAATTGTAAACCACTTTTGTATTGCATCATTATACAAGGTATAAATGGAGGTAGTTATGAAAGACGTAGTGATTGTTTCAGCAGTGCGAACTCCTATTGGTTCCTTTGGAGGAAGCTTGAAGAATGTTTCTGCTGTTGATTTGGGAGCTTTGGTTATTAAGAGTGCTTTGGAGAAGGCGAGTGTGAAACCAGAGCAAGTAGATGAAGTGATTATGGGGAATGTCCTAGGCGCAGGTTTAGGTCAAAACGTAGCTCGTCAAATGAGCATTCACGCAGGACTCCCCGAATTTACACCAGCCTTTACCATCAATAAGGTTTGTGGTTCTGGTTTGAAGGCAGTGCAGTTGGCTGCTCAAGCGATTCGATGTGGCGATGCAGATATTATCGTAGCTGGTGGTGCAGAAAACATGAGTCAGGCGCCATACGCTTTGCCAAGTTTCCGTTGGGGTGGCCGTATGGGAGATTCGAAAGTGATAGATACCATGATCAAGGATGGTTTATCTGACGCCTTTAACGAATACCATATGGGGATTACAGCTGAGAATGTGGCTGAAGAATATGGTATTAGCCGGGATGAACAAGATGCTCTTGCTTTGGAATCACAAAAACGAGCAGTGGCGGCTATAGAATCTGGACGCTTTAAGAAAGAGATTGTTCCAGTGGTTATTCCTCAACGTAAAGGTGATCCTATAGTCTTTGATACAGATGAATTTCCTAGAAAAGATGCCAGTTTGGGGAGTTTATCTAAGCTACGTCCTGTTTTCAAAAAAGACGGTTCTGTTACGGCGGGAAATGCTTCAGGTATCAATGACGGAGCAGCGGCTGTCTTGGTCATGAGTGCTGAAAAAGCTGAAGAATTAGGACTCCCAGTGATTGTCCGCATTCGTTCGTATGCAAGTGCAGGTTTGGATCCTAAGGTTATGGGATGTGGACCGATTGATGCGACTCGCAAGGCTCTTGAAAAAGGTAATTTGACAGTTGATGAGCTTGACTTGATCGAGTCAAATGAAGCCTTTGCTGCTCAGGCTTGTGCGGTTGGGAAAACACTTGGATTTAACACAGATATTGTCAATGTCAATGGTGGTGCTATTGCTCTTGGTCACCCAATTGGAGCTTCAGGCTGCCGTATCCTAGTGACTCTGGTACATGAGATGATGAAACGTGATGCTAAAACTGGTCTAGCAACTCTCTGTATCGGAGGAGGAATGGGAACAGCTCTTATCGTGGAACGTTAGATGATAGTAATCTGAACACGTGGGTAGGAGGGTGAGGGATCCCTCCTACTTTTGTGTCTGAGATTAAAAGAAATCAATCATGAAAGAAAGGCTTACCACTTTTTAAAGGTCGCTTTTTAAGGGCTTTTGTGATATAATAATGCGCAAGAGGTTTAGAATGAAAAAAAATAATTTAACTCCGATTTCTGCGGTTCTACTAGGGATTGCAACTTTCGGAACCTTAACAATGCTGATTATTTTTTCACAAAATAATGTTGTAACAATCAGTGCCTTGTTTTTATTTGTACTTCTTTATCTGCTTTTATTCATCTGGCAAAAAAAACAGTATGAAAAGAGCGAAATTGAACAAATCCAATACGTAAACCATCAAGCGGAAGATAGCTTGAACACGCTGCTTGATCAAATGCCAGTTGGTGTTCTGAAATTAGATTTATCTAGTGGCGAAGTCGAATGGTTTAATCCTTATGCTGAGTTGATTTTGACGACTGAAGAAGGCGAAATTGATGTTGACTTGATTCAAACCATTATCAAGGCTTCTGTGGGGAACCCTAGTTCTTATGCTACCCTAGGGGAAACACGCTATGCCGTTCATATGGACAAGGCTTCAGGTGTCCTGTATTTCTTTGACGTTTCAGGGGAATATGAAGCAACTGTCGAATTGGTAACCAGTCGACCAGTGATTGGGGTCATCTCGGTAGACAACTACGATGATTTAGAAGATGCAACCTCCGAATCGGATATCAGTCATATCAATAGTTTTGTGGCAAATTTTGTTTCAGAATTTGCTAGTAAGTATGCTATGTTTTCTCGGCGTGTGGGTATGGATCGCTTTTATTTATTTACTGATTACACGGTTCTTGAAGGCTTGATGAATGATAAATTCTCTGTGATTGATGCCTTTCGTGAGGAGTCAAAACAGAGACAGTTGCCATTGACCTTGAGCATGGGCTTTTCTTATGGTGATGGAAATCATGATGAGATAGGGAAAGTTGCTCTAAGGAACTTAAACCTAGCTGAGGTTCGTGGTGGGGACCAAGTAGTTGTCAAGGAAAATGATGAAACCAAGAACCCAGTCTACTTTGGTGGTGGTTCCGCAGCCTCTGTTAAGAGAACAAGAACACGTACCAGAGCAATGATGACGGCCATTTCAGATAAAATTAGAAGTGTAGACCAAGTCTTTGTAGTCGGTCATAAAAATCTAGATATGGACGCTTTGGGCTCTGCGGTTGGCATGCAGTTGTTTGCTAACAATATCACTGAAAATAGCTATGCTGTTTATGATGCAGAACAAATGTCGCCAGATATCGAGCGGGCTGTCAATTTATTGGAAAAAGAGGGTGTCACCAAGCTCTTGCCTCTGTCTGATGCGATGAGGCTGGTTACCAAGCGCTCTTTGTTGATTCTAGTGGATCATTCGAAGACAGCTTTGACCTTGTCCAAAGGTTTTTATGATTTATTCACGCAAACCATTGTCATTGACCATCATCGACGTGATCAGGATTTCCCAGAGAATGCTGTCATCACCTATATCGAAAGTGGAGCAAGTAGTGCGAGTGAGTTGGTCACAGAATTGATTCAGTTCCAAAATTCTAAGAAAAATCGTTTGAGTCGTATGCAGGCTAGTGTACTGATGGCTGGTATGATGCTGGATACCAAGAATTTCACATCTCGCGTGACGAGTCGAACTTTTGATGTGGCCAGCTACCTCAGAACACGTGGAAGCGATAGTATTGCTATTCAGGAGATTGCTGCGACAGATTTTGAAGAGTATCGTGAGGTAAATGAACTCATTTTACAAGGTCATAAGTTGGGTTCAGATATCTTGATCGCCCAAGCTAAGGACTCAACAACTTATGACACAGTTGTTATCAGTAAGGCTGCCGATGCTATGTTGGCCATGTCTGGCATTGAGGCTAGTTTCGTTCTGGCAAAAAATACACAAGGCTTTATCGCTATATCAGCTCGAAGTCGTAGTAAAATCAATGTGCAACGGATTATGGAAGAACTGGGCGGTGGTGGTCACTTTAACCTAGCTGCTGCGCAGATTAAGGATATGAGTCTATCAGAAGTTGGAGAAAAATTGACTCAACTTATCTTGGATGAACTAAAGGAAAAGGAGAAAGAAGAATGAAAGTAATCTTTTTAGCAGATGTCAAAGGAAAAGGGAAAAAAGGCGAAATCAAGGAAGTGCCAACTGGCTACGCCCAAAACTTCCTGATTAAAAAGAATTTGGCCAAGGAAGCGACTGCTCAAGCAGTGGGAGAGCTGCGTGGAAAACAAAAATCAGAAGAAAAGGCTCATGCTGAAATGATTGCTGAAGCAAAAGCCATCAAAGCCAAGCTTGAATCAGAAGAGACTGTCGTAGAGTTTGTTGAAAAAGTTGGACCAGATGGCCGTACATTTGGCTCCATCACCAACAAGAAAATTGCAGAAGAATTGCAAAAGCAATTCGGAATCAATATTGACAAACGTCACATTCAAGTAAAAGCACCAATTCGAGCAGTAGGTTTGATTGATGTACCAGTAAAAATCTACCAAGATGTTACAAGTGTCATCAATCTTCGTGTAAAAGAAGGTTAAGTTTACAACATCTTGACAAGATTGTAAAAGGAAGGAAAGTCGGATGGCAGAAGTAGAGGAACTACGAGTTCAACCTCAGGATATTTTGGCCGAACAATCTGTTCTGGGGGCTATTTTTATAGATGAGAGCAAGCTCGTTTTTGTCCGAGAATACATTGATTCTCGTGACTTCTTTAAGTATGCTCATCGGTTGATTTTCCAAGCGATGGTAGATTTGTCGGATCGTGGAGAAGCGATTGATGCGACGACGGTTCGGACGATTTTGGATAACCAAGGGGATCTCCAAAATATTGGTGGCTTATCCTATCTTGTTGAAATTGTCAACTCTGTACCAACTTCTGCCAATGCAGAGTATTATGCTAAAATTGTTGCAGAAAAGGCTATGCTACGTCGCTTGATTTCCAAGTTGACAGAGTCTGTCAACCAAGCCTATGAGGCCTCTAAGCCTGCAGATGAAATAATCGCTCAAGCTGAAAAGGGACTCATTGATGTCAGTGAAAATGCCAATCGTAGTGGTTTCAAGAATATCCGAGATATTCTAAATATCAACTTTGGGAACCTAGAAGTTCGGTCACAACAAACAACTGATATCACAGGTATTGCTACAGGCTATCGTGATTTGGACCATATGACGACAGGTCTCCACGAGGAAGAGTTGATTATCCTAGCGGCGCGTCCAGCGGTTGGTAAGACAGCCTTTGCCTTGAATATTGCTCAGAACATCGGTACCAAATTGGACAAGACGGTAGCTATCTTTTCACTGGAAATGGGTGCGGAAAGTCTAGTAGATCGTATGTTGGCGGCCGAAGGCTTGGTGGAGTCCCATTCTATCCGTACGGGTCAATTGACTGATGAGGAATGGCAAAAGTATACCATTGCCCAAGGGAATCTGGCCAACGCGAGTATCTATATCGATGATACACCAGGGATTCGGATTACGGAAATTCGTTCGCGCTCACGCAAACTGGCTCAAGAAACAGGCAATCTAGGCTTGATTTTGATCGACTACCTACAGCTTATTACAGGGACTGGTCGTGAGAACCGCCAACAAGAAGTTTCTGAAATTTCTCGTCAGTTGAAAATTCTAGCTAAGGAATTGAAAGTTCCAGTCATTGCTCTTAGTCAGTTATCTCGTGGAGTGGAACAGCGTCAGGATAAGAGACCAGTCTTGTCTGATATTCGTGAATCGGGTTCTATCGAGCAGGATGCAGATATCGTAGCCTTTCTATACCGTGACGACTACTACGATCGTGCGGGTGAAGAAGAGGAAGGAATTCCAAATAACAAGGTAGAGGTTATCATCGAGAAAAACCGTAGTGGAGCTCGTGGAACGGTGGAATTGATTTTCCAAAAAGAATACAATAAATTTTCAAGTATCTCAAAGAGGGAGGCATAAGATGTCAGATGCATTTACAGATGTAGCCAAGATGAAAAAAATCAAAGAAGAGATCAAGGCGCATGAGGGACAAGTCGTTGAAATGACTTTGGAGAATGGCCGTAAGCGCCAAAAAAATAGATTGGGTAAGCTAATTGAGGTTTATCCATCTCTATTTATCGTTGAATTTGGGGATATTGAAGGAGACAAACAAGCCAATGTTTACGTTGAATCCTTCACCTACTCAGATATTTTGACAGAAAAGAACTTGATTCGCTATCTAGACTAAGAATCCTAAAATGAAGTGAGCTTTGCTCACTTTTTTCTTTTTCTCCCGAATAGTATAAACGAGGGTAACCTCGGAAATTTATATTATTAAGGAGAATGAATGACGTTTTTAAAATCAGGAGTTAAGAAGAGTAGATATACTCAGTTAGGTTTAGGACTGGCTACTTTGTTCGTTACAAGTACCTTTTTATTTGGTGGAGAATCGGTTCAGGCTGACAGTGTAGCGCGTGGTGATGACTACCCGCTTCACTACAAAAATGGTAGTGTTGAAATCGATCAGTGGCGGATGTATTCTCGCCAGTGTACGTCTTTTGCGGCCTTTCGTTTGAGTAGTGTGAATGGCTTTGAGATCCCGCCTGCTTATGGAAATGCAAATGAATGGGGACATCGTGCAAGGCGAGAAGGCTACCGTGTGGATAGCAAACCTGAAATTGGTTCAATTGCTTGGTCGACAGAAGGTTATTATGGGCATGTGGCCTGGGTATCAAATGTATCAGGGGATACGATTGAGATTGAAGAGTATAACTATGGAGTTAGGGAGAAATACAATCGTCGCAGCGTAAAAGCTAGCTCTATGACAGGCTTTATCCATTTTAAGGACTTGGTAGGGAATGGTGGTAGAACTGGAAATCCTATCAGGTCAGGGTTGGCGTCTAGTGGGACTCACACGTTTACTCAAAAGTCTGCCATTCGAAACCAGCCGTCAAGTACAGCGCAAGTTATCGACTACTACTATCCTGGTGAAAATGTTAGCTACGATCAAATCGTAGAAAAGGACGGTTATAAGTGGCTCAGCTACCTGTCCTATAGTGGAACGAGGAGATACGTCCAGTATACGGAAACAGAATCGGTGGAGAATGGTTGGAAGAAGCAAAACGGTATTTGGAATTACCGTGAGAACGGGAAACTCGCAACTGGTTGGAAGAAAATAAATGGCAGTTGGTATCACTTCAAAGAAAATGGAACCATGTCAACAGGTTGGGTGAAGGATGGCTCGCATTGGTACTATCTAAAGGCATCAGGGGAGATGCAGACGGGTTGGCTCAAGGAAAATGGAACATGGTATTATTTGGAAAGTTCAGGGGCTATGAAGTCTAGTCAGTGGTTCCAGGTAGGCGGAAAATCTTACTACGTCAATGCTTCAGGGGCTTTAGCAGTGAATACTACTGTGGATGGCTATCGCGTGGATAGTAATGGAGCTAGAATCTAGAAAGAATATAAAAAAGAGGACTTCACTACCATTTGCCTATTCTTTCCGATGGTATTTTTCCCCTCTTTCCTTTATAATGGGTGTATGGACAAGAAAAAATTATTATTAATTGATGGATCTTCTGTTGCCTTTCGAGCTTTTTTTGCGCTCTATCAGCAGTTGGATCGTTTTAAAAATGCTAATGGTCTTCATACCAATGCAATCTATGGCTTTCAACTCATGTTGAATCATGTCTTAGAGCGGGTTGAGCCCAGTCATGTTTTGGTAGCTTTTGATGCAGGCAAGACGACTTTCCGAACAGAGATGTATGCAGACTACAAGGGTGGCCGTGCTAAAACTCCAGATGAGTTTCGTGAGCAATTTCCCTTCATTCGTGAGTTGTTAGACCACCTTGGGATTCGCCATTATGAGTTGGCCCAGTATGAAGCCGATGATATCATCGGGACTTTAGGTCGCTTGGCTGAGAAGGATTCTTTTGATGTGACAATCGTTAGCGGAGACAAGGACTTGATTCAGTTGACGGATGAGCATACGGTGGTCGAGATTTCCAAGAAAGGTGTGGCTGAGTTTGAGGCCTTTACGCCAGACTATCTTATGGAAAAGATGGGCCTCACACCAGCTCAGTTCATTGATCTTAAGGCTCTTATGGGGGATAAGTCTGATAATATCCCTGGTGTTACTAAGATTGGTGAAAAGACGGGTATCAAGCTCTTGCTAGAACACGGTTCGCTTGAGGGAATTTATGAAAATATCGATGGGATGAAGGCATCTAAGATGAAGGAAAATCTCATCAACGATAAGGAACAAGCCTTCCTGTCTAAAACCTTGGCGACCATTGAGACTCAGGCACCGATTGAGATTGGTCTGGAAGACTTGGTATATAATGGCCCAGATGTGGAAAATCTCGGGAAATTCTACGATGAGATGGGCTTCAAACAGCTCAAGCAAGCTTTAAATGTGTCATCAACGGATGCGCCTGAAAGTTTGGATTTCGCCATCGTTGACCAAGTCAGTCAAGACATGTTGAGCGCAGACTCTATCTTCCACTTTGAACTCTTTGGTGAAAACTACCATACAGATGACTTGGTTGGTTTTGCTTGGTCTTGTGGGGATAAACTTTACGCTACAGATAAACTTGAGCTCTTGCAGGAGCCGATTTTCAAGGAATTTTTAGAAAAAACACCTCTGAAAGTGTATGACTTTAAGAAAGCTAAGGTTCTTTTAAATCGTTTTGGTTTGAATCTGCAGGCTCCTGCTTTTGATAGTCGCTTGGCCAAATACCTCCTCTCTACTGTTGAGAATAATGAAATCTCAACAATTGCTAGTCTCTACGGTCAAACATACTTGGTCGATGATGAGACTTTCTATGGTAAGGGGGTCAAGAAAGCTATCCCTGAGAGAGAGAAATTCTTGGAGTACTTGGCTCGCAAGGTTGCAGTATTGGTTGAGACAGAGCCTGTTTTGCTTGAAAAACTCAGTGAACATGGACAGTTAGATCTTCTCTATGACATGGAGCAACCTCTGGCTTTTGTCCTTGCCAAAATGGAAATCGCTGGGATCAAGGTCAAAAAAGAAACCCTTCTTGAGATGCAGGCTGAAAATGAGGTCGTCATTGAGCAACTCACTCAAGAAATCTACGAGTTAGCTGGTGAGGAGTTTAATATCAATTCCCCTAAGCAGTTGGGCGTGCTGCTCTTTGAAAAGCTCGGTCTTCCTCTAGCATACACCAAGAAAACTAAGACAGGTTACTCAACAGCCGTGGATGTGCTAGAGCGATTGGCTCCTATTGCGCCGATTGTTAAGAAAATCCTCGATTACCGTCAGATTGCGAAGATTCAATCTACCTATGTGATTGGTTTGCAGGATTGGATTTTGGATGATGGCAAGATTCACACGCGCTACGTGCAAGATTTGACCCAGACCGGACGTTTGTCTAGTGTAGATCCAAACTTACAAAATATCCCTGTTCGTTTGGAGCAAGGCCGTCTCATTCGTAAGGCCTTTGTACCTGAGTGGGAGGATAGTGTTCTTCTTAGCTCGGATTATTCACAGATTGAATTGCGCGTTTTGGCTCATATTTCTAAGGATGAGCACTTAATTAAAGCCTTCCAAGAGGGAGCAGATATCCATACCTCGACAGCCATGCGGGTCTTTGGAATTGAACGCCCTGAGGATGTGACTCCAAACGACCGTCGTAATGCCAAGGCGGTTAACTTCGGAGTGGTTTACGGAATTTCAGACTTTGGCTTGTCTAATAATCTAGGCATCAGCCGTAAGGAAGCAAAAGCCTACATTGACACTTACTTTGAACGCTTCCCAGGTATTAAAAACTACATGGATGAAGTGGTACGTGAAGCGCGTGATAAGGGATATGTAGAGACCCTCTTCAAGCGACGTCGCGAGTTGCCAGATATTAATTCGCGCAACTTTAACATTCGTGGTTTTGCAGAGCGGACGGCCATCAACTCTCCTATCCAGGGCTCAGCAGCAGATATTCTCAAGATTGCTATGATCCAGCTAGACAAAGCTCTAGTTGAAGGTGGCTATCAGACCAAGATGCTGTTGCAAGTGCACGATGAAATCGTTCTTGAAG
Source organism: Streptococcus mitis (assembly GCF_003942695.1). Classification (GTDB taxonomy): domain Bacteria; phylum Bacillota; class Bacilli; order Lactobacillales; family Streptococcaceae; genus Streptococcus; species Streptococcus mitis_BD. Next base: position 39,471 of record NZ_RJNU01000002.1, read on the forward strand.
TTCCAAAGGCAGAATTAGCAGCCGTCAAAGTACTGGTGAAACAAACCATGGAAGAAGCCATCCAGCTCAGTGTTCCTCTCATTGCAGATGAAAATGAAGGAGCAACTTGGTACGAGGCTAAATAAGAAAGATATGATAGAGTTTGAAGTACTTGCCTTCAAACTCTTTTTCATGATTTTCTGTAAGCAGTTTCCTTGACTTATCCTTTTTTTTGCGTTATCATATGTCCATATAAGATACGGGAGTCTGTGTACAGTCTGAGAGGAAGTGTTAAACTTCGACCGCACCTGATCTGGGTAATGCCAGCGTAGGGAAGGATACTTAGCCGAATTCTGCACCTTTTCCGTATATGGAAGGGGTTTTCTTTTTGTCAAAAGGAAGCCTGAGAAGAGGAGGTTTTTATGAAAGCAAGCATTGCCTTGCAAGTTTTGCCCCTATCACAGGGAATTGATCGGATTGCTATTATCGATCAGGTTATTGCTTATCTACAAGCTCAGTCCGTGACCATGGTGGTGACACCCTTTGAAACGGTCTTGGAAGGGGAGTTTGATGAGCTCATGCGCATTCTCAAAGAAGCGCTTGAAGTGACCGGGCAGGAGGCAGATAATGTCTTTGCCAATGTCAAAATAAATGTAGGAGAGATTCTAAGTATTGATGAGAAACTTGAAAAGTATGATGAGACGACACATTAGTCTATTGGGTTTTCTAGGAGTCTTGTCAATCTGGCAGTTAGCGGGAATATTCAAACTTTTACCCAAGTTTATCCTGCCAACTCCTTTTGAAATTCTTCAGGCCTTTGTTCGTGACAGAGAATTTCTCTGGCACCATAGCTGGGCGACCTTGAGAGTGGCTTTGCTGGGGCTAGTTTTAGGAGTCTTGATTGCTTGCCTCATGGCAGTGCTTATGGACAGTCTGACTTGGCTCAATGACCTGATCTACCCTATGATGGTGGTTGTTCAGACCATTCCTACCATTGCCATAGCCCCTATTCTGGTCTTGTGGCTAGGTTATGGGATTTTGCCCAAGATTGTCTTGATAATCCTGACAACAACCTTCCCTATCATCGTCAGCATTTTAGACGGATTTAGGCATTGTGACAAGGATATGCTGACCTTGTTTAGTCTGATGCGGGCCAAGCCTTGGCAAATCCTTTGGCATTTTAAAATCCCGGTCAGCCTGCCTTACTTTTATGCAGGTCTGAGGGTTAGTGTCTCCTACGCCTTTATCACAACAGTAGTGTCTGAGTGGTTGGGAGGCTTTGAAGGACTAGGTGTTTACATGATTCAGTCCAAGAAACTGTTTCAGTATGATACCATGTTTGCGATTATTATTCTGGTGTCGCTCATCAGCCTTCTAGGAATGAAGCTGGTCGATATTAGTGAAAAATATGTGATTAAATGGAAACGTCCATAGAAGACGTTTGAGAAAAAGAAAAGAGGAAATGAAAATGAAGAAAACATGGAAAGTGTTTTTAACGCTTGTGACAGCTCTTGTAGCTGTCGTGCTGGTGGCTTGTGGTCAAAGGACTGCTTCTAAGGACAACAAAGAAGCAGAACTCAAGAAGATTGACTTTATCCTAGACTGGACGCCAAATACCAACCACACAGGGCTTTATGTTGCCAAGGAAAAAGGTTATTTTAAAGAAGCTGGAGTGGATGTTGATTTGAAATTGCCACCAGAAGAAAGCTCGTCTGACTTGGTGATCAATGGCAAGGCACCATTTGCTATCTATTTCCAAGACTACATGGCTAAGAAATTGGAAAAAGGGGTAGGAATTACTGCCGTTGCAGCTATCGTTGAGCACAATACATCAGGAATCATTTCTCGTAAATCTGACAATGTCACCAGTCCAAAAGACTTGGTTGGTAAGAAATACGGAACTTGGAATGACCCGACTGAGCTTGCCATGTTGAAAACCTTGGTAGAATCTCAAGGTGGAGATTTTGAGAAGGTCGAAAAAGTACCAAACAACGATTCAAACTCGATTACACCGATTGCCAATGGCGTTTTTGACACTGCTTGGATCTACTACGGTTGGGATGGTATCCTTGCCAAATCTCAAGGCGTAGACGCTAATTTCATGTACTTGAAAGACTATGTCAAGGAGTTTGACTACTACTCACCCGTTATTATCGCAAACAATGACTATCTGAAAGATAACAAAGAAGAAGCTCGCAAAGTTATCCAAGCCATCAAAAAAGGCTACCAATATGCCATGGAACATCCAGAAGAAGCTGCAGATATCCTCATCAAGAATGCACCTGAACTCAAGGAAAAACGTGATTTTGTCATCGAATCGCAAAAATACTTGTCAAAAGAATATGCAAGCGACAAGGAAAAATGGGGACAATTTGACGCTGACCGCTGGAATGCCTTCTACAAATGGGACAAAGAACATGGTATCCTCAAAGAAGACTTGACTGACAAGGGCTTCACTAACGAATTTGTAAAATAATGACAGAAATTAGACTCGAACATGTAAGCTATGCCTATGGTGATGAAAAGATTTTAGAAGATATCAACCTGCAGGTGAAGTCAGGTGAAGTAGTTTCTATCCTAGGTCCAAGTGGTGTTGGTAAGACCACTCTCTTTAACCTAATCGCTGGGATTTTAGAAGTCCAGTCCGGGCGAATTGTCCTTGACGGCGAGGAAAATCCTAAGGGGCGCGTGAGTTATATGTTGCAAAAGGATCTCCTCTTGGAGCACAAGACGGTGCTTGGCAATATCATCCTGCCCCTCTTGATTCAAAAGGTGGATAAGGCCGAAGCTATTGCTCGCGCGGATGAAATTCTTGCGACCTTCCAGTTGACAGCCGTAAGGGACAAGTATCCTCATGAACTCAGCGGAGGAATGCGTCAGCGTGTGGCCTTACTCCGCACCTACCTTTTCGGGCACAAGCTCTTTCTCTTGGATGAGGCCTTTAGCGCTTTGGACGAGATGACCAAGATGGAACTCCACGCTTGGTACCTTGAGATTCACAAGCAGCTGCAGCTGACGACCTTGATCATCACTCATAGTATTGAGGAGGCCCTCAATCTCAGCGACCGCATCTACATTCTAAAAAATCGGCCTGGACAGATTGTTTCAGAAATTAAACTAGATTGGTCTGAAGACGAGGACAAGGAAGTCCAAAAGATTGCCTACAAACGTCAAATCTTGGCAGAATTGGGCTTAGATAAGTAGAAAAATAGGGAGTTGGTGAAGATTATTCTTTACTTGCTCCCTTTTCCTTTTAAAAAATCAAAAATTTCGGTATAATAGTCAAAGATAGTCAAGGTTCAAAGAAGGAGTTTGATTTACTATGAGATTTAAAAATACATCAGATCATATCGAAGCCTATATCAAGGCGATTTTAGACCAATCTGGTATCGTGGAATTGCAACGGAGCCAGTTGGCAGATACCTTTCAGGTTGTGCCAAGTCAGATCAACTATGTAATCAAGACACGTTTTACGGAAAGCAGAGGATACTTGGTTGAGAGCAAGCGTGGTGGCGGAGGCTACATTCGTATCGGACGAATTGAGTTTTCCAATCATCATGAGATGCTCCGCGATTTGCTTTACTCGATTGGTGAGCGAGTTAGTCAGGAGATTTATGAAGATATTCTCCAGCTTTTGGTGGAGCAGGACTTGATGACCAAGCAAGAGATGACCTTGCTGACTTCAGTAGCAACAGATCGTGTCCTAGGGGAAGAGTCCTCAGTTGTCCGTGCCAATATGCTCCGACAGCTATTACAAGAGGTAGATAGAAAAGAGAAGTAAGATGAACTATTCAAAAGCATTGAATGAATGTATCGAAAGTGCCTACATGGTTGCAAGCCATTTTGGAGCTCGTTACCTAGAGTCTTGGCATTTATTGATTGCCATGTCCAATCACAGTTACAGTGTGGCAGGTGCGACTTTAAATGATTACCCATATGAGATGGACCGTTTAGAAGAGGTTGCGTTGGAACTGACTGAAACGGACTATAGCCAAGATGAAACCTTTACGGAATTACCCTTTTCCCATCGTTTGGAGGTTCTCTTTGCAGAAGCAGAGTATGTAGCCTCAGTGGTCCACGCAAAGGTGCTAGGGACAGAGCATGTCCTCTATGCGATTTTGCATGACGGCAATGCCTTGGCAACTCGCATCTTGGAGAGAGCAGGCTTTTCTTATGAAGACCAGAAAGATCAGGTCAGAATTGCTGCTCTTCGTCGTAATCTAGAAGAGCGTGCAGGATGGACAAGAGAAGATCTTAAGGCTTTGCGTCAACGTCATCGCACAGTAACTGACAAGCAAAATTCCATGGCCAATATGATGGGCATGCCTCAAGCTCAAAGTGGAGGCCTAGAGGACTACACGCATGACCTGACGGAGCAAGCGCGTTCTGGCAAGTTAGAACCAGTTATCGGTCGAGACAAGGAAATCTCACGTATGATTCAAATCTTGAGCCGGAAGACAAAGAATAATCCTGTCTTGGTTGGAGATGCGGGTGTCGGGAAAACAGCTCTGGCACTTGGACTTGCTCAGCGTATTGCTAGTGGGGACGTACCTGCGGAAATGGCCAAGATGCGTGTTCTAGAGCTTGATTTGATGAATGTCGTTGCAGGGACACGTTTCCGTGGTGACTTTGAAGAGCGCATGAACAACATCATCAAGGATATCGAAGAGGATGGCAAAGTAATCCTCTTTATCGATGAACTTCACACCATCATGGGTTCTGGTAGCGGTATTGACTCGACTCTGGATGCGGCCAATATCTTGAAGCCAGCCTTGGCTCGTGGAACTTTGAGAATGGTTGGGGCCACCACTCAGGAAGAATACCAAAAACACATCGAAAAAGATGCTGCCCTTTCTCGTCGTTTTGCCAAAGTGACGATTGAAGAGCCAAGTCTAGCTGACAGTATGACCATTTTGCAAGGTTTGAAGGCGACTTATGAGAAACACCATCGTGTGCAAATCACAGATGAAGCCGTTGAAACAGCTGTCAAGATGGCCCATCGTTACTTGACCAGTCGTCACTTGCCGGACTCTGCTATCGACCTTTTAGATGAAGCGGCAGCAACGGTGCAAAACAAATCCAAACATGTGAAAGCAGACGAATCCGACTTGAGTCCAGCTGCCAAGGCCTTGATGGATGGCAAGTGGAAACAAGCGGCCCAGCTAATCGCAAAAGAGCAGGAAGTCCCTGTCTATAAAGACTTGGTAACAGAGACTGAAATCCTGACTACCTTGAGTCGCTTGTCAGGTATCCCAGTCCAAAAACTGACACAAACAGATGCTAAGAAATACCTGAACCTGGAAGCGGAGTTGCACAAACGTGTCATCGGTCAAGATCAAGCTGTTTCAAGTATTAGCCGTGCGATTCGCCGCAATCAGTCAGGTATTCGCAGTCACAAGCGTCCGATTGGTTCCTTTATGTTCCTAGGGCCAACGGGTGTCGGTAAGACCGAATTGGCCAAGGCTCTGGCAGAAGTTCTCTTTGATGACGAATCAGCCCTTATCCGCTTTGATATGAGTGAATATATGGAGAAATTTGCAGCTAGTCGTCTCAATGGAGCTCCTCCGGGTTATGTGGGCTATGAAGAAGGTGGGGAGTTGACGGAGAAGGTTCGCAATAAACCCTATTCCGTTCTCCTCTTTGACGAGGTAGAGAAGGCCCATCCAGACATCTTTAATGTCCTCTTGCAGGTCTTGGATGACGGTGTCTTGACCGATAGCAAGGGGCGCAAGGTTGACTTTTCAAATACCATTATCATCATGACGTCAAATCTTGGTGCGACAGCCCTTCGTGATGACAAGACTGTCGGATTTGGGGCTAAAGACATTCGTTTTGATCAGGAGAATATGGAAAAACGAATCTTTGAAGAGTTGAAAAAGGCTTATAGACCGGAGTTCATCAACCGTATTGATGAAAAGGTGGTCTTCCACAGCTTGGATAGCGAACACATGCAGGAAATCGTTAAGATTATGGTTAAACCATTGATTGCTAGCCTGGCAGAGAAGGGTATCGACTTGAAACTGCAAGCTTCAGCGTTGAAGTTACTAGCAAGCCAAGGTTATGATCCAGAAATGGGAGCTCGCCCACTTCGCAGAACCCTGCAAACAGAAGTGGAGGACAAGTTGGCAGAACTTCTTCTCAAGGGGGAACTGGTAGCAGGGAAGACCCTTAAGATTGGTGTCAAAGCTGGTCAATTAAAATTTGATATTGCTTAAAAATGGAGAATCAGGAGCAATCCTGATTCTTTTTTGCTACTTTTTTATAAAAAATGATAAAAAAGTATTGACAAAACAAAAATATAGTATATAATAAAAACATAGAAAACAAAAATATCAAAAATTATAAAAAGGTAAAACGTTTATGAAAAAGAAAACAGCAGTGGTGTTTGGGACCTTTGCCCCCCTTCATCAGGGGCATATCGATCTGATCCAGCGAGCGAAGCGTCAGTGTGACCAGGTCTGGGTAGTCGTTTCAGGCTACGAAGGAGACCGAGGTGAGCAGGTAGGTTTAAGTCTTCAAAAGCGATTTCGCTATATCCGAGAGGCTTTTCGTGATGACGAATTGACCTCTGTCTGTAAGCTGGATGAGACCAATCTTCCCCGTTACCCTATGGGTTGGCAGGAGTGGTTGGACCAGATGTTAGCGGAGATTTCCTATGATGAAACCCAGCAAGAATTGCTCTTCTTTGTGGGAGAAGCAGACTACCAGCAAGAATTAGCTAAACGTGGATTTGGCACCGTCTTGCAAGAAAGAAAGTTTGGTATCTCAGCGACTATGATTCGAGAAAATCCAAGCAAATATTGGAAATACATCGCTCAACCCTTCCGTCGTCAGTTTACCAAGAAAGTGTTGATTATGGGAAGTGCCAGTAATGGGAAGACCACTCTAGCCAAGGATTTGGCAAGGTATTACGATGCGCCTGTTAGTCTGGAATACGCGCGTGAGTACCAGATCAAAAACAATGTCCGCGACGATGAATTGACTCCAAAGGATTACTACTATCTCCTGTTGGGACAGTATGACCAGACCTCAAAACTAATCGATAGCAATGCCAATCGAGGCCTTGTGATAGCCGATACCAACTCCTTGGTAACCAAGGGTTACTATGACTATTACATGGAGACTGAGGACCAAGGGGACTTATCAGGAGAAACCTTTGACAATCTCTTTGCCTCTATCTTGGCTAAGGAAAAATGGGACTTGATTCTCTTTGTGCAACCTGTCGGTTCCTATGTCAATGACGGATTTAGAGATATGACCATGGCAGAAGACCACATTCGCTACAGTTTTTCCCAGCATTTGGACCAGATGAGAGATATATATTTAACAAATATTCCACTAGTTTATCTAGCAGAGGATTATCTAGGGAATTATGAAGCAGCAAAAGTGGCTATCGATGCCATTTACCAAGCGGATTAGGAGAAAAATATGAAAAAACTAACTGAAAAAATCACACAATTTATCGAAAACTTTAAAAATGTCCATGCCGAAGCTCGCAAGATCGGTTTTGTAGGAATCATGCGCTTGCTATGGAAAGATCTCTTTGTCGGTCGTAGTCTTTTCCAGTGGTTGTATCTCATCGCCTTGTCAAGTGTTCCCTTGATCTTGGAGTTTACACAAAATACGGAAAGTCATGACTGGCTGAGCTTGTTTGCATCTTGGACTGGGATTGTCTGTGTTATCTTGGTAGCAGAAGGGCGTGCAAGCAATTATCTCTTTGGGGCTATTAACTCGGCTATCTACTTGATCTTGGCCATGAATGCGACTTTTTATGGAGAAGTCTTGACGACTGTTTACTTCTTTGTCATGCAGCCGATTGGTCTCTATGCTTGGTTGTCCAATCGTATCAATGAACAGGAAAAACCAGAAGAATCCCACTTTGAAGCTAAGAAATTATCTGTTCTTGACTGGCTCAAGTACTTGGCCTTGACTGCTATCATTTGGATTGGTATGGGCTTGGCTTACCAAAGTATCAATAGCGCTCGTCCTTTCCGTGATAGTGTTACTGATGCGACCAATGGTGTTGGTCAGCTTTTGATGACACGTCTCTACCGTGAGCAATGGATTTTCTGGATTGCAACCAATCTCTTTAGTATTTATCTCTGGTGGGGTGAAAATATCCACATTCAAGGGATGTACTGGGTTTATACACTCAATAGTCTAGTGGGTTGGTACCAATGGACCAAAGCAGTTCGAAAGGAGGCATAAGATGGCAGACATAAAGATTCCAGCCGGGATGACGGAAAAAGAATATTATGAAATCCATGCCAGTCAGGAGGAGTTTTTAGACTGGTACTACAAGCAGGAACTCCCTCAATATGAAAAACCAAGTGTGACAGTGGATATGGTAGCCTACTGCTTTGTCGAAGGAAAGATCAAGCTCCTGCTAATCCGTCGCAAGGCTCACCCTTATCAAAACTGTTTGGCTTTGGTTGGAGGCTTTATGGACAAGGAAGAAGATGCTGCACATGCCTGTCAGCGCGAGGTGAGAGAAGAAGTCAATCTCGATCTACCTTTGGAGAAAATCGAGCAATTGATGACGGTATCGACCCCCGGTCGTGATCCACGGGGCTGGACAGTGACCATTGCCCACTTAGTGTACCTACCTAGTCGTGCCTTAGATCTCGTTCAGGCAGGTGATGATGCCAAGGATGTCGTTTTTGTAGATGTCGATTTTCAGACAGGCAAATGCTACCTAGATGGAGTCGAGCTGGAGGAGCAAGCCTTCGCCTTTGACCATTATGCCATTATCCAAGAATCCATCAAACGAATCCAAGGCCGTCTCGACTGGAATCCGACCTTCCTCTATCTGCTGGAGGAGGAGTTCACTGTCTACGAGGGGACTGAACTGGTCAATCTCATCAACCCTGGTCGCCCAATCGTCAGCAATAACTTTCTCGTAAAATACGGCGAATATGTAGAAGAAGTCGGACTCAAACGAGTACCCAAAAAGAAACCAAGAAAAACCTATCGATTGAAATAAAAAGTGAGGTCGGGATAAAGTTCCCGACCTCTTTATTTATCATCATTTTTTATGAATGGTTATCTTTCTTAGGATTACTCAACATGTGAGTAAAGAAGTCTTTATATCGATACTTGAGATAGTTCTCATGTAAAAATAACAAAGCGATATAAACAATCATAAAGATTATAGTCAGATAGAAGACATCAAATGCAGTTCGCGCATAGTAAGTGGCTGATTGATAAGAGCCAATAGCTCCCAAAATCAACCAAGGAAGATACTTGTAATACTTATTTAGCATAAGAGCATACCTCCTATATTCTATTTCAATGTTATTATATTCCTTTGTCTAACACAATGCAAGCGATTACACAAAGATGATGTAAAAAATAGGACTCTTATCTAAAAAATTTTCTATTTTTCGTTTCGATTACGAATAGAGATAGTAGAGAGAAATTTTTTTAAATAGTTTCTCTAAATAGTTGACAGATTCAAGGTCTAATGTTACAATTGTATTACAAAAAGATTTCTTAACATTTCAAAAATGTTACAAAGGAGTAGAAAAATGAAAAAGAAAACCTATATCAAATTGATGGCAGTGACTGTATTGGCTTCTACCTTGCTACTGGGAGCTTGTGGAAATAAAAACGAGACCACTCAAACCAGTAGCTCTGCAAAGACAAGTCAATCATCAAGCTCTAAAGTAGCTTCTTCTAGCAAAGAAAGCAAGACACAAAAATCTTCAAACTCAGCTTCATCTGAAAAGGCTCAGGCATCTTCAGGTCAGTCTTCTACAACGCCAGATCAGTCACAAGCGAAACCAGCACCTGAATCAAGACAAGAACAAGCAGCTCCTAGTCAACAAGCCCCATCTCAGGCACCTTCAACTCAGCAAGGTTCTCAAGCCCAGTCTAACCAGTCAGGCTATGATCCAACAACTGACCGCCAACTTCAAGACAAGCAAGCAGAACACAACAAACGCTACAAGGGTGTTTTAACCATGGTCGATGGTGATTTCTCAGCAGCTGCAGGCAACTGGAAGGGAGCAAATGGCGAAACTATTACGGTTTCATCAGGGGGCCAATTTACAGTAGAAACTGCAGATGGAAAGAAAGAAAACTATTCTATCAGAGGCTACTCTTACACACTTGATGATGGCAAGTATAATGCCAAAATAGGTGGAGGAAAAATCATCCAAATTACAACAGGTGCGGATGGTAAAGTTTCAAGCGTTGCCTTGATTCAATAATAGTATCTAGGTTTTCCTAGAATCTAAAAAACCGTAAACTCAAGCGAGTTACGGTTTTTTGTGTATTATGCTTTGTCTAATTGCAAGAGGGCTTCAATCTCTGCTAGGGTGTTAGCTTGTGAAATGGCTCCACGAAGTTTGGCAGCGCCAGATGTTCCCCGAAGGTAGTGAGGAGCGAGGCCGCGGAATTCACGAACGGCTACGTTTTCTCCTTTGAGGTTAATCAAGCGTTTCAAATGTTCGTAGGCAATTTTCATCTTGTCTTCGAAAGTCAAGTCAGGGAGAATTTCTCCTGTTTCAAAATAGTGATTGATCTGGTTGAAGAGGTAGGGGTTTCCCATGGCAGCGCGACCAATCATAACAGCGTCAGCCCCGACTTCTTCGATACGCTGTTTGGCTTCTTGGACCGTACGGATATCACCGTTGGCGATAAATGGAATCTTGGTTAGGACTTGGGCTACGTCGTGCAAGGTCTCAAGGTCAGCGTGACCAGTATACATTTGTTCACGTGTACGACCGTGCATGGCGAGGGCAGAGACACCAGCAGCCTCAGCAGCTAGGGCATTCTCCACGGCTAGGGATGAATCAGACCAGCCAGTGCGCATTTTGACAGTGAGGGGTATATCAAGGACAGATTGGACCTTGTTGATAATAGAGTAGATCTTATCTGGGTCCTTGAGCCACATAGCACCAGCTTCGTTCTTCACGATTTTGTTAACTGGACAGCCCATGTTGATATCGACGATATCAGTCTTGGTGTTTTCTTGAATGAATTCTGCTGCGCGGGCGAGACTATCTTCGTCGCTACCAAAGAGTTGGATAGAAACCGGATTTTCTCCTTCATCGATATGAAGCATGTGAAGAGTTTTTTCGTTATTGTATTGGATTCCCTTGTCAGAGACCATCTCCATTACAACGAGTCCAGCTCCGAGCTCTTTTGCGATGGTACGAAATGCTGAGTTGGTGACACCAGCCATGGGTGCTAAAACAGTACGATTGGGAATCTCAACATTGCCAATCATAAAAGGTGTATTAAGATTTGTCACGAATGAGTTCCTCCAGGTCGTTTTCATCAAAGTTATAAGTTGTTTGGCAGAATTGACAAGTGATTTCTGCCCCGTGGTCTTCCTCTTTCATTTCTTCAAGGTCTGAATTTGGAAGGCTGGCAAGAGCGTTCATAAAACGATCTTTGCTACAGTCACATTGGAAACGGATTTCTTCTTCAGATAGGCGTTTGTAAGCCTCGTCACCGTAGATGGCCTTGAGAAGGGCTTCGATATGGTCGTCGCTTTCAAGAAGTGTCGAGATAGCTGGCATTTCTTGGATGCGTTTTTCAAAGCGAGCAATCTCCTCTTCCTTGGCTCCTGGCAATACTTGGAGAAGAAAACCACCGGCAACTTCGACCTTGTCGTCTTTGTCTAAAAGAACATTGAGGCCGACTGCTGAAGGGGTTTGTTGGCTTTCAGTCAGGTAGTAGGCCAAGTCTTCACCGATTTCTCCAGAGATGAGAGGAGTCATGGAGTTGTAAGGATTTCCAGTGCCGTAGTCTGTGATAACGAGAAATTGGCCATTGCCGACAAAAGGTCCGACTAGGACTTCACCTGTTGTGGTCTTTTTGATGTCAACACCTGGATTTTGAACGTAGCCTTTAACATTGCCCTTGGTATCTGCGACTGTGATGATGGCACCGAGAGAGCTGGTTCCCAGAACTTTAACTGTTAGTTTAGTATTTCCTTTTTCATTGGCTGCGAGAATTTGGCTAGCGATAAGGGTGCGACCAAGTGCGACGGTTGAACTGGCTTGGGTTTGATGTTTTTCTTGAGCAGTGCGGACGGTTTCAGTGCTATCAAGGACAAAAGCACGAAAGGCTCCGCTTTCTGATATTGTTTTAATAATTTTATCCATAGCTACTATTTTAGCATAAAAATGCCCAAAGGGGGAGTCGTGTGTTTGCTGTTTCTGTGGAATAATGACGAGAAAATCAACTTTAAAATAAAATGAGAAACAGATTATTTCAGCATTTGAAAGATTTATGCTATGCTTGTAGGAGAAAATGAAAGGGGTAACAAATGTATTTAGGCGATTTGATGGAAAAAGCAGAATCTGGTCAATTTTTAGTCCTTTCCTTTCTATTACAAGATTCGCAGACAACAGTCAAGAAAGCCATGGAAGAAACAGGTTTTTCAAAGGCGACCCTAACCAAGTACATTTCTCTGATTAACGAAAATGCCTTGGAAAGAGGGCTAGAGCTGACCATCCACTTGGAAGATGAAAATCTGCGTTTGTCGATTGGTGCAGCCACAAAGGGGAGAGAGATTCGGAGTTTGTTTCTAGACAATGCCATTAAGTACCAAATTTTGGTTTACCTTCTCTATCACCAACAGTTTCTAGCTCATCAGTTGGCTCAAGAATTGATGATTAGCGAGGCTACGCTTGGTCGCCACTTAGCTAGTCTAAATCAGATTTTGTCAGAGTTTGACTTATCCATCCAAAATGGCCGTTGGCGAGGTCCGGAGCATCAGATTCGCTATTTCTATTTCTGTCTTTTCCGCAAGGTTTGGTCCAGTCAGGAGTGGGAAGGTCACATGCAGAAAGCTGAGAGAAAACAAGAGATTGCTACCCTAGAAGAAATCTGCGGTGCTAGCTTGTCTTCAGGTCAGAAATTGGACTTGGTTCTCTGGGCTCATATCAGTCAACAGCGTCTTCGGGTCAATGCCTGTCAGTTTCAAGTCATAGAAGAAAAAATGCGAGGGTATTTTGACAATATTTTCTATCTTCGTTTGCTTCGAAAGGCTCCGTCCTTTTTTGCTGGGCAACACACCCCTCTAGGAACTGAGGACGGTGAGATGATGGTATTCTTTTCATTTCTCCTTTCCCATCGTATCTTGCCCCTTCATACTATGGAGTATATCCTTGGTTTTGGAGGGCAGTTAGCCGATTTGCTGACGCAATTGATTCAAGAAATGAAGAAGGAGGAGCTGCTGGGGGACTACACAGAGGACCATGTCACCTATGAACTGAGTCAACTTTGTGGTCAAGTTTATCTCTACAAGGGCTATATCTTGCAAGATCAGTACAGATACCAGACAGAGAATCGCCATCCCTATTTGCTGATGGAACATGATTTTAGAGGAACTGCAGAGAGAATTTTTCATATCTTGCCAGCCTTTCATCAGGGAACGGATTTGGATAAGAAAATTCTCTGGGAATGGCTCCAGTTGATAGAGTATATGGCAGAAAATGGTGGCCAACATATGAGGATTGGTTTGGATTTGACATCTGGTTTCCTTGTCTTTTCTAGGATGGCTGCCATTTTGAAACGGTATTTGGAATACAATCGTTTCATTACTATTGAAGCCTATGACCCCAGTCGACATTATGATTTGTTAATTACTAACAACCCTATCCATAAGAAAGAACAAACACCTATCTACTATTTGAAAAATGATTTGGATATGGAAGATTTAGCTACGATCCGTCAGATGCTATTTGCCTAAAAGACCTGAGTTTTCAGGTCTTTTTTGTGAAATTCGCACAATCTCCTCACATTTTTTTAAAATTTTAAAAAAATTGATAAACAAGAAAGCGCTTTATTTTGTATACTAGTTACTGTAAAGAGGAACCCCCTCAAGATTTTATCAGGAGGACAGCACATGTCACAAGAAAAATACATCATGGCTATTGACCAAGGAACAACCAGTTCTCGTGCCATCATTTTTAACAAAAAAGGAGAAAAGGTCAGCTCTAGTCAAAAAGAATTCACTCAGATTTTTCCTCAAGCAGGTTGGGTTGAGCACAATGCCAATGAAATTTGGAACTCTGTTCAGTCAGTTATCGCGGGTGCTTTCATCGAAAGTGGTGTGAAACCAAGTCAAATCGAAGCAATCGGGATTACCAACCAGCGTGAAACAACTGTCGTCTGGGATAAGAAAACAGGGCTCCCTATCTATAATGCGATCGTTTGGCAGTCTCGCCAGACAGCACCTTTGGCTGAACAACTAAAAAGCCAAGGTTATGTGGAAAAATTCCATGAAAAGACTGGTTTGATCATCGATGCTTACTTCTCTGCTACCAAGGTTCGTTGGATTTTGGACCATGTAGAAGGCGCTCAAGAGAGAGCAGAAAAAGGAGAATTGCTCTTTGGGACCATTGATACTTGGTTAGTTTGGAAATTGACTGACGGTGCGGCTCACGTGACGGACTACTCAAATGCGGCTCGTACCATGCTCTATAACATTAAAGAACTCAAATGGGATGATGAGATTTTAGAAATCCTCAACATTCCGAAGGCTATGCTTCCAGAAGTTCGTTCTAACTCTGAAATCTACGGCAAGACTGCTCCATTCCATTTCTACGGTGGAGAAGTGCCAATTTCAGGTATGGCTGGGGACCAACAGGCAGCCCTCTTCGGTCAGTTGGCCTTTGAACCTGGTATGGTCAAGAATACTTATGGAACAGGTTCTTTCATCATTATGAACACTGGTGAAGAGATGCAGTTGTCTGAAAACAACCTTTTGACAACGATTGGTTATGGAATCAACGGCAAGGTTTACTATGCCTTGGAAGGTTCTATCTTTATCGCAGGAAGTGCCATTCAGTGGCTTCGTGATGGACTTCGCATGGTTGAAAATTCACCAGAGTCTGAAAAATATGCTCTCAATTCTCACAACAATGACGAAGTTTATGTCGTACCTGCCTTTACAGGTCTAGGGGCTCCATATTGGAACCAAAATGCTCGTGGTTCGGTCTTTGGCTTAACTCGTGGAACAAGCAAAGAAGACTTTATCAAGGCAACTTTGCAATCTATCGCTTATCAAGTACGTGACATCATCGACACCATGCAAGTGGATGCTCAGACAGCTATCCAAGTCTTGAAGGTAGATGGTGGTGCAGCCATGAACAACTTCCTCATGCAGTTCCAAGCTGACATCTTGGGAATTGATATCGCACGCGCTAAAAACTTGGAAACAACTGCCCTAGGGGCAGCCTTCCTGGCAGGATTGTCAGTAGGCTACTGGAAGGACTTGGATGAGTTGAAACTCTTGAACAAGACAGGAGAACTTTTCGAACCATCGATGAACGAATCGCGTAAGGAACAACTCTATAAGGGCTGGAAGAAGGCTGTGAAAGCAACGCAAGTCTTTGCGGAAATCGACGACTAATACTGTTTCTTGATGCAATTATCAGTTTAAGAATGAAGCGACTCAGTTAGAAAGTGTGTAAATATGGAATTTTCAAAGAAAACACGTGAATTGTCAATTAAAAAAATGCAGGAACGCACCTTGGACCTTTTGATTATCGGTGGGGGGATTACAGGAGCTGGTGTAGCCTTGCAGGCGGCAGCTAGTGGTCTTGACACTGGTTTGATTGAAATGCAGGATTTCGCAGAAGGAACATCTAGCCGTTCAACAAAATTGGTCCACGGAGGTCTGCGTTACCTCAAACAATTTGACGTGGAGGTGGTCTCAGATACAGTTTCTGAGCGCGCGGTGGTTCAACAAATCGCTCCACACATTCCAAAACCAGATCCAATGCTCTTGCCAGTTTACGATGAGGATGGAGCGACCTTTAGCCTTTTCCGTCTCAAAGTAGCCATGGACTTGTACGACCTTTTGGCAGGTGTTAGCAATACGCCAGCTGCTAACAAGGTCTTGAGCAAGGAAGAAGTCTTGGAACGCCAGCCAAACTTGAAGAAAGAAGGCTTGGTAGGAGGTGGGGTTTACCTTGACTTCCGTAATAACGATGCGCGTCTCGTGATTGAAAATATCAAACGTGCTAACCAAGACGGTGCCCTTATTGCCAACCACGTTAAGGCAGAAGGCTTCCTCTTTGACGAAAGTGGCAAGATTACAGGTGTTGTAGCTCGTGATTTGTTGACAGACCAAGTCTTTGAAATCAAGGCTCGTCTGGTTATCAACACGACAGGTCCTTGGAGCGATAAGGTACGTAATTTGTCTAATAAGGGAACCCAATTCTCACAAATGCGTCCAACTAAGGGAGTTCACTTGGTAGTGGATTCAAGCAAGATCAAGGTTTCACAGCCAGTTTACTTTGACACAGGTTTGGGTGACGGTCGTATGGTCTTTGTTCTCCCACGAGAAAACAAGACTTACTTTGGTACAACGGATACAGACTACACAGGCGATTTGGAACATCCAAAAGTGACGCAGGAAGATGTGGATTATCTACTTGGCATTGTCAACAACCGTTTCCCAGAAGCCAACATTACCATTGATGATATCGAAAGTAGCTGGGCTGGTCTTCGTCCATTGATCGCAGGCAATAGCGCTTCTGACTACAATGGCGGAAATAACGGAACCATTAGTGATGAGAGCTTCAATAGCTTGATTGCGACTGTCGAGGCTTATCTTTCGAAAGAAAAAACGCGTGAAGATGTTGAATCTGCTGTCAGCAAGCTTGAAAGCAGCACATCTGAGAAACATTTGGACCCATCTGCAGTTTCTCGTGGTTCGAGCTTGGATCGTGATGATAATGGTCTTTTAACCCTTGCTGGTGGTAAAATCACAGACTACCGTAAGATGGCTGAAGGGGCTATGGAGCGCGTGGTTGACATCCTCAAAGCAGAATTTGACCGTAGCTTTAAACTGATCAACTCGAAGACTTATCCTGTTTCAGGTGGAGAATTGAACCCAGCAAATGTGGACTCAGAAATTGAAGCCTTTGCTCAACTTGGAGTTTCACGTGGTTTGGATAGCAAGGAAGCACAGTATCTCGCAAATCTTTACGGTTCAAATGCACCGAAGGTCTTTGCCCTTGCTCATAGCTTGGAACAAGCGCCAGGACTCAGCTTGGCAGATACTTTGTCACTTCACTATGCAATGCGCAATGAGTTGGCTCTGAGCCCAGTTGACTTCCTCCTTCGTCGTACCAATCACATGCTCTTTATGCGTGATAGTTTAGATAGCATCGTTGAGCCAGTTCTGGATGAAATGGGACGATTCTATGACTGGTCTGATGAAGAAAAAACAGCCTACCGCGCGGGTGTCGAAGCAGCTCTTGCTCAAAACGATTTGGCAGAACTAAAAAATTAAGAAAAACTAGAAGAGAGGGAGGGCAGCATTCCTTGTCGCCCGCCCCTTCTTTTAAATGGAGACAAAGATATGATGAAAGAATTATTTGGAGAATTTTTGGGGACCTTAATCCTCATCCTTCTAGGAAATGGTGTTGTTGCAGGTGTGGTTCTTCCCAAAACCAAAAGCAACAATTCAGGATGGATTGTGATTACTATGGGATGGGGAATTGCTGTAGCCGTTGCGGCCTTTGTATCTGGCACGCTTAGCCCAGCCCACCTAAATCCAGCTGTGACGTTTGCGATGGCCTTAAAAGGAACGCTCTCTTGGGCTTCTGTTTTCCCTTATATCCTAGCCCAATTCGCTGGAGCGATGGTGGCGCAGATTCTGGTTTGGTTGCAATTCAAACCACACTATGAGGCAGAAGAAAATGCAGGCAATATCCTAGCGACCTTTAGTACTGGACCAGCAATCAAGAACACAGTATCCAACTTGGTTAGCGAAATCCTTGGAACCTTTGTTTTGCTCTTGACAATCTTTGCCTTGGGGCTCTATGACCTTCAAGCCGGTTTAGGGACCTTTGCAGTGGGGACCTTGATTGTTGGTATCGGTCTTTCACTAGGTGGGACAACGGGTTATGCCTTGAACCCAGCCCGTGACCTTGGACCTCGTATCATGCACAGCATCTTGCCAATTCCAAACAAGGGAGATGGAGACTGGTCTTATGCTTGGATTCCTGTTGTAGGACCTATCCTCGGAGCGGCCCTAGCAGTTCTCGTATTTTCACTTTTCTAAGATAAAAGAGTTATTGGCAACAGAGTTTGAGATGAAAATCTCAGGCTCTTTTTTGATGGCCAAAACGTTAATATTTTAACTTATCTTAAAATAAGCTAAAACAAACTTTTGAATTATGGCAAACAGTTGAAAAAAAGGTTGATAAAATGGTAAAATGTTAGGAAGATAAGACAGTAAATGCATAGTTGCATAGCTTTTTTGAAAAATCATAGAAAATTGAACACACTAACTATGGGAAAACACAGAAAATTATATATGTTTTTGGGACAGACCGTCCTATATTTTGTAATCTTACTTGGTTTGCTTTATTTTTTTAGTTACCTTGGTCAGAGTCAAGGAACCTTTATTTATAATGAGTTCTAGTTTGAAGGAGAAGAAAAACCGTGTCTAATAAACCGATAAAAGATATGATTGAAACGATTGCGCACTTTGCTCAAACACAGCCAACATATCCTGTCTACAATGTTCTAGGTCAAGAACATACTTATGGTGATCTGAAGGCTGATTCGGATAGTTTAGCTGCAGCTATTGGTCGACTTGGCTTGCCTGAGAAATCTCCAGTCGTCGTTTTTGGTGGTCAGGAGTATGAGATGTTGGCTACCTTTGTGGCACTGACTAAGTCGGGACATGCCTACATTCCAATTGACAGCCATTCGGCCTTGGAACGAATTTCTGCTATCGTAGAAGTTGCAGAGCCAAGCTTGATTATTGCCATCTCAGATTTTCCATTAGAGCAAACAAGCACACCGATGCTGAATTTAGAGCAAGTTCAAGAAGCTTTTGCTCAAGCTTCTAGCTATGAGATCACGCATCCAGTCAAGGGAGATGATAACTACTACATCATCTTTACTTCTGGTACGACTGGTAAGCCAAAGGGAGTGCAGATTTCCCACGACAATCTCCTCAGTTTTACCAACTGGATGATTACAGACAAGGAATTTGCGACGCCAAGTCGTCCGCAAATGCTGGCCCAGCCCCCTTATTCTTTTGACCTATCTGTCATGTATTGGGCGCCAACCTTGGCACTGGGTGGTACGCTTTTCGCTCTTCCTTCAGCTATTACTCAGGATTTCAAAAAACTCTTTGCGACCATCTTTTCATTGCCAATCGCTATCTGGACATCAACGCCTTCCTTTGCAGATATGGCCATGTTGTCAGAAGACTTTAATAGTGAGAAAATGCCTGGAATCACGCATTTCTACTTTGATGGTGAAGAATTGACGGTCAAAACAGCTCAAAAACTACGCGAGCGATTCCCAAATGCCCGTATCATCAATGCCTACGGCCCGACAGAAGCGACAGTAGCCCTATCAGCTGTTGCCGTAACAGACGAGATGTTGACGACTCTTAAACGCCTGCCAATCGGCTATACCAAGGCTGATTCTCCAACCTTTATCATTGATGAGGAAGGCAATAAACTGCCAAATGGTGAACAGGGAGAAATCATCGTTTCTGGTCCAGCCGTTTCAAAAGGCTATATGAATAATCCTGAAAAAACGGCAGAAGCTTTCTTTGAGTTCGAAGGTCTGCCGGCCTACCACACAGGGGATGTAGGAACTATGACAGATGAGGGCTTGCTTCTCTACGGTGGACGTATGGACTTCCAGATTAAGTTTAATGGTTATCGCATTGAGCTGGAAGATGTCTCTCAAAACCTCAACAAGTCTCGCTTTATCGAGTCGGCTGTTGCTGTCCCACGCTATAACAAGGACCACAAGGTACAAAATCTACTGGCCTATGTCATCCTAAAAGACGGTGTCCGTCAGCAGTTTGAACGTGATATCGATATTACCAAAGCTATCAAGGAAGACCTAGCAGATATCATGATGTCTTATATGATGCCGTCTAAATTCCTCTATCGAGATAGCTTACCACTAACGCCTAATGGCAAGATTGACATCAAGGGCTTGATTAACGAGGTAAAGAATAGATGATGGAGCTTTACAAACAGCTACCTCATTTGGAACCTTATGGCAATCTTTATTATTTTTTGTATGTGATTGCTGCGACCCTACCGATATTTATCGGGCTCTTTTTCAAGAAACGTTTTGCCTGGTATGAGGTGCTCGTTAGTCTCTTCTTTATCGTCACCATGTTGGTCGGTGGAAAGACGAATCAAATAAGCGCTCTTATCCTTTATGTTATCTGGCAAGTACTTCTTGTATCTTTCTACAAAAGGTATAGGAAACAACGGGATAGTAAATGGATATTTTACCTGGTTAGTTTTCTATCCCTATTGCCTATCGTCTTTGTGAAAGTATCTCCTGCTATTCATGGACCTCAATCTTTGTTTGGCTTTTTAGGGATTTCTTACTTAACCTTTCGTGCAGTTGGGGTTATCGTTGAGTTGAGAGACGGTGTCATCAAGGATTTAACGATTTGGCAATTCTTACGTTTTCTTCTTTTTATGCCGACTTTCTCAAGTGGTCCCATTGATCGTTTTAAACGTTTCAATGAAAATTACGAGACCATTCCTGAGCGGGATGAGCTGATGGACATGCTAGAAGAGGCTGTCAAGTATATCATGCTTGGCTTTCTCTACAAGTTTATCTTGGCCCATATTTTAGGAGAGACATTATTGCCTCCGCTGAAAAATTTGGCCTTGCAGACAGGTGGTTTCTTTAACCATTATGCTCTGGCGGTCATGTACACCTTTGGTCTGGAGCTCTTCTTTGATTTTGCGGGCTATTCTATGTTTGCTTTAGCCATTTCAAACTTGATGGGTATTCATAGTCCTATCAACTTTAACAAGCCCTTTTTGTCAAGGGATTTAAAAGAGTTTTGGAATCGCTGGCACATGAGTCTGTCTTTCTGGTTCCGTGACTTTGTCTTTATGCGGATGGTCATGGTTCTGACTAGAAAGAAGGTCTTTAAAAATCGCAATGTGACCTCAAGTGTAGCCTATATTGTCAATATGCTGATTATGGGATTTTGGCATGGTGTGACCTGGTACTACATCGCCTATGGACTTTTCCATGGGATTGGGCTGGTCATCAATGACGCTTGGGTTCGTAAGAAAAAAGCACTCAATAAAGAACGGAAAAAAGCTGGAAAGGGTTCCTTACCTGAGAATCGCTGGATTCAGTTGCTTGGCATGGTTGTCACCTTCCATGTCGTGATGGTTTCATTCTTAATCTTTTCTGGATTTTTGAATGATTTATGGTTTAAAAAATAAAAGGATATAAAAAATGGATATCAAATCAGAAGTTATTGAAATTATTGATGAGTTGTTTATGGAAGATGTTTCTGACATGATGGATGAAGATCTTTTTGACGCTGGTGTCTTGGATAGTATGGGAACGGTTGAATTGATCGTTGAGATTGAAAACCGTTTTGACATTCGTGTTCCAGTGACAGAGTTCGGTCGTGATGACTGGAATACAGCTAATAAAATTGTAGAAGGTATTGCGGAGTTAAAGAATGCTTAAACGCTTGTGGCTGATCTTCGGGCCTATCTTCATCGCTGGATTTTTGGTTCTTCTACTCATCTTTTTTTATCCAAGTACAACAAGCCATAATCTGACGGAGGAGAAGTACTCTGCAGCTTCCATCAGTAGAGAAAGTTTTAAAGAGAGAAGTCAAAAAGTGAGGGCGCTAACGGATCCCAATATGCGTTTTGTCCCTTTTCTAGGGTCAAGTGAATGGATTCGATTTGATAGTGTCCATCCAGCTGTTTTAGCAGAAAAATACAATCGTCCCTATCGCCCTTACTTTATGGGTCAGGCAGGAGCGGCCTCGCTTAATCAATATTTCGGTTTGCAGCAGATTCTGCCAGAAATTGAGGAAAAGCAGGCGGTGTTTGTCATCTCTCCTCAGTGGTTTACAGAGACGGATTACGAGCCAGCAGCGTTTCAGAGATTCTTTAATAGCGACCAGTTGACAGCTTTTTTAGAAAATCAATCTGGGGACATCTCGGCTAAGCATGCTGCGACGCGTTTGTTGAAGCAGAACCCGAGTGTGGCATTGAAAGGCATCCTTCAAAAGCTTTCAAAAGGAGAGGACTTGTCAGATGCTGATCGACTTATCATCAACGTCTTTGCACGATTCAATGAAAAGCAGTCCTCTCTTTTTGGTCAATTTTCCATTCGGGGGAAACTCAAGTACAAAGAACATGTAGAAAACTATTTAAAAGATCTTCCTGATCAGTTTTCCTATGACGCTTTAGAAGAAATTGCCCGTAAGGATGCAGAGGCAAATACGACCAATAACGATATGGGGATGGAGAATCATTTCTACACGTATGAGGTCAAAAAAGACTTAAAAAAATGGGAAGGGTATCAAAAAAATTATAACTTCCTAAAGTCGTCTGAATACAATGATTTGCAGCTGGTTCTCAATCAATTTGCCAAATCAAAAGTCAATGTGCTCTTTGTTATCCAGCCTGTCAACAAGAAATGGATGGAATACACAGAACTCAGTGAAGAAATGTACCAACACGCAGTGGAGAAAATTCGTTACCAGTTAGAGAGTCAAGGCTTTACCAACATTGCTGACTTTTCAAAAAACGGAGGAGAACCTTACTTTATCAAGGATACCATCCACTTAGGTTGGTTGGGCTGGTTGGCTTTTGATAAGGTTGTGAATCCCTTCTTGACGGATCCAAAACCAGCTCCAGACTACAAGATGAATGACCGCTTCTTCAGTAAGGACTGGGCGACCTATGATGGAAATATCAAAGATTTCCAATAAATTGATTAAAAAAACTTGAACTGTTTGGTTCAGGTTTTTTGGTTAAATGACGAATATTTTAGATGAAAAAAAGTCAAAAGTTTTATTTTTTATAGAAATATCGTATAATATAAAGGAAAAAAGAAAAGGATTTCAAAATGAATAAACGTTCTTTGTTACCTGTCTTGTCGACAGCCCTGTTAGCTCCGGCCTTCTTAGCTGGACAAGTATACGCTGAAGAAGCAACAACTTCTGCAGAAAGTTCAACTGTTGTAGCGACTCCAGCTTTGTCATCGACTCCAGCTCCTGTTGAATCTACTAAAAGCGAAGAAAAGGACACCGTTATCTTACACACCAATGATGTCCATGGTCGTATTGTAGAGGAAAAGGGAGTAATTGGAGATGCCAAGTTAGCGACTGTCATTGAGCAGGAGCGTGCGAAATCAAATCAAAATACTCTGGTTGTTGATGCGGGAGACGCTTTCCAAGGTTTACCGATTTCCAACTCTACCAAGGGTGAAGCGCGTGCTGAAATTCTCAATCAGATGCAGTATGATGCCATGGCAGTAGGAAACCATGAGTTTGACTTTGGTTTGGACGAAGCTAAGAAATACAAGGAAATCTTGAAATTCCCATTACTTAGTTCAAATACCTACGTCAATGGTGCTCGTCTCTTTGAAGCTTCTACAATCGTTGATAAAGATAAGACTGTGGAAGGTGATGAGTTTGTTGTAATCGGCGTGATAACACCTGAAACAGCAACCAAAACTCACCCTAAAAATGTCAAAGGGGTAACTTTTACAGATCCAATCTCTGAAGTCAATAAGGTCATCGAAGAAGTTCAAGCTAAGGCTCGTGCAGAAGGTAAGGACTACAAACACTATGTTGTGCTCGCTCACTTGGGTGTAGATACCACAACTCCAGTTGAGTGGCGTGGTTCAACCTTGGCAGAAGCCTTGTCTAAAAATCCTCGTTTGAAAGGCAAATGTGTAACAGTAATCGATGGTCACTCTCATACAGTAGAATCAACGACCTATGGAGATAATGTTACCTATAACCAGACGGGAAGCTACCTTCATAATGTAGGAAAAATCACCTACAAATCACGTCAGCTTTTGGGCAATCCAACTCAGATTCCGGCTGCTGATGCTAAAAAATTACCAGCCAATCCAACAGTTGAAAAACTAGTCAAAGACATTAAACAAAAATACGATGCTGAAAATGCTGTTGAAGTCGTTTCAAACAGCCCTGTAGAACTCAACGGAGATCGTGAAAATGTTCGGGTTCGTGAAACTAACCTCGGAAACGTCGTAGCGGACACCCTCTATCAGTATGGTCAAACAGGATTTAGCCATCCGACTGACATCGCTGTGACAAATGGCGGTGGCTTGCGTGAAACTATTGCAAAAGGCAAACCGATCACTAAAGGAAATGTCATTGCCGTTCTTCCATTTGGAAATACCATCTCACAAATCCAAGTGACGGGGCAACAAGTCTTGGATATGTTTGAAAAATCACTCGGATCTATCTTGCAGGTCGATAAGGATGGCAAGAAGGTCTTGGATGAGAACGGGCAACCATTGTTAGAGCCAAGTGGTGGCTTCTTGCAAGTTTCAGGTGTGAAGGTCTACTATGATACCAACCTACCATCAGGGAAACATGTCTTGGCCATCCAGGTTAAAAACCGTGCGACTGGTCGTTATGATCTTCTAGATCTCGCAAAAACCTACTATCTTGCAACCAATGATTTCTTAGCTGCGGGTGGTGATGGCTACACTATGTTGGGTGGCGCGCGTGAAGAAGGCCCATCTATGGATGCAGCCTTTGAAGAGTATCTGAAAACAGCTGATTTGACCCAGTATGAAAAGATTAATCCGAACTCACGGACGATTTCTGTGGATTCTACAACTTTTAGTCTGCCGGTAGAAACGCCTCAAACGAATGCAGCTGCTAGCGATGCGACTACGAATGTGCCACTTACTTATGAGGTGGCAGGTCAATTTAGCAAGAAGGCAGTTGTCTCAGAAGAAGCCCTCCCAAATACAGGAAGCGAGCAGTCCATCTTCTTGCTCTTGATGGGAATGGTAGCTGGTTTGGCAGGTATCTTATCAAGCCGAAAACCAAAGCAAAAATAGGTTAAATTTTACATCTAGAAGAGTCTAGGGAAACGTTTTTACGCCTTTTTCCCTTGACTCTTTTTTGGTTTATGATATAATTAACCAGTAAAGAATCGGGGGCTATCTATGTTTTTTACGAAAAGATAGCTAGGGAAGGAGTAACACATGAGACAGCTTGCACAGGAAATCGATAACTTTTTAAACGAGGTGATCTTGAGATCTGAGAACCAGCATGAAATTCTGATCGGGCATTGCACGAGTGACGTTGCCTTGACCAATACTCAGGAACACATCCTCATGCTCTTGTCAGAAGAATCCTTAACCAACTCGGAGCTAGCCCGTCGTCTCAATGTCAGTCAGGCGGCAGTGACCAAGGCTATCAAGTCTTTAGTCAAAGAGGGTATGTTAGAGACATCCAGAGATCCCAAGGATGCGCGTGTGATCTTTTATCAACTAACAGAGCTGGCTCGCCCAGTGGCAGAGGAGCACCACCACCATCATGAACACACGCTCTTAGCCTATGAACAAGTAGCAAGTCAGTTTACTCCAAATGAACAAGAAGTTATCCAGCGGTTTTTAACTGCTTTAGTAGGAGAAATCAAATAATGCGGTATATTACAGTAGAGGACTTGTCTTTCTATTATGACAAGGAACCTGTCCTCGAGCATATCAACTACAGTGTTGATAGTGGGGAGTTTGTCACCCTGACTGGTGAAAATGGGGCTGCCAAGACGACGCTGATCAAGGCGAGTCTAGGCATCTTGCAACCAAGATTTGGTAAGGTAACCATCTCAAAGACAAATACTCATGGAAAAAAGCTAAGGATAGCTTATCTTCCCCAGCAGATTGCTAGTTTTAATGCTGGTTTTCCAAGTACGGTTTATGAATTTGTCAAGTCGGGTCGTTATCCGCGAAAGGGCTGGTTCCGTCGCTTGAATGCCCATGATGAGGAGCATATCAAGGCTAGTCTAGACTCAGTTGGTATGTGGGAACACCGTGACAAACGAATTGGTTCCCTTTCGGGAGGGCAAAAGCAACGAGCAGTGATTGCCCGGATGTTTGCTTCTGACCCAGATATCTTTGTCTTGGATGAGCCGACGACAGGGATGGATGCTGGAAGCAAAAATGAATTTTACGAACTCATGCACCACAGTGCCCATCATCATGGCAAGGCTGTTTTGATGATTACCCATGACCCTGAGGAGGTCAAGGACTATGCGGATCGCAATATTCATCTAGTCCGTAACCAAGATTCGCCGTGGCGTTGTTTCAACGTTCACGAAAGCGACCAGGAGGTGGAGCATGCTTAGTTTGTTATCTTATGACTTCATGCAGCGTGCCTTCTTGGCGGTCATTGCCATGAGTCTCTTTTCTCCAGTTCTTGGGACTTTCCTTATCTTACGTCGTCAGAGTTTGATGAGTGATACCCTCAGTCACGTTTCTCTATCAGGAGTAGCCTTTGGTCTGGTTTTGGGGATTTCTCCAACTATTTCAACCATTGCTATTGTCTTGATTGCTGCGGTCTTTCTAGAATATCTCCGGACAGTCTATAAGAACTTTATGGAAATTGGAACTGCCATCCTCATGTCAACAGGACTTGCAGTGTCTCTTATCGTGATGAGTAAGGGCAAAAGTTCGAGCTCCATGAGTTTGGACCAATACCTCTTTGGTTCGATTGTGACCATTAGCCAGGAGCAGGTGATATTCCTCTTTGCCATTGCGGCGGTCGTTTTACTCTTGACTTTCTTGTTCTTGCGACCAATGTATATCCTGACTTTTGATGAGGACACGGCTTTTGTAGATGGACTTCCAGTGCGGACCATGTCTATCCTCTTTAACATGGTGACAGGGGTGGCCATTGCCCTTATGATACCAGCAGCAGGAGCTCTTCTGGTGTCGACCATTATGGTTTTGCCAGCTAGTATTGCCCTTCGTCTGGGGAAAAACTTTAAATCCGTTATGTTGCTAGCCAGTGCTATTGGCTTTTTGGGAATGGTGGCAGGGCTCTATATTTCCTACTATGCGGAAACCCCTGCCAGCGCTAGTATTACCATTATCTTTGTAGCTGTCTTTTTGTTAGTCAGTCTACTGAAACGTTTTATCAAATAGGAGAATGAAATGAAAAAAATTAGCTTACTACTAGCTAGTCTATGTGCTCTGTTTTTAGTGGCTTGTTCCAATCAAAAACAGGCAGATGGGAAGCTAAATATCGTAACAACCTTTTACCCTGTCTACGAATTTACCAAGCAAGTCGCAGGAGATACTGCTAATGTAGAACTTCTAATCGGTGCTGGTACAGAACCTCATGAATACGAACCGTCTGCCAAGGCAGTTGCCAAAATCCAAGACGCAGATACCTTTGTCTATGAAAATGAAAATATGGAAACTTGGGTTCCAAAATTGCTAGAATCCTTGGATAAGAAAAAGGTGAAAACCATCAAGGCGACAGGTGATATGCTCCTCTTGCCAGGTGGTGAAGAAGAAGAGGGAGACCATGACCATGGAGAAGAAGGTCATCACCATGAGTACGATCCCCATGTTTGGTTATCACCAGCACGCGCCATCAAACTAGTAGAGCATATCCGTGACAGCTTATCAGCAGATTATCCTGATAAAAAAGAGACTTTTGAGAAGAACGCAGCTGCCTATATTGAGAAACTAAAAGCCTTGGACAAGACCTACACAGATGGCTTGTCTCAAGCGAAGCAAAAGAGCTTTGTGACCCAGCACGCAGCCTTCCGATACTTGGCTTTGGACTACGGTCTCAAGCAAGTATCCATCTCAGGTCTCTCACCAGATGCAGAACCATCTGCAGCACGTTTAGCAGAATTAACAGAGTATATCAAGAAAAACAAGATTTCTTATATCTACTTTGAAGAAAATGCCTCACAAGCCCTCGCAAATACCCTCTCAAAAGAAACAGGTGTCAAACTAGATGTGCTCAATCCGCTGGAAAGTCTGACAGAAGAAGCAACCAAGGCTGGTGAGGACTATATCTCCGTGATGGAGAAAAACCTCAAGGCTTTGAAGCAGACAACAGACCAAGAAGGACCAGAAATTGAGCCAGAGAAGGAAGAAAATACCAAGACAGTTCACAATGGTTACTTTGAGGATGCAGATGTCAAAGACCGTACCTTGAGTGACTATACTGGCAACTGGCAGTCAGTTTATCCTTTCCTTGAGGATGGAACTTTTGATCAAGTCTTTGACTACAAGGCTAAGTTGACTGGCAAGATGACCAAGGAAGAGTACAAGGCCTACTATAGAAAAGGGTATCAGACAGATGTGACCAAGATCAACATTACTGATAACACTATGGAATTTGTTCAAGGTGGCCAAAGCAAGAAATTCACCTACAAGTATGTCGGTAAGAAAATCTTGACTTATAAGAAAGGTAATCGTGGCGTGCGCTTTCTCTTTGAAGCAACCGATGCGGACGCTGGACAGTTCAAGTACGTTCAGTTTAGTGACCACAATATCGCTCCAGTCAAGGCAGAACATTTCCATATCTTCTTTGGAGGCACCAGCCAAGAAGCCCTCTTTGAAGAGATGGATAACTGGCCAACCTACTACCCAGATAACCTATCTGGTCAAGAAATCGCCCAAGAAATGTTGGCGCATTGATGCAAGAGAAAAATCCCGCAAATCTGCGGGATTTTTTGGGTAGAAACGATTATCTGGTTAGGTTGCGAGACGGTAAACCGCCTCTGCGTAGATGTCCATAGCGCGATAAAGATCGTCTAGGACAGTTGCTTCATTTGCCTGATGTTCAGTTTGTTGTGCTCCTGGGAAAAGAGCGCCAAAGGCTACACAGTTTGGCATGGTGCGGGCAAAGGTAGCACCACCTGATGAGAGAGGAGGAGTTTTATCTCCAGTTTTTTCTTGGTAGACTTGCATAAGGGTAGTAACAAGTTGGCTATCTCTTGCGACATAGAGGGGTGCTAGATAGTCAAATTCTTGGTAGTCAAGTTGGTAGTCTTTGGCGCACTGAGTGAGCTGTGCCACCAGTTTCTCCTTATCTGCTAGCACAGGTATGCGTATATCGATTCGAATCTCGGAGCGATCGGGATTGATAGTCAAGCCCGCAACATTAAAGGAAAGGGAACCAGACGGTTCATCAGTAACCTCTCCAAAGATTCCAAGCCCCCTACCATCTTGCCCTGCTTTGTCGGCTAGAAAATGGAGGGCAGGGTGGGATTGGAGAGGTGCGAGTACACTAGCAAGCCGAATGACTGCATTGACACCTTGACTAGCATCTTTGGCGTGTTTAGGTACCCCGAGTACGGTCACGGTTTGGTCTGTGGTTTGGTGATCAAAATTTGCTTCCTTCAACCCTTTACAAACCGCTTCATAAAGAGGACCTTGGTAACTTGCCTTGTCTGGTACGACATTAAAGGCACCTCCGATATCGAGCTTGAGATGATCAGAGCCGGGGCCATGAAGCTTGACTTGAAGGAGCCCCTTTTCAGCGTATGTCAAAGGAAATGACGAATCAGGGGCGAATCCCATACTTGCTGTTTCTTCGAGGGCATTGTAGCGTGCCATACATCTCCAAAGAGTTTCTTCATCCGTACCAAAGATAAAACGCACGCGCTTCTTAAATTGGATGCCTTGGTCCAGCAAGCTTTTCACTGCGTAGAGAGCTGCCAGTGAAGGACCTTTGTCGTCTTGTGCCCCTCGTCCATAGAGTTTGCCTTCTCTGATAGTTGCTTCAAATGGAGGAGATTGCCAATCTGACAAATCTCCTGCAGGCACAACATCCAAGTGACAGAGGATGGCAAGGAGTTCTCCCTCACCAACCTCTGCATAACCATAATAGCCCTTGGGATCAATATAAGTTTTAAAGCCAAGTTCACGGCAGATTTCCAGCGTCTTTTCTAGAACGTCTTGAATAGCTTGTCCAAAAGGTGTCCCATTTTCCCCTTCTTGGAGGACAGATGGGTAGGAGATGAGAGTCTTTAGACTCTGTATAAAGCTCTGTTTAATGGAGTCAGTGATGTAGACGGTCATTCGTTTTACCTCACACTTTGTTCTAAAGGAATGGTAGGAAGGTACCTAGGATAAGAAGAAGTATGCTCACAATGACAATAACGACAATGAGTTTAGTAACAAATTTCCACCAAGTTCCTAGACTGATACGGCCGAGCGCGAGAGCCCCCATAACGATACCAGAAGTTGGAGCGACAAGGTTTAGTACACCAGATGCAGATTGATAGGCAGTGATGATGAGACTAGGTTTTACGTTAACGAACTCACCAAGTGGTGCCATGATTCCCATTGTAGCACTGGCAAGTCCAGATGAAGATGGGATAAGGAATGACATAGGAAGGTAGAAGAGGTAAGTCAAAACGATGAAGACTTGAGAAGAGAGACCTTGAAGTCCGACTTCACCCCAGTGTAGAATAGTTGCAGTAATCATACCGTCGTTCATGATAACTTGGATACCACGAGCCACTGCACAAATCAAGGCTACGGTGAGAAGATCTGCTGCACCAGCCATAAAAGTAGAGATAATCTTGCTTTCCTTAAGGCCGTAAACAACACCAATAAGAATACCCATCACAGCAAAGAGCATAGCCCCTTCTGGGAAGTACCAGCTACCGAACGGTAGGGCAGATGAACCGATAGCTCCACCGATAACAGGAAGACCAATCAACCAATTCTTGAAGTCTTCAAATAGAGTGATATGCAAGTCTACCCAAGGGATAAAGCTGGCGATCATGATGATGAAAGTCAAGATGAACAAGGCAAGAACATGTTTTTGTTTCTTGTTCAAGACAGATGGAGCATTTTCGTTATCAGTGACATTGAAGTGTTTAAGGTCTTCTTCACGTTGAGAGTAGACAAGTGATTTTGTGGGATCCTTTTGAATCTTTTCTGCATAGCGGTAGACAAAGTAAGTACTAATACCTGTCATAACAAACCAGAAGATGATACGAAGGATAACCCCGTCCATAGATGACACACCTGCGGTATCAGAAGCGATAACAGTAGCAAAGGGATTGAGAGTAGAGGCAAGACAGCCAACTTGAGAACCTAGTAGAATGATGGCAACGGCAGTAATGCTATCAAAACCAACAGCCATCATAACAGGAACAAGGAGTGGATAAAATGCCATGGTTTCTTCACCCATACCATAAGTTGTTCCTCCAAGTGCAAAGAGGGGCATGAGGATGAGGATCAGCATTTTTTCGCGTCCTTTGTATTTCTTAACAATAGAGGCAATACCAACATCGAGTGTGCCTGTCGCATTGACGACACCTAGAAATCCTCCAACCATGAGGATGAAGAAGGCTACGTCAATAGCGGCTTTAGTTGGTTCGTGACCGAGCATCGCCCGGATTGGAGCCATTAGAATATCGTAAATCCCTTGGGGATTAGAGTCAACAGTTTGATAGGTACCTGCAATGAGGCCACCTGCTTCGTTCGTGTCATACTTACCTGCTGGAATGATCCAAGTCAAGATTGCCATGATAGCAATAATAATGATCAAAACAGTGTAAGATGAAGGCATTTGGAACCCTTTTTTTGTTTTTTCACTCATTTGTTTTTCCTCCTAAACTATGCCACAAAGTATAAAAACGAATGATGTTGGTTTACCTGAGTACTCCTAGTTAGAGCTTGTACTTGGGTTAAAATGGCTAGTCTTTAACAATAATTGTTCCGCTTTCGGACTCGATCAAGGCGCCTAGATTGCTGAGGGAAGTGATAACAGCCTTGCCTTCTGGGCGGTTGGTTACAAAATCGATAGCAGCTTCGACTTTTGGTAGCATGCTACCCGGTGCGAATTGTCCTTGTTTGATGTATTCTTTTAGTTGACTGACAGTAACGTGTTCAAGTTTTTCTTGGTCTGGTTTATTGTAGTTGACATAAACGTAGTCTACGCCAGTAAGGACGATAAAGAGGTCAGCTTCGACGAGTTCTGCTAATCGTTGAGACGCAAAGTCTTTATCAATAACGGCTTCGACCCCACGTAAGTAACCGTTTTCATTTTTAACAACAGGGATACCTCCTCCACCTGCTACGATGACAACTTGACCATTATCGAGCAAGGTGCGGATGCTGTTGATTTCTTTAATGTCGATTGGTTTTGGTGAAGCCACCACTTTACGCCAGCCACGACCGGCATCTTCTTTGAAGGTTGCTCCTGTTTTTTCGCTCTCAGCTTTGGCATCCTCTTCTGAGTAGAATGGACCGATTGGTTTGGTGGGATTGATAAAGGCAGGGTCTTCCTTGTCTACTATAACTTGGGTAACAACAGAAGCGACATTTTTATCAAGCCCTACATCGAGCAATGCGTTATCAAGAGCACATTGTAGCCAAAAACCGATACTACCCTCGGTCATGGCAACTAAAGAGTCAAGGGGGAAGGCAGGATTTTTTTCCGAATCTGCCATCAAGTGTTGAAGCAAGAGATTACCCACCTGAGGACCATTTCCGTGAGTGATGATCAGTTCATCTCCGTTTTGAATCAACTTGACCAGATGACGAGCTGTTTCTACCAGAGCAGCTTGTTGAGCTTGGGCAGATGGATCAGTGGAGAGGATGGCATTTCCGCCTAAAGCAACGACGATTTTTCTATGAGACATGAGCTCTCCTTCCTTTAATATGGTAAACCTGACAGAACTCCAAGAGCTACAGGCAGGTATGATGATAAAATATGAAGTGGAGGTAGCGTCTTTTTAAAAGACAAATTAGTCATTACTACTAATAAAAGGGGTTGAACGCACAGCCGACGTTTATCAGAATGAGACTAGGAAGCAGGAAGATGACAAGAGTAAGGTGGCAAATCTGTCAAACGGAATCCTTGCTTTCTTTCGCTAGAACTGATAAGCTATCATAGCTTTCGTCTCAACCCCTGTGTTGTGTATACGAGTAAGTTTTATACTTTAGGAATGTAGAGATTTCCAAGAGTAGCAGCCATAACAGCTTTAATAGTGTGCATACGGTTTTCTGCTTGGTCAAAGTGGCGAGCATACTTGCTACGGAAGACTTCGTCTGTTACTTCCATTTCTTCTACGCCAAATTTTTCAGCAACATCTTTACCATAGACAGTGTGAGTGTCGTGGAATGCTGGTAAACAGTGGAGAAAGATCAAGTTTTCGTTGTTTGCTTTTTTCACTAAGTCCATATTGACTTGGTAAGGTTTCAAAAGTGCAACGCGTTCTGCGAATTTGTCTTCTTCACCCATAGATACCCAAACGTCTGTGTAAAGTACATCAGCACCTTTGACAGCTTCGTCTGCATCTTCGGTGATGAGGATGTGTGCACCACTTTCTTTAGCAAAGCCTTCAGCCAATTCAACGATTTCTTTTTCTGGGAAGAGTTCTTTTGGTGAGAAGATGTGAACGTTAACACCAAGGATAGCACCTGTTACGAGCAAGCTGTTGGCAACGTTGTTACGTCCATCACCACAGTATACCAATGTCAAGCCTTCCAAGCGGCCGAAGTTTTCTTGAACAGTCAAGTAGTCAGCGAGCATTTGAGTTGGGTGCCATTCGTCAGTTAGACCGTTCCATACTGGAACACCTGAGAATTCTGCTAGTTCTTCAACCATACGTTGGCTGAAACCACGGAATTCAATCCCGTCAAACATACGACCCAAAACTTTTGCAGTATCTTCAGTAGATTCTTTTTTACCTAACTGAATGTCATTTGCTCCGAGGTATTCTGGATGAGCACCAAGGTCAATAGCCGCAGTTGTAAAGGCTGCACGTGTACGAGTAGAAGTTTTTTCAAACAGGAGGGCGATATTTTTACCAGCAAGGTAGTGGTGTTGGATATTGCGTTTTTTCAAATCCTTCAAGTGAGCTGAAAGACCGATAAGGTATTCTAACTCTGCGCGAGTAAAGTCTTTTTCTGCTAAGAAGCTGCGTCCTTGGAATACTGAATGTGTCATTCTATTATTTCCTCTTTCTATTTTTTTACATTTTTTATTGACAAATACTGAACAGCGATTATACTTCTTCACGTTCAAATGGCATAGACATACAACGAGGTCCACCACGGCCCCGAACCAATTCGCTTCCGCGAATCTTAATCAAGCGAAGCCCGTATTCTTCTAGGATCTTATTGGTAATGGTATTGCGGGCATAAACGACGACTACACCAGGTGCGATTGTCAAAGTGTTGGAGCCATCATTCCATTGTTCACGCGCAGCTGCTACGATATTGCCACCACCGCAACGGATCAAATGAACTTTTTCTACGCCGAGGTTCTTTGCAAGAAGTTCAGCTAAGTCACCTTTTTCTTCAACAATCTTGAGTTTTTCATCTTCATAAGTGACAGAGTACACACGAAGATCGCCTTCGATTTCTGGGTGAATTGTGAACTTGTCGTAGTCAACCATGGTGAAGACAGTATCCAAGTGCATGAATTTACGGTTGTTAGCAAATTCAAATGCCAATACTTTCTTGAAGCCAACATTTTTCTTGAAGATGTTCACCAAGAGTTTTTCAATTGAAGCTGCATCTGTACGTTGAGAGATACCTACTGCAAGAACGTCTTTAGAAAGAACGAGCTCATCTCCACCTTCAATACGTGTATCTTCTTCACGGTTGTAGACCAATTCTACTTTTCCACCATAGATTGGATGGTGTTTGAAAATATATTTACCATAAAGAGTTTCACGGTTACGAGTATCTGCATACATGTGGTTAAGCGATACGGCATTACCAATAGTTGCAAATGGGTCGCGAGTGAAGTAGAGGTTTGGCATTGGGTCGATTGCAAATGGATAGTCTGAGTCAACCAAGTCAGTTAAGCCTTTTGCTTCTTCAGGAATTTCTGGCAATTCAACTTTTTGAACCCCTGCCATAGTTTTTTCAACCAATTCTTGGTTGTCCTTGATACCGTGAAGCAATTCACGAATAGCCGCCTTGGTTTGACGACCACGGATGTTGGCTTCGTCTAAATATTCCTCGATAAATTGATCGCGGATTTCTGGGGAAGTCAATGATTCAGCAGCCAATTGCTCTAGGTAAAGGACCTCAATTCCTTCATCACGAAGAGCTTGAGCAAATGCGTCATGTTCTTTTTGAGCATCTTCCAAGAATGGAATGTCATCAAAAAGAAGCCTTTCGAGATAGTCCGGCAACAAGTTTTCCAACTCTTTGCCTGGACGGTGCAACATAACTTTTTTCAGTTTCCCAATTTCTGAGAATACCTGAATTGGATGTGAAGACATGTGTTTTCCTCCTTAAAAATTTCTACGGTGGCACCTTTTTGGTACCGCTTACATTTACGTTATATCATATTCTCAGAGGCGTGTCAATAGTAAAAAATGATTAAAAATTCGGACAAAACAAGGTTTTAGTAGTATTTTATGTTATTATACGATGGCAAAAGGAATTAGAGGAAATAAATGTATAAACTTCTACTAAAAAGAATATAATATTTTTTGAAAAAATTATGCTAAATTTCACATTTTAAGAAGAAATGTCCAGATTTTAATTCAGTTCTGACGAGGAATTGAGAGGAACTGTGATTGAAAGTTGCTTAGAAAATTATATGAAATCTATCAGAAAAGTTTTTCCTCTAGCCCACTTTAAATGTATATTGTACAAATTATAGAATCTTTTCTGAGTATTTAGGAAGACAGCCTTGTCTTATTGACGGTACCTAGATTTTTTGTTATAGTCAACGAGGCAACAACTAGGAAGAATGGTTTATTCACAAGCTGTGGATAAGTCTGGTTAGAGCAGGACACTCAGCTAATATCCTAGAGGGATCTTGATAATAGTACCAGAAACTAGTAACTGGCTAGCTTTCTAGTAGAAATCCTGGTGCATTGGGGATTTGAGCAGGATTTCCCGAGGGGGGAAGGCCCCAAGTCTAAGAGCTGGAGTCTGGAAAAGCTAGTTTTTAGGCATATGTTCTTATCCACAACTTGTGGATAACTTTGTGAACAAGAGAAAGAGATATGAGATGATGACGAAAATAAAACCACATGGACCATTACCAAGTCAGGCGCAGCTAGCCTATCTGGGGGATGAGCTAGCAGCCTTTATCCATTTTGGTCCCAATACCTTTTATGACCAAGAATGGGGGACTGGTCAAGAGGAGCCTGAACGCTTTAACCCGACCAAGTTGGATGCGCGTGAATGGGTTCGGGTACTTAAAGAAACGGGTTTTAAAAAGGTGATTTTGGTGGTTAAGCACCACGATGGTTTTGTGCTCTACCCGACAGCTTATACAGACTACTCGGTCAAGGCTAGTCCTTGGCGGGATGGAAAGGGGGACTTGCTCCTCGAAGTATCCCGAGCTGCAACTGAGTTTGACATGGATATGGGAGTTTATTTATCTCCTTGGGATGCCCATAGTCCCCTTTATCATGTGGACCGAGAAGCAGACTACAATGCCTATTATCTGGCTCAGTTGAAGGAAATCTTATCAAATCCTGACTATGGGAATGCTGGTAAGTTCGCTGAGATCTGGATGGATGGTGCCAGAGGGGAAGGGGCCCAGCAGGTTAACTATGAGTTTGAGACTTGGTTTGAGACCATTCGTGAATTGCAGGGCGATTGTTTGATTTTCTCAACTGAGGGAACTAGTATTCGCTGGATTGGCAATGAACGAGGCTATGCAGGGGATCCCTTGTGGCAAAAAGTCAAGCCCGACCAGTTGGGGACAGAGGCTGCATTAGATTATCTACAGCACGGTGATCCCTCAGGGACGCTGTTTTCAATCGGTGAGGCAGATGTATCCCTTCGGCCGGGTTGGTTTTACCATGAGGATCAGGATCCCAAGTCTCTTGAGGAGTTGATCGAAATCTACTTTCACTCAGTGGGGCGGGGAACCCCTCTCTTGCTCAATATTCCTCCAAACCAAGATGGTCTATTTGATGAAAGGGATATCCAGCGACTGTATGAATTTAGAGCCTACCGTGACGCACTCTATAGAGAAGATTTAGCTCTGGGAGCCAAGGTATCTGGGCCTGCTTTATCAGCAGACTTTGCTTGTTGCCACCTGACAGATGGACTAGAGACCAGTTCTTGGGCAAGTGATGCAGAACTGCCAATTCAGTTAGAGATTGATTTAGGAACTCCTAAAACTTTTGATGTAATCGAGTTGAGGGAAGAGTTGAAGCTAGGGCAACGCATCGCTGCTTTCCATGTGCAGGTAGAGTTGGATGGTGTCTGGCAGGAGTTTGGTTCGGGTCATACTGTTGGTTATAAACGTCTCTTACGAGGGCTAGTTGTTGAGGCTCAGAAGGTGCGTGTAATAATCACAGAGGCACAGGATTTGCCAGTATTAACTAAGATTTCACTTTATAAAACACCTAGCTTGTCAAAAAAAGAAGCTGTTCAGCAACTAGAGTTTTCAGAAAAAAGTCTAGCTGTAATCAAGGGAGAAAATGCCTATTTTACAGTTAAGCGCAGAGAATCTAGCAGTCCTTTAGAAGCTAAGATTTCGATTCAACCAGGGACGGGTGTGCATGGTGTCGCTTATCGGGACGAGATTCAAGTCCTTGCGTTTCAAGTTGGCGAGACTGAAAAAAAGCTAACGCTACCAACCTTGTATTTTGCAGGAGATAAAAGCTTAGATTTTTATCTGAATCTGACGGTAGATGGGCAGCTGGTTGACCAGCTTCAGGTCCAAGTTTCATAAAAGAAGAACCTTTGCGCGATGCAAAGGTTCTTTTGGTTATGAGTGACTTGGCAACCAGCTGAGAGTGAAGGTCAGTTGCTCAGCTTTCAAGAGGTCTTGGTGTTGGATGCTAGATACTGGGGACTTGTCCAATCGGCATTCTTTGACAAAGTTGAAGTGGTTGTAGTTTTGCTCGGCATGGATATCCAGCCATTTATTTTCCTTAGCCAGGTAGATACGGAGGCGGTCAAAGAGAGGGATTCCGATATCGTAGCTGGGCTTGCCCGGACAGGTCGGATAGAATCCGAGAGCCGACCAGATGTACCAAGCAGAGAGACTACCATTGTCTTCATCGCCAGGATAGGCTTGCCAGCTTGGGTGAAAGGCTTTCTGACGCAGAGTCTTGATGAGTAGAGCAGTGTAGTCGGGGTAGTCACTATAGCGAAAGAGATATGGAATGTGGAAGCTAGGCTGGTTGGAAATGGCGATTTGCCCAAAAGGAGCGGTAGCCATCTCGCTCATTTCATGAATCTCGTAACCATAGCCAGTGGTTTCAAAGAGGGGAGCGTCCTGACAGGCTTTCAAAAGATAGTGACTGAAGGCTTCTTTTCCACCCATAAGCTGGATTAAGCCGGGGATGTCGTGGAGGACGCCTAAAGTCGCTTGAACGGCAGAGCATTCGGCGTAGTCGCGTCCCCAACTATAAGGAGAGAAGTCAGGGCGGAAGTTGCCTTGGCTATCTCGCGCACGCATGTAACCTGTCGCAGTGTCAAATAGATGGCGGTAATTTTGTGACGAAGTTCTATAAGTTTCCGCGATGTCATTCTGACCAAGCTTTTCGGCACAGCTGGCGATACAAAAGTCACTATAGGCGTAGTCTAGGGTATGGCTAACGCTTTCGTGGTGGTCGGTAGAGTAGCCCAGTTCTTGGTATTGGGCTAGTCCATGGCGACCATTGATGCCGAGAGAGTCGGACTTGCTGGCTGTTTCAAGCATGGCTTGGAGGAGTTCTTTTTCTAGGTCGGGGGCCATGTCCTTGCAGGCGCTATCTGCGATAATGCCGTCTAAAAGGGTACCAGGCATCATACCACGTTCATCTGGGGCCAGCCATTTTGGAAGGAAACCAGTATCGCGGTAGCTATTGAGGAAACCTTCTAAAAAGCGGTGATAGTGTTCCGGTATGATCAGGGCAAAGAGGGGGAAGGTGGTGCGGAAGGTATCCCAGAAACCATTGTTGCTAAAGAGGACGCCGGGCTTGACAGTACCAGTAGCCAAATCCATGTGGATGGCTTGCCCTGACTCATCAACCTCATAAAAAGTCTGAGGAAATAGGAAGAGTCTGTAGAGGCAGTGGTCAAAGAAGGTTCGGTCAGCTTCTCCTGTCTCTATAACGTCAAAACGATGGAGGAGATTTTCCCAGTCCGCTTGGGCATTTTCTTTAAAGCTATCAAAATCTTCTTGAGGTAGATTGACTAGAGCTTGAGAAGGGGATATGAAAGAAGTGCCTAGTTGAATCTCGGCTTGACTGCTTGCTAAGTCAATTCGCCAGTCTCCCTCTTCTTGTGTGATAGCAAGAATATCCGTATTCATTTGTAGAGCAGTAAACAGTATCAGCGGATTTTTGTTGGTCTCTGTTTTTCCCTCTTGACGCAGGGCAAGAGTCCGCTTATCTATTTGTTCTACTGTAAGTTCATCTGCTGCGTGAAGATAGAGGGAGAGGACTTTGCCTTGCTTTTGCTCCAAACGAATAGAAGCGCCATAGCAAGTCGGTGTCAGTTGGCTTTCAATCTGATAGCGCAGGGAGAAAATCTTCAGATAATGAGATTGGAAGGAGGCTTTTTCGATATCATAAGAAGACTGGCGGTGAAAGAGACTGTCTCCCCCAAGCTGGCCTGTGACAGGTGTTAGGAGTAGCCAAGAATAGTCGCCAATCCAAGGACTTGGTTGATGGGTCAATCGAATCCCCTGAAAGATGGGCAGATGCGGATCGAAGAACCAAGCTCCCTCCTGGTCACTGGTCTGAGGCACAAAATAATTCATCCCAAAAGGTACGCCTGTATAAGGCAGAGTATTTCCCCGAGAGAAGGCATGCTTGCTAGCAGTACCAAAGCGGGTATCGATGGTTTCAAGTAGTGGTTTCATAGTCTTTCCTTTAGCTGTTTTTCTACATTATATCAGAAAAATGAGGCCTTTAGATATGGGGTTCGAAAGTAAGCAATTTTGTAGAGAAATGACTATCATTTGTGTATGTATTTTCTTTCTCAAAAACTATATACTGAACATGAAACTTGTTTGAAAGAGGAAACTGCACGATGATTTATTCGAAAGAAATTGTTAGAGAATGGCTAGACGAAGTAGCGGAGCGGGCTAAGGACCATCCGGAGTGGGTAGATGTCTTTGAGCGTTGCTATACAGACACCTTGGACAATACGGTTGAAATCTTAGAAGATGGCTCAACTTTTGTCTTGACTGGGGATATTCCTGCCATGTGGCTTCGGGATTCAACGGCCCAACTCAGACCTTACCTTCATGTGGCTAAAAGAGATCCTCTCTTGCGCCAGACCATTGCAGGTTTGGTTAAACGTCAGATGACCTTGATTCTCAAGGATCCTTATGCCAATTCCTTTAACATTGAGGAGAACTGGAAGGGCCACCACGAGACTGACCACACGGACCTTAATGGCTGGATCTGGGAACGCAAGTACGAGGTGGACTCGCTTTGTTATCCTTTGCAGTTGGCCTATCTTCTTTGGAAAGAGACTGGCGAGACCAGTCAGTTTGATGAGACTTTTGTCGCAGCGACCAAGGAAATTCTTCATCTCTGGACGGTAGAACAAGATCACAAGAACTCTCCTTATCGTTTCGTTCGGGATACAGACCGCAAGGAAGACACTCTGGTAAATGATGGTTTTGGACCTGCCTTTGCGGTGACAGGTATGACTTGGTCAGCCTTTCGCCCGAGTGATGACTGCTGCCAGTATAGCTATTTGATTCCGTCCAATATGTTTGCCGTAGTAGTCTTGGGTTATGTCCAAGAAATCTTTGCAGAACTAGACCTAGCTGATAGCCAAAATATCGTGGCAGACGCTAAACGCCTGCAGACGGAGATTCAAGAAGGAATCGAAAATTACGCCTACACCACTAATAGCAAGGGTGAAAAGATTTACGCCTTTGAAGTCGATGGTCTAGGAAATGCTAGCATCATGGATGATCCAAACGTACCAAGTTTGTTGGCTGCGCCTTATCTGGGCTACTGCGATGTCAACGATGAAGTGTATCAAGCAACTCGTCGCACCATTCTGAGCCCTGAAAATCCATACTTTTACCAAGGAGAATATGCTAGCGGTCTCGGAAGTTCTCATACCTTTTATCGCTATATCTGGCCTATTGCCCTTTCTATACAAGGTTTGACAACAAGAGATAAGGCAGAGAAGAAATTCTTACTCGATCAGCTGGTTGCCTGCGATGGTGGAACAGGTGTTATGCACGAAAGCTTCCACGTGGACGACCCAACGCTCTACTCACGTGAATGGTTTTCTTGGGCCAACATGATGTTTTGTGAGTTGGTTTTGGATTATCTAGATATTCGCTAGACAGTTCTTTAGTTAGATAGAAATAAAAATTTAAGTTAGAATGAGGTTTTACTTATGGAAAATGTTGTTGTACATATTATCTCACATAGTCACTGGGACCGTGAGTGGTATCTCCCTTTTGAAAGCCACCGGATGCAGTTGGTGGAGTTATTTGACAATCTTTTTGATCTCTTTGAAAATGACCCTGAGTTCAAGAGTTTCCACTTGGACGGCCAAACCATTGTCCTTGATGACTACTTGGAAATTCGTCCTGAAAATCGCGATAAAGTCCAACGTTACATTGACGAAGGCAAACTTAAAATTGGTCCC
The DNA here is from genome assembly GCF_003942695.1 of Streptococcus mitis. GTDB lineage: Bacteria > Bacillota > Bacilli > Lactobacillales > Streptococcaceae > Streptococcus > Streptococcus mitis_BD. The sequence goes on from NZ_RJNU01000002.1 coordinate 80,763, forward strand.
TTTTACATCTTGCAGGATGATTACTTGATTTCAAGTGAAGCCAATGTCCGCAATACCTTGATTGGTCAAGCTGAATGTGCAAAATGGGGCAAATCCACTCAGATTGGTTACTTCCCAGATACCTTTGGAAATATGGGACAAGCGCCTCAAATCCTTCAAAAGTCAGGTATTCACGTGGCAGCCTTTGGTCGTGGTGTCAAGCCGATTGGATTTGACAACCAAGTCCTCGAAGATGAGCAGTTCACTTCTCAGTTTTCAGAAATGTACTGGCAGGGCGCTGATGGAAGCCGCGTCCTCGGTATTCTCTTTGCTAACTGGTATAGTAATGGGAATGAAATCCCAGTTGATAAGGATGAGGCCCTAACCTTCTGGAAACAAAAACTGTCAGACGTGCGTGACTATGCTTCGACCAACCAGTGGTTGATGATGAACGGATGTGACCACCAGCCTGTACAGCGAAATCTGAGCGAAGCCATTCGTGTGGCAAATGAACTCTTCCCAGATGTGACCTTTGTTCATAGTTCCTTTGATGACTATATCCACGCAGTAGAAAGTGCTCTACCAGAGCAGTTATCAACGGTTACAGGTGAGTTGACAAGTCAGGAAACAGATGGTTGGTACACGCTTGCCAACACTTCTTCATCACGCATTTACCTTAAACAAGCCTTCCAAGAAAATAGCAACCTCCTAGAACAAGTAGTGGAGCCATTGACTGTCATCACTGGTGGTCACAACCATAAGGACCAGTTGACCTATGCTTGGAAAGTTCTTCTACAAAATGCGCCACATGACAGTATCTGTGGCTGTAGCGTGGACGAGGTTCACCGTGAGATGGAGACACGTTTTGCCAAGGTCAACCAAGTCGGAAACTTCGTTAAGACCAATCTTCTCAACGAGTGGAAGGGTAAAATCGCAACTCACGAAGCCCAAAGCGACCATCTTTTTACGGTCATCAACACAGGCTTGCATGACAAGGTTGACACTGTCAGCACAGTGATTGATGTGGCGACTTGTGATTTCAAAGAATTGCACCCAACAGAAGGCTATAAGAAGATGGCAGCCTTGACCTTGCCAAGCTACCGTGTCGAAGACTTGGAAGGGCATGCTATAGAAGTGAAAATCGAAGATCTGGGAGCTAATTTTGAGTATGATTTGCCAAAAGACAAGTTCCGTCAGGCTCGTATCGCTCGACAAGTGCGCGTGACAGTCCCTGTTCATCTGGCACCACTTTCTTGGACAACCTTCCAATTGCTTGAAGGAGAACAAGAACACCGTGACGGTATTTACCAAAATGGAGTGATTGATACGCCGTTTGTAACAGTAAGTGTGGATGAAAACATCACAGTCTATGACAAGACAACTCATGAAGCTTATGAAGATGTTGTTCGCTTTGAAGACCGTGGTGACATCGGGAATGAGTACATCTATTTCCAACCAAAAGGAACAGAGCCTATCTACGCCGAGCTGAAAGGCTATGAGGTCTTGGAAAATACAGCTCGTTTTGCCAAGATTTTGCTCAAGCATGAATTGACAATTCCAGTAAGTGCAGACGAAAAACTGGATGCGGAACAAAGAGGCATCATCGAGTTTATGACGCGTGAAGCTGGACGCTCAGATGAATGGACAAGCATTCTTCTTGAAACAGAGATGACCGTCTTTGTTGACAATCCACAAATTCGCTTTAAGACTCGCTTTACTAACACTGCCAAAGATCACCGCATCCGTCTCTTGGTCAAGACCCATAACACGCGTCCAAGCAATGACTCTGAAAGCATCTATGAGGTGGTGACAAGACCAAATAAACCAGCAGCTTCATGGGAAAATCCTGAAAATCCTCAACACCAACAAGCCTTTGTCAGCCTTTATGATGATAAAAAAGGGGTGACAGTGGCCAATAAAGGATTGCACGAGTATGAAATCCTTGGAGACGACACCATTGCAGTGACCATTCTTCGTGCCTCAGGTGAGTTAGGTGACTGGGGTTACTTCCCAACACCAGAAGCTCAGTGCTTGCGTGAGTTTGAAGTCGAGTTTGCTCTTGAATGCCACCAAGCCCAAGAACGCTTCTCAGCCTTCCGTCGTGCCAAAGCCTTCCAAACACCATTCACTAGTCTTCAAGTTGCTAAACAAGAAGGAAGTGTGGCAGCGACTGGTAGCCTCTTGAGTCATGCGGCGCTCAGCTTGCCACAAGTCTGCCCGACAGCCTTTAAAGTGGCTGAAAATGAAGAAGGATACGTACTTCGTTACTACAACATGAGTCAAGAAAATGTTCGTATATCAGAACACCAGCAAACCATTTTGGACTTGCTTGAACGACCATATCCAGTTCATTCAGGACTCTTAGCACCACAAGAAATTCGCACAGAATTGATCAAAAAAGAAGACATTTAACAGTTTTAAAGTGTTTGATAACTAATACTATGAGATAGAAAGGAGGGGCGAAAGAGTAAGGACTAACTGCTGATTCGCCCCTTTTTATGGGAAGAACAATGACCATTGCAACCATTGATATCGGAGGGACTGGGATTAAGTTTGCCAGTTTGACTCCTGATGGAAAAATACTAGATAAGACAAGTACTCCGACGCCAGAAAACTTGGAGTCTTTACTGATATGGCTAGACCAACGCTTGTCAGAACAGGATTACAGCGGCATTGCCATGAGCGTTCCAGGCGCGGTCAATCAAGAAACAGGTGTGATTGAGGGCATCAGTGCTGTACCTTATATTCACGGCTTTTCTTGGTATGAGGCCCTTGCTCATCATCAACTCCCTGTCCATCTAGAAAATGATGCCAACTGTGTTGGACTTAGTGAATTGCTAGCTCATCCAGAGATTGAAAATGCAGCCTGTGTCGTGATTGGGACAGGGATTGGTGGGGCCATGATTATCAATGGCAAGCTTCACCGAGGTCGCCACGGCTTGGGAGGAGAATTTGGCTACATGACAACCATTGAACCAGCAGAAAAGCTTAACAACTGGTCGCAACTAGCGTCAACTGGCAATATGGTGCGATACGTGATTGAAAAATCTGGTCAGACTGACTGGGACGGTCGCAAGATTTACCAAGAGGCTGCAGCTGGTAATGCTCTTTGTCAAGAAGCCATTTTGCGCATGAACCGCAATCTGGCTCAAGGCTTGCTCAATATCCAGTATCTCATCGACCCAGATGTCATCAGTCTGGGGGGCTCCATCAGTCAAAATCCAGACTTTATACAAGGGGTTAAAAAAGCTGTCGATGAATTTGTCGAAACCTACGAAGAATACACGGTCGCACCTGTCATCCAAGCCTGCACCTATCATGCAGATGCCAATCTCTACGGTGCCCTTGTCAACTGGCTACAGGAGGAAAATCAATGGTAACATTTACAGGACTTAGTCCCAAACAAACTCAGGCAATCGACTTGCTGACAAAACATATCTCTTTACCAGATGTGGAAGTGGCTGTCGCTCAGTCTGACCAAGCATCTATCTCTCTCAAGGGTGAGGGTGGACACTATCAACTAACCTACCGCAAACCTCACCAACTTTACCGCGCCTTGTCTTTGTTGGCAACAGCTCTAGTAGAAGGTAACAAAGTAGCGATTGAAGAACAAGCTGCTTACGAAGAGTTGGCTTACATGGCTGACTGTTCGCGAAATGCAGTTTTGAATGTCGCTTCTGCCAAGCAGATGATTGAGGTCTTGGCTCTCATGGGCTACTCAACATTTGAGCTTTACATGGAGGACACCTACCAGATTGAGGGGCAACCTTACTTTGGTTACTTCCGTGGGGCTTATTCAGCTGAAGAGTTACAGGAAATCGAAGCCTATGCTCAGCAGTTTGACATGACCTTTGTGCCCTGTATCCAGACCTTGGCTCATTTGTCGGCCTTCGTTAAATGGGGTGTCAAAGAAGTGCAAGAACTCCGTGATGTAGAGGACATTCTCCTTATCGGTGAAGAAAAGGTTTATGATTTGATTGACGGGATGTTTGCCACTCTGTCTAAACTGCAGACACGCAAGGTCAATATTGGGATGGACGAAGCTCACTTGGTTGGTTTGGGGCGCTACCTCATTTTGAACGGTGTTGTGGACCGTAGTCTCCTCATGTGTCAACACTTGGAGCGCGTGCTGGATATTGCCGATAAGTATGGTTTCCACTGCCAAATGTGGAGTGACATGTTCTTCAAACTCATGTCAGCAGATGGCCAGTACGACCGTGATGTGGAAATTCCTGAGGGAACTCGTGTTTATTTAGATCGTCTCAAAGACCGTGTAACCTTGGTTTATTGGGATTATTATCAGGACAGCGAAGAAAAATACAACCGCAATTTCCGCAACCATCATAAGATTAGCCAAGATATTGCCTTTGCAGGTGGTGCTTGGAAGTGGATTGGTTTCACACCCAACAACCATTTCAGCCGTCTCATCGCTATCGAGGCCAATAAAGCCTGTCGTGCCAATCAGATAAAAGAAGTTATCGTGACTGGTTGGGGGGATAACGGTGGGGAAACTGCACAGTTCTCTATCCTACCAAGTCTGCAAATCTGGGCAGAACTCAGCTATCGCAATGACCTAGACCGTTTGTCTGCTCATTTCCAGACCAATACAGGTCTATCAGTTGAGGACTTCATGCAGATTGACCTAGCCAACCTCTTGCCAGACCTACCAGGCAATCTCAGTGGCATCAATCCCAACCGCTATGTCTTTTATCAGGATATTCTCTGTCCGATTCTTGACAGACACATGACACCTGAACAGGACAAGCCCCACTTTGCGCATGCTGCGGAGACCCTTGCTGCTATCAAAGACAAAGCAGGCATCTACGCCTATCTCTTTGAAACACAGTCTCAGTTGAATGCTATTTTAAGCAGTAAAGTGGATGTGGGACGACGCATCCGTCAGGCCTACCAAGTAAACGATAAGGAAAGTCTACAAGAAATTGCAAGACAAGAATTGCCAAAACTCAGAAGTCAAATCGAACACTTCCATGCCCTCTTTAGCCACCAATGGTTGAAAGAAAATAAGGTCTTTGGCTTGGATACAGTCGATATTCGTATGGGCGGACTCTTGCAACGCATCAAACGAGCAGAAAGTCGTATCGAAGCTTATCTGTCTGATCAGATTGACCGCATCGACGAGCTAGAAGTTGAAATCCTACCATTTACTGATTTCTACGCAGACAGGGATTTCGCAGCAACTACAGCCAATCAGTGGCATACCATTGCGACAGCATCGACGATTTATACGACTTAGGCATTCATCACAAACAGTTAAGCATCTCCTTTTAAATTGATGGAGATGTTTTTTGATTTGGAGATAGGGAAGGAGTATAATGAAGGTAGAAAGATAGTTTGGAGGTATGACCATGAAAAAGCTACTACTAGTCCTAGGTGCGAGTGTGCTAGTTTTATCTGCCTGCCACAAGGCGACAGAAGATAGCGTAACTAGTCCGTCAATACCAAGGGAGCAACAAACCAAGGAAACAACCAACTATTTTCACTATTTAGCAGATTCCTATCAAAAGGCTCTTTCGCATGAAAAAAATCATAAGGATACAACCGTCCAATCACCTATGGCTGCTACAGTTGCAGCCATGGAAGAACTCCAGTTATCTAATCCGACTGATCAAGCCTTGATTATGAAGAACTACTCAGATTTTCAGAAGCTAATCCAATACAACACTGAAAAGTGGGAGGAAGAGTTTGCAAGCTGGGCTTCTTCTATGGGGCAGTCCTATCATAGACTAGAGCATGCAAACTTTGATGAAAAGAATGACCTCATCAAAAAATTAGAAACAACAACTGTCTCTCAGAAAAGTGTCAAATGGAATGTTTTTGGAGTATCGAGTGACAATGCTTATGACTACTTGATTTTGGATGCCTACTATGACAATCAGGACAAACATTTCTACCTATTTACACTGAAGGATGGGCAAGCACAGGTCTTGCATGCCGATAAGACACTGGAAACTATCCCTACTGCAAATTTTGAAGAGACTGAGAACACAGATTTAGCGCAACGTTTTAAGGAATTTCTATTAAAAACAAGTGTAACCACAGAGAGCGAGCCAGATACAGATAATAGTTCTTTAATAGACAAGATAAAAACAACCATGGAATCCTATTCGGATAGTAAAGGTGAAAGATTTAAGTCAACTAACTTAGCAACATATGGTCACTACTATGGACTAGCAGTGCCAGACCAGATAATGCAATTTGGACAAGTAGATGGGGTGAATTATACTTTTAAATGGTATGTGTATAGTGCAGGTTCAGGTTCTGGGCGGTTTGAAATCCTAGCTTGCTATGTGAATGAAGCAGAGACAGAGGTGATTCTCTTTGGCTACAAGGATGGTAATCCTGCTCTTTTACATACCGAAGGAAGACCAGAGATTGATAAAAATGAATCATGGGCTATCATAAATGCCCAGGTTCATTTTGTCGAGTTTCATCACCCAATATTAGAACAAGTTTTCAATTAGTAAAGAGGAAATACATTTATCGTATGCAGAGTGTTTCTCGTGAAACCTATTTCTTATAAAAAACTTCTCCACAAAAAATAATTTGTGGAGTTTTTTCTATAATTAGTAGTTTAACCTAGCCTTCAAATAGGAGTATACTAATAATGTAATCGTTATCAAACCTAAAAATTCGATGAAATCAGTTTTTAGGAATAAAAAGGGAGGAAATTATGAAAAAGTTTTCAAAGACCTTGAGAGATAACTGGATCTTTCTCTTGATGGTTTTACCAGGGGCACTCTGGTTGATTCTATTCTTTTACATTCCAGTATTTGGGAATGTGGTCGCCTTTAAAGACTACCATATGACCAGTAATGGTTTCATAGATAGTATTGTGAATAGTAAATGGGTCGGGTTAGATAATTTCAGATTCTTGTTTAGTTCAAAAGATGCCTTTATCATCACTCGTAATACCGTTCTCTACAATCTTGGCTTTATCTTTATCGGTTTGATTGTATCAGTAGGGATTGCCATCATCCTCAGCGAGCTTCGCTCTAAGAGAATGGTTAAGATTTTCCAAACATCTATGTTGTTCCCTTACTTCTTGTCATGGGTTATCATCAGTTTCTTTACAGATGCCTTCCTAAACATTGACAAAGGGGTCTTCAACCATTTCCTAACATCCATTGGCATGAAGGAAGTCAACTTCTACGCTGACTTAGGCATTTGGCCATATCTTCTCCTTTTTCTTGGTATTTGGAAAGGCTTTGGATATAGCAGTGTCATGTACTATGCGACAATCATGGGAATTGATCCAACCTACTACGAAGCAGCAACAGTGGACGGGGCTAGCAAGTGGCAACGCATTCGCAACGTAACCATTCCACAGTTGACTCCGCTTGTAACAGTCTTGACCATCCTTGCAGTCGGAAATATCTTCCGTGCAGACTTTGGTCTCTTCTATCAAATCCCACACAATGCTGGTCAGCTTTACAATGTAACCAACGTTTTGGACGTATATGTATTTAATGGTTTGACTCAGACAGCAGATATCGGTATGGCTTCAGCAGCCGGTCTTTACCAATCCGTTGTCGGTTTGATTCTGGTTATCCTATCAAACTTGCTTGCAAGACGAGTCGATCCAAACTCAGCTTTGTTCTAGAAAGGAGGAGAATATGGCAGAAAAGAAAATTAAAAAAGAAAAAATCGATAATGTCGGCATTCACTCCTTCAGTAAGAAAGCAGATATCTTCTTTAGTATCATCTCTGGTTTGATCGCTCTTTCTTGTATCTTGCCCTTTATCTTCGTTATCATCATTTCGGTGACAGATGAAAAGAGCATCCTCCAGTATGGATATAGCTTTTTCCCATCACAGTTTGGATTAGATGGTTTTGAGTTCTTGGCTCAGTTTAAGGATAAAATCCTCCAAGCGCTCTTTATCTCAGTCTTTGTAACAGTAGTCGGAACAGTGACCAACGTCTTCATCACGACAACTTATGCCTACGCCATCTCACGGACAACCTTTAAGTACCGCAGATTCTTTACGATCTTCGCTCTTCTTAGTATGTTGTTCAATGCTGGTTTGGTACCAGGCTATATCGTGGTTACTCGCCTGCTTCAACTGGGTGATACCGTTTGGGCCTTGATTGTTCCAATGCTTCTCTCACCATTCAACATCATCTTGATGCGTTCCTTCTTCAAGAAGACCATTCCAGAAGCCATTCTCGAATCTGCTCGTATCGATGGTGCCAGTGAAGCTCGGATCTTCTTCCAGATTTGTTTGCCATTGTCACTTCCAGGTATCGCAACCATTACGCTTTTGACAGCTCTTGGTTTCTGGAACGACTGGTTCAACGCCCTTCTTTATATCAAGAGTGACAACTTGTATCCATTGCAATATTTGCTTATGCAAATCCAGCAAAATATGGACTACATCGCAAAAGCAGTCGGCCTATCTGGTCAACTGGGAGTCGCTCTACCGAAAGAAACAGGTCGTATGGCCATGGTTGTTGTTGCAACCCTTCCGATTGCCATTCTGTATCCATTCTTCCAACGCTACTTTGTTAAAGGGTTGACAATCGGTGGTGTGAAAGAATAGCACTTGCTGAGAAACACCGTTTCTCCCTTCCCAACTTCATCTTAGTGGCTGAAGTTAAAATCATTAAATCGTTTATAAGTTTAAAAATAAAAAAGGAGTTTTTATCATGAAAAACTGGAAAAAATATGCTTTTGCATCTGCTAGCGTAGTCGCTTTGGCTGCAAGTCTTGCTGCTTGTGGAAACCTTTCAGGTAACAACAAAAAAGCTGCTGACTCAGCTTCAGGTGACAAACCTGTTCTTAAAATGTACCAAATCGGTGACAAACCAGACAACTTGGATGAATTGCTAGAAAATGCAAACAAAATCATCGAAGAAAAAGTTGGTGCTAAATTGGATATCCAATACCTTGGATGGGGTGACTACGGTAAGAAAATGTCAGTTATCACATCATCAGGTGAAAACTACGATATTGCCTTTGCAGATAACTATGTTGTAAATGCTCAAAAAGGTGCTTACGCTGACTTGACAGAATTGTACAAGAAAGAAGGAGCAGAGCTTTACAAAGCACTTGACCCAGCTTACATCAAAGGGAACACTGTAAACGGTAAGATTTACGCTGTTCCAGTTGCAGCCAACGTTGCATCATCTCAAAACTTTGCCTTTAACGGCGCTCTTCTTGCCAAATATGGCATTGATATTTCAGGTGTCACTTCATACGAAACACTTGAACCAGTCTTGAAACAAATTAAAGAGAAAGCTCCAGACGTAGTACCATTTGCGGTTACGAAGAACTTCATCCCATCTGATAACTTTGACTATCCAGTACCAAACGGACTTCCATTCGTTATCGACCTTGAAGGAGATACTACTAAGATCGTAAACCGTTACGAAGTGCCTCGTTTCAAAGAACACTTGAAGACTCTTCACAAATTCTATGAAGCAGGATACATTCCAAAAGACGTAGCAACAAGCGACACTTCATTTGACCTTCAACAAGATACTTGGTTCGTTCGTGAAGAAACAGTAGGACCAGCTGACTACGGTAACAGCTTGCTTTCACGTGTTGCTAACAAAGATATCCAAATCAAACCAATCACTAACTTTATCAAGAAAAACCAAACAACACAAGTTGCTAACTTTGTCATCTCAAACAACTCTAAGAACAAAGAAAAATCAATGGAAGTGTTGAATCTCTTGAACACAAACCCAGAACTCTTGAACGGACTTGTTTACGGTCCAGAAGGCAAGAACTGGGAAAAAGTTGAAGGTAAAGAAAACCGTGTACGCGTCCTTGATGCTTACAAAGGAAACACTCACATGTCAGGTTGGAACACTGGTAACAACTGGATCCTTTACATCAACGAAAACGTTACAGACCAACAAATCGAAGATTCTAAGAAACAATTGGCAGAAGCCAAAGAATCTCCAGCACTTGGATTCATCTTTAACACTGACAGTGTGAAATCTGAAATCTCAGCAATTTCTAACACAATGCAACAATTCGATACAGCTATCAACACTGGTACTGTAGACCCAGATAAAGCAATCCCAGAATTGATGGAAAAATTGAAATCTGAAGGTGCCTACGAAAAAGTATTGAACGAAATGCAAAAACAATACGACGAATTCTTGAAAAACAAAAAATCATAATATAAACTGATTTCGTGTATTCATTCCTAATTCCTAAAAATGTGATCACTGCCTTCCTTAGTTTTCTAGGGGAGGTAGTGATTTTTAGGATACAAAAAAGAAAATAGTAGTTCTAAGAGTTTCGACGATGTGATACACGTGTATCTACAGGAGGTCTATCATGAAAAAGTATCAGCTTCTATTCAAAACAAGTGCAATTTTATCCTACCTATTTTTCGTATTTGGTCTTTCTCAGCTGACGTCTATTGTTCAAAATTATTGGCAATTTTCTTCCCAGATAGGCAATTTCTTCTGGATTCAAAATATCTTGAGTTTGCTATTTAGCGGAGTCATGATTTGGATTCTGGTTAAGACAGGCCATGGTTATCTCTTTCGTGTGCCGAGAAAAAAATGGCTCTGGTATTCGATTTTGACAGTATTAGTGGTAGTGCTCCAGATCTCTTTTAACGTTCAGACAGCTAAATATGTTCAGTCAACTGCGGAAGGTTGGGCTCTACTGATTGGCTTTAGTGAGACCAATTTTGCTGAGCTAGGTCTCTATATAACCTTGTTCTTTCTGGGGCCATTGATGGAAGAGTTGCTCTATAGAGGATTACTTCAACATGCCTTCTTTAAAGATTCGAGATTTGGTCTTGATTTGATCCTTCCGTCTATTTTGTTTGCTCTCCCTCATTTTTCAAGCCTGCCTAGTCTGTTAGATATCTTCGTCTTTGCAACAGTTGGAATCATCTTTGCTGGTTTGACCCGCTATACTAAGAGCATTTATCCTTCCTATGCGGTGCATGTTATCAATAATATTGTAGCGACCTTGCCATTTTTGCTGACTTTTTTACATAGAGTGTTTGGGTAAAACACTGGCGCGAGTTAGGAAGTATAGTTTTTCAATTTATAGTGAGTTTCAGGAGGAAAATGAGAATGACACCATTAAAATGGTTTGCTGGAGGAAGTGAAAGACGTTGCGAAGCCATGACTATCATAGATTATCTACTAGAAGATATAAAGGATAAGCCTCAACTTGCTCCTTTGAAAAATCAGTTAGTGATTTATAAAAAACGATTAAAGGACGATGGAACCTCTACTCCATTTATTCTGAGCCAAATGAACGTTGACATCTCACGTGTGTTAATTGACAACAAGCTAAGTTTGTCAGAAAGTCAAGCCGAGCAGATCAAAAAATTGAGAGAATTATCTGCGATTCGGTATGGTTACTGATGAAGTGCAGTGGCAGGTCTCTCTATACAATTTCCGGTCAAATAAATTGCATTCGTTTTCCTGAGTGGGTATACTAGTATAGTTGAATGAAAAATTCTGAAAATTTAAGAATAGAAAAGAGAACAAATCTTATGGCAAAAGATATTCGTGTCTTACTTTACTACCTCTATACTCCAATTGAAAACGCAGAGCAATTTGCTGCAGATCACCTGGCTTTCTGTAAATCAATCGGTCTCAAAGGCCGCATCCTAGTTGCTGACGAGGGGATTAACGGGACTGTTTCAGGTGACTACGAAACAACTCAAAAATACATGGACTATGTTCACAGCCTCCCAGGCATGGAAGACCTCTGGTTCAAGATTGATGAAGAAAGTGAACAAGCTTTTAAGAAGATGTTTGTTCGTTACAAGAAAGAAATTGTCCACCTTGGTTTGGAAGACAACGACTTTGACAACGACATCAACCCACTTGAAACAACAGGTGCTTACTTGTCTCCAAAAGAGTTCAAAGAAGCCCTTCTTGACGAAGATACAGTGGTTCTTGACACACGTAACGATTATGAGTACGACCTAGGACATTTCCGCGGTGCTATCCGCCCAGACATCCGCAACTTCCGTGAATTGCCACAATGGGTTCGTGACAACAAGGAAAAATTCATGGACAAGCGTGTCGTGGTTTACTGTACAGGTGGAGTTCGTTGTGAGAAATTCTCAGGCTGGATGGTCCGTGAAGGCTACAAAGATGTCGGTCAATTGCACGGAGGAATCGCAACCTACGGTAAAGACCCAGAAGTCCAAGGTGAGCTTTGGGATGGGAAAATGTACGTCTTTGACGAGCGTATCGCAGTCGATGTCAACCATGTTAACCCAACCATCGTAGGGAAAGACTGGTTTGATGGAACGCCATGTGAACGCTATGTCAACTGTGGAAATCCCTTCTGTAACCGTCGTATCCTAACATCAGAAGCAAATGAAGACAAGTACCTTCGTGGATGCTCACACGAGTGCCGTGTTCACCCACGAAACCGCTATGTTTCAGAAAATGAATTGACACAAGCAGAAGTGGTGGAGCGCTTAGCTGCTATCGGTGAAAGCTTGGATCAAGTCGCTACAGTATAAAGATAAAGCAAACAGCCTTCAGGGGCTGTTTTTCTATGCTTTTTATCTAAAAATCTTAAATTTGTTTCTGTATCTTTCAGGGAAATAGGGTATACTGTATGTAAACGATTTCAAAGGAGGCCAGTTATGGCGAAAACATTTTTTATCCCAAATAAAGAAAGTATTCTAGGACAACAGGAGGTCTTGACTGCCAAGTCCATCTTGGCCTTGGTGGAGGGCTTGGAGTCACATAGTTATGATGCCGTCTATCTCCGTCAGCCGCTCAATCATCTCGAATACATGGAGTGTGGGATTGTAGGTAAGTCGCAATTTCTCTTCAAAGTGAACTATGCGGATAGTCGAAAAGGCTATCAAGTGGTGATTCCAGATTTTCTTACTAGAGCGGACTGGGAGATTGTAGAGACTCTCCTCCAGGCCCTATCTGGCAAGTTGGGGGAAGCGGTAGAAGGGATAGAAGGATTTGACTTTGAAGCTTATTTCCGAGAAACGGTCAAGCATTATCTAGCGGATAAGACGGCTCGTTTAGTATATTGCCAAGGGCTCTTATCCCCTATCTATCTCAACAAGGAATATCTCGAGAGTTTTTTGGCTGAGGATGGATTGGCACGTTTTGAAGAGCTGGTCAAGAAAGTTCAAGGTTCTGATGCCTATCTTGCCAGTGTGAAATTTTACCCAGACGCCCAAGGCAAGGTGCATGGTATCTATCACCTAGCCCAGGGAGTCAAGACAATTTTGCCAAAGGAACCCATTGTACCGGCAGCCTATACCGAGCAGTTAGCAGGAAAGGAGCTTGTTTGGGAGATTGACCTAGTGGCGATTTCTGGTGATGGGTCCAAAGCAGAAGACTACGAATCCATCGCTCGCTTGGACTATGCAAGATTTCTAGAGTCACTACCAACAGCATTTTACCATCAACTAGATGCCAATCAATTAGAAGTCCAAGCCATTTTGGGAAAAGATTTTGAAGAATTGGCAGCCGTCAAGTAGACACGGTTAAAAAAGAGTAAGAATAAAAATCCCTGTCATTAACAAATGGCAGGGATTTTGGTTAAAAGAATGTCAGGATGCGAAGGTAGTCTACTGTCAGCGCAAGCTCTGCAATGAAGAAGGGTAAGAGAATAGTGCCATCAAGTAAGACAGCTAGCAGAAAACGATAAAATGGGTCGAGGCTGCTGGTCTTACTTGGCTTGCTAATCACAAAGAGATTTCCAAGGGCAAAGATGGCCATGCTTAGAAGAGTGAGGATACCAGCGAATCGCAAGCCACCAAAAAGTGCAAAGAAACTTGCTAGAGCCGTTAGGACAAGTGGTATAGCAAAGAGTCTGCTGTAACGATCGCAAGCTTCTTGGAATGTGAAGTCGCTCTCCTGGTCCAGCACACGTCGGACGGTAAATCCTCCCAAAATGATGGAAAAGTAAAATAGAGCGTTAGCGACCAGAATCGAAAGCCCGGCAAAGAGATCTAAAGGTGGGAGCTGGTTAGGAGAACCATTAGCCATAGAAATCATATAGCCATAGTAGAGGTGCTTGATATGGTAGATACTAAAGAAAAGGTTAATCGAAGATAGCAAGGTGAGCAGGGCAAAGACACTATAACGATGCTTTTGGTCCGTAGTCTTGCTGGCAGTTGGTTCTTGGATAGCATCCAACAGCCAAGTCCAAAACAGTGCGATTTCTTCTTTGAATCTGGCTGTTTTACGAGGGTCAATATCTGGGATATAGGGGCTTTCTAAAGCCTTGCTGAGGATGCTTTTTTCTTTTGCAGGGGTTTCTTGCTTGTGTTCCTCTTCAGCTTTCCCTTCTCCCTCTTCCTCGATTATTTCGGGAGTTTCCTCCTCATGCGTTTCCAGCTCTTTAGGTGAGACAGAAGTTTCTTCGTTTACTTGTAGTTCGGTCTCCACAGTTTCCGTAGTTTCTGGCTCGTTGGGCTGGTTTTCCGATTTCGTCTGAGGTGATTTCTTCTCAAGATCGGCACTTTCAAACCATTCTTGTGTCATGGTGGAACCTCCTTTTTTATGGGCATTTTCTATCTTTAGACTAGCAGATGAAAGCGTTTTTGTCAATGATTTCTAGGTGGAGCAGAGCATTCTTCTTCCTTGGGTAGGTAGATATCCTGATTGGCTTTTATAATGAGTATATCCTTAACATCTGCTTTGTCTGTCTTGTAGGGGTTGGCAAGTTCATTGTCTTTTTGTCTAGGGTGTTCTCTGTATGCTTTACGATAAATACCGCCATGCTTAGAAGAAATGTCTAAATTGATACGATCGAATTCTGTCTTAGAAAGAAAGAGTCTTAAGTCGTTATGAGAGTCTAGCTCAACCTTACCGTGAAACTGGATATTCTCAGCATAGATGTGTTCCCCTTCCGTCTTGACCTGGCTATCTGTCAATTCTGTATCAAAAATATTGATAATACTAGGTGTCGTTAGTGTACTGTTCTTGATGGAGCTTTCTGTTATTCTTAAGTGGTAGCCTTTTGTTTTGATTGTCGCATTTTCAAGGGTGACTTGACGGATGGAGGTCTGTCCACGATTGGCCGAGACATTGATAGCTTTCAGAGTTCTCCCTTTAGGTAGGGAGAGAACGACTTCGTCAAAACGATTAGAATAGTTGCTGGCGATACGAAGTAGGCTTTCGATTCCTGAACCGAGAAAACGATGTTGGGAGGCTTGTTTGTCGGTGACACTCAGTGTTTTGTCACTCATGCCAGTAGTTAGATCGTGACGGCCAGACACTGACGGATGATAGGTGATATGGATCTTGTCATCTACAGACTCTGTGATGGTTAGGCTATGGTCCTCAAGGGTCAAATCAAGTTTTTCCACTTCGCTTCCGAAGGTCACTTCTTCGATACGATTGTCATAGACGGGGTCTTTTGACATGGCAAGCAAACTTTGAATACCATTGGACTGGGCGCCTGCAATAATCATGATAAAACCAAGAATCGTAGAAACCACGCCAAAAATGAGAAATCCTTTTGTCAATTTACGCATGTCTGTCACCTCTCTTTCCTTTTTTAAGAATCCATTGCACCAAGCGGACGACTAGAAGACCAAAGAAACGAGCTACATAGGAGATGCCTAGTAGAACAAGAGAAGAAGCACCGATAGAAAGCAAACCGGCCCCAAAAATCAAGATAAAGGCAGATTTAGCTTCTACTAGGATGCTAAAACTTTCTACGATAAAGAGTCCGCCCAGCAGGATGCCCGTCACAGAAACGGTGAAAAAGGCTAGAATGACAGCGGTCGCCGCGATAAAAAACCCGATAATGGTTAAGATAATTGCAATTCCAACAGGAATGCCGATAGGGGCTGCTAGTAAGGCCAAGAGGGCAATGTGTAGGAGTTGGCGATCATTCTTTTGAGCGGGTGCCTCATTGACTTTCTTGTCGAGGAGGTTAGAGAGGACATCATGAGCTGCTTCTTTTGGTGTTCCCAGACTGGCGATGAGTTCTTCTTCGCCCTCTGGACCTGCATCGTCAAATAGTTCCTTAAAGTAGTCCATAGCTTCAATGCGGTCAGCTTCAGGCAGTTTATGGAGATAGGTTTCTAACTGAGTCAGATAGTCAGTTCTTGTCATGGCGGATACTCCCTTCTATGATGCCGTTGACGGTGTCGGTATAGAGCGTCCACTCTTCCTTTAGAGTAACGAGCTGCTCTACGCCCCGATTGGTCAAGGAGTAGTATTTGCGCATACGCCCCTGAAACTCTCTAGAGTAGGTGGTCAGAAAGCCACTGGCTTCCAATTTTTTGAGAATGGGATAGAGCGTAGATTCTTTGATATTGGCGATGAGCTTAATGGTTTGACTAATCTCATAACCATAAGAATCCCCCTGCTCCAGTACAGCCAAGATGAGAAACTCGATCAAGGCAGAGGATGTTGGGAAGTACATGGGAAACCTCCTTTTTATTATATAAAAATTTTATATATACTCTTTTCAAATATATTGTATCTCAAGTTGAAAGCCCTGTCAAGAAATATGTGTAAAAATTTTATATATAAAAAACTCCTAGTAAAAACTAGAAGTTTAGAGAATGTTGTTAGCTTTTATCTAAATTTTATCTAAATTTTATCGTAGATTTCTTATAGTTGATTTCCTTATCCAAAAGTTTCAATAAAGGAGTCACGTATTCAGGATTTGGAAACTTAGGACCGAAAATGACTTCATCGATTTGAATTGGATTTTCCCGTTCTACATAAAGTTTACCAATTCCAGATTCTTTATCAATTTTTATTTTATCATTACTTGGGTCTAGATTAGCATAGCGTAAGATACGCAACTCATCCTCATATTTATAATCCACAGATTTAAATAAGTAACGAATTTCCTCTATACAGTCAGAAATCGCTTTTTGATAAAAATCATCTCCTTTGTCCAAATCCTTATCTATTTTTCCCTTTAAGGCTTTCAACAATGTTTCTAAATTTTTGATTTCATAGTCGTTAAAGAGCTCCGTTTTTTCTATGCTAAACTTACCACCTGAATCATTGACATAGGCTATTCGGTAGAGATAATCTACATTTCCTTTTGAAACATTACCTTTTTCTTCAGAATTCGGTTCAGTTCCTTCATCATTAACAGTATTGATTGAATTCTCACTCTCACTCCGAAAGGCAGATTTTTCAAAACTACTATTTAATTCAGATTTCATTAAATACATCTTATCAGAAAATTCTAAAGAGATTTTTTCTCGACGCCAAGAAACATCATTGAAGGATGAAAATCTAGAAAAGTCATCCTCCCGAAGTACAAGACAAACACCTTTGGCATCATCACCATACTGGGACCACATAGCTAAATCATCCGTTTTAATAGTAAAGCTCATTAAAAACCATGAGCTTGGCTCCAAAGCATCTCGTCTATCTAAGCCCAATATCTTTTCTATAATGATACCTTCCTCAGGATCATTCATATAATTCGCATTATTCAAACGAGTTTTTCCAACTATAGAAAAGCTTGATTCCTCCTTCTGATCCAATAAACTTTGAAGAACGCTCCCTTTAGTGTAATGGCCGAACTTAAGATTTTTATTTTTATCTTCATTTTTCAATCCAAGTTGGTATTTGATTTTTTGAACATACTGGTAAATAGACAGTAAGTTTTTAAGTTCATTCGAGTCCTCTTTATAACGCTTTGCCCATGTTTGTAAAATAGCATATTTAGTATTATTTAAAAGACCTTCTCTTAGGATAAAGTTGAATAGCTTGTACTCATCACTGTCACAAACATTATCATTACTAAAAAATAAATCATCAAAATTTTGTAACATAAATTTGGAAAATTGTTCATAGAGATTTTTAATTGTTTCTGTGGTTTGAAGACGTTCATCTGAATCCGTTTGATGATTAAATAAGCTTGTTAAGAACACGCCATATATAAAAGCGATTTCTTCAGATTCTCGGAAGGGTTCATGTTCATGCAATTCCTGTAATTTCTTAGCAGTGGTTTCGAGTTTATTTAACTCAGTCTGCTTATTTGATAAATTGAACAAAATCATAGCATACGGCAAAGCTATATCAGGCGAATCCTGGAATTGTTGCTGTAATTTCTCTAATTTTTTGACAGTAGCCTCTAGTTCTTTCAACTCAGTCTGTACGTTTGACAAATTAACCAAAATCATGGCATACGGCAAAGCTATATCATGTGAATCCTGGAATTGTTGCTGTAATTTCTCTAATTTTTCGACAGTAGCCTTCCGTTCCTTCAATTCAGTTTGCTTGGTTGATAAATTAACCAAAATCATGGCATACTGCAAAGCTATATCAGGCGAATCCTGGAATTGTTGCTGTAATTTCTCTAATTTTTCAGCAGTAGTCTCTAGTTCTTTCAACTCAGTTTGCTTGGTTGACAAATTGAACAAAATCCTGGCATAACGTAAAGCTATATCAGGCGAATCCTGGAATTGTTGCTGTAATTTCTCTAATTTTTCGACAGTAGCCTTACGCTCCTTCAACTCAGTTTGCTCGGTTGATAAATTAACCAAAATCATGGCATACGGCAAAGCTATATCAGGCGAATCCTGGAATTGTTGCTGTAATTTCTCTAATTTTTCGACAGTAGCCTCGATCTCCTTTAACTCAGTTTGCTTGGTTGACAAATCGAACAAAATCCTGGCATAACGTAAAGCTATATCATGTGAATCTTGGAATTGTTGCTGTAATTTCTCTAATCTTTTGACAGTAGTCTTCCGTTCCTTCAATTCAGTTTGCTTGGTTGATAAATTAACCAAAATCCTAGCAAATGCTTCTGCTATATCATGTGAATCCTGGAATTGTTGCTGTAATTTCTCTAATTTTTTGACAGTAGCCTCTAGTTCTTTCAACTCAGTCTGTACGTTTGACAAATTGAACAAAATCCTGGCATACGGCAAAGCTATATCAGGCGAATCCTGGAATTGTTGCTGTAATTTCTCTAATTTTTCAGCAGTAGCTTTCCGCTCCTTCAACTCAGTCTGTACGTTTGACAAATTGAACAAAATCCTAGCAAATGCTTCTGCTATATCATGTGAATCCTGGAATTGTTGCTGTAATTTCTCTAATCTTTTGACAGTAGCCTTCTGCTCCTTCAACTCAGTCTGTACGTTTGACAAATTGAACAAAATCCTGGCATACGGCAAAGCTATATCATGTGAATCCTGGAATTGTTGCTGTAATTTCTCTAATTTTTCGACAGTAGCCTCTAGTTCCTTCAACTCAGTTTGCTTGGTTGACAAATTGAACAAAATCCTGGCATAACGTAAAGCTATATCAGGCGAATCCTGGAATTGTTGCTGTAATTTCTCTAATTTTTCAGCAGTAGTCTCTAGTTCTTTCAACTCAGTTTGCTTGGTTGACAAATTGAACAAAATCCTGGCATAACGTAAAGCTATATCAGGCGAATCCTGGAATTGTTGCTGTAATTTCTCTAATTTTTCAGCAGTAGTCTCTAGTTCTTTCAACTCAGTTTGCTCGGTTGATAAATTAACCAAAATCATGGCATACGGCAAAGCTATATCAGGCGAATCCTGGAATTGTTGCTGTAATTTCTCTAATTTTTCAGCAGTGGTCTCTAGTTCCTTCAACTCAGTCTGTTCGGTTGACAAATCGAACAAAATCCTGGCATACGGCAAAGCTATATCAGGCGAATCCTGGAATTGTTGCTGTAATTTCTCTAATTTTTCAGCAGTGGTCTCTAGTTCCTTCAACTCAGTCTGTTCGGTTGACAAATCGAACAAAATCCTGGCATACGGCAAAGCTATATCAGGCGAATCCTGGAATTGTTGCTGTAATTTCTCTAATTTTTCAGCAGTAGCCTTCCATTCCTTCAACTCAGTTTGTTCGGTTGATAAATTAACCAAAATCATGGCATACGGCAAAGCTATATCAGGCGAATCCTGGAATTGTTGCTGTAATTTCTCTAATTTTTCGACAGTAGCCTCCAGTTCTTTTAACTCAGTCTGCTGGATTGACAAATTGAACAAAATCCTAGCATACCGCAACGCAATGTCTTCTGATTCAGGGTATTGTTCATAAATTATTCTTGCTTTTTCTGCTAGAGCTTCGCAGGCAGTCTTATCTGTCTCCTTTGCTGATAAGTCAAAGAGCTTATCTAACTCTGCTAAACTTTGATCCAAATTGTATTTCTGTTCATCCATTCTGTACACCTCATTTAAAATAGTAGCTATCTTATGAACTAATTTATTTTTCACATGACAATTAGTTTCTGTACATCTTATTATATCAAAAATGCCATCTTTCTGCTAACAGATGGATGGCGCTTTTTCTTGATAGAAACGCCTAAAAAGCCAGATAGAGTCTGGCTTTGCATTGTTTATATCTGAGAAGTATTTTAGAAAAATTAAAGTATCTTATCAGCCCGATCGACCATAAAGAGTGAGACGGTCATGATGATATCAACGACTAGAAGGGCAAGGACAGCTGGGATCCAAGATTGGAAAAGTTCAAAACTATAACCAAACAAGGCAGGACCAAAGGCCGCCAAGATGTAGCCCCCTGTTTGCGCTAGTCCTGATAGCTGAGCGGTCTTTTCAGGAGAACTGGTTTTAAGAGAAAAGCAAACCATGAGGTAGGGGAAGAGGGCACTGCAGGCCGTTCCAATCAAGAGATGGACGACTAACCAGTAGAGGAAATTATTGGTTGGATATAAGAGCATGGCAATTCCTGTCATCCCAGCGATAGAGATAATTGCCAGCATGATTCGACGGTGACCATCTGATAGACGAGTCGTCAGACTTGGAACAGTCATTGAAAAAGGAATGCTAATCAGTGAGAAAATAGAAGCGAGGAGAGCCGCATCGCTATTAGAAAGACCAGCACTAACAGCCATAGTTGGCAACCAAGTCATACTTGTATAAAAGAACAAGGACTGAAGCCCGCCAAAGATAATGATAGCCCAGACATCTTTACTTTTTAGAATATTCTCTTTGACTTGCTTTTCTTTTTGGCTTTCTAGGTGGTGGTTGTGGCGATGATTTGGCAACCAGACTAGCAGAGTGACCAGACAGAGAAAGCTGAGAACGAGGATGAGTCCCTTCCAAGAACTAGCTTGGGTGATAGGGACGGATAGATAAGAAGCGATGGCCGTTGAAATCCCCATGGCAGTGATATAGAGCGTTGTTAGGAGACTGATTTTTTGAGGCTGATTTGCTTGGATCATACTTGGGAGGAGTACATTGAAAATGGCGATGCTCGCTCCGATGATCAGGGTTCCTAGATAGAGAAGGGGAAGATTGAAAATCCGAATGACAGATCCAACAGTTAAGAGGAGGAGGCAGTATGTGAAGAGGTGTTCCAACCCAATTTTTTGTGCCAAGCGACTTGCAAAAGCAGAGAAAAGAGCGAACATCAAGAGAGGAAGACTGGTTAAAATCCCAAGAGAGCTAACCTCGACTCCTAGTCCCTGAGCAATATCCCCTAAAATAGTTGGAAGAGAAGTAAAAGGAGAGCGTAAAATGGTCCCGATTAAGACAATTCCTAGAACAAAAAAGAGTGATTGTTTTTTCATAAAAACCTCGATAAGATGATTTTAATAACAGCTTATTTTAAGGTTTTTTTCTTACAATGTCAAGGAGAGGACTGCTAAGAAAGCTAGAACGATTTAACTGAAAATAGAGTTAAAGGGGACAGATTTCTTTACCAGAATTTTTCTTGATTTGAGATAAAAATAGGAAACTAGGAAATTTTGTGATAAAATAGTGGAAGGAAATCTATAAATTGGAGAAAAACTGTGCCTGAAAAGCAAAAAATCAGCGTCTTGATGTCGGTCTATGTAAAGGAAAATCCGACATTTTTGAGAGATGCTATCAAGAGTATTCAAAACCAGACCTTGAAACCAAGTGAGCTTGTTCTTGTTGAGGACGGGCCGCTCACGCCCGAACTCTATCAGGTGCTAGATGAAGTGGAAGCGCAGTCAGAGATTCCAGTTAAGCGTTGCCCCTTAGAAGAAAATCAAGGTTTGGGTTTGGCTCTTCGATACGGTGTTTTACAGTGTCAGTACGATATCATCGCTCGAATGGATACAGATGATATAGCGGTAGCTGACCGCTTTGAAAAGCAAGTCCAACTAATGGAGCAGGAAAATCTGGACCTCTTAGGTGGACATATTGCAGAATTTATTGACAATCCTGACGAGATTGTTTCTTACCGTCGTGTTCCTACTCAGCACGCAGACATTGTAGCTTACCAAAGAATGAGAAGTGCCTTCAATCACATGACTGTCATGTTCAAGAAGGATATGGTTCTCAAGGCAGGCAACTATGAAGATGGGCTTTATATGGAAGACGATCTCCTCTGGCTCAATATGATTGCCGCAGGTGCCAAGACTGGAAACCTCGATCAGATCTTGTGTAAGGTTCGTGTCGGTGCAGGGATGTTTGAACGTCGTGGTGGCTTGCGTTACCTTAAACTCTATCGCCAGGCTCGTCAGCGCATGCTTGAAAGAGGCCAAATTTCCTACATGGAATATGCGAAAAGCATTGCCATTCAGGCGGTTGTGGCACTTTGTCCAGGTTTTGTACGTCAGTTTATTTTTGTAAAATTACTAAGAAAAAATAAATAGTATTGTAAAAGATAAAATAGCCAAAAGATGTTATAATGACAGTATATTTATTTGCATTCTTTTAAGAAAGAGTAAATTCCTATGAATAAAAAACTAACAGATTATGTGATTGATCTGGTTGAAATTTTAAATAAACAGCAAAAGCAGGTGTTCTGGGGTGTATTTGATATTATTAGTATGGTGGTTTCCATCATTGTGTCTTACATTCTCTTTTATGGCTTGATTAACCCAGCGCCTGTGGACTATGTTATCTATACTGGTTTGGCCTTCCTCTTCTATCAAATCATGATTGGATTTTGGGGGCTCAATGCGAGTATTAGTCGCTATAGTAAAATCACAGATTTCTTAAAAATCTTTTTTGGCGTAACCGTCAGCAGCATTGTCTCTTACGGACTTTGCTACGCTTTTCTTCCTCTATTTTCTATCCGGTTCATCATACTCTTTATTTTATTGAGTACCTTCCTGATCTTGCTCCCTCGTATTACTTGGCAGTTGATTTATTCTAAGCGCAAGCAGGGTAGTGGGGATGGCGAGCACCGTCGTACCTTCTTGATTGGTGCTGGTGATGGTGGTGCCCTCTTTATGAATAGCTACCAACACCCAACTAGTGACCTCGAGTTAGTGGGGATTTTGGACAACGATGAAAAGAAAAAAGGGCAAAAACTAGGTGGAATCCCAGTTTTGGGCTCTTATGATAATCTGCCTGAATTGGCCAAACGCCACCAAATCGAGCGCGTCATCGTAGCCATCCCTTCGCTTGATCCGTCAGAGTACGAACGTATTCTGCAGATGTGTAATAAACTTGGTATCAAATGTTACAAGATGCCCAAGGTTGAAACAGTTGTTCAGGGGCTTCACCAACCAGGTAGTGGCTTCCAGAAAATTGACATTACAGACCTTTTGGGGCGTCAGGAAATTCGTCTTGACGAATCCCGCCTAGGTGCAGAGCTTACAGGCAAGACTATCTTGGTGACAGGAGCTGGTGGTTCGATTGGTTCGGAGATTTGTCGTCAGGTTAGCCGCTTCAATCCAGAACGTATCATCTTGCTGGGACATGGCGAAAATTCCATCTACCTCGTTTATCATGAATTGATCCGTACATTCCAAGGGATTGATTATGTTCCTGTTATTGCAGATATTCAAGATTATGACCGTCTCTTGCAGGTGTTTGAACAGTATAAACCAGCCATTGTCTATCATGCTGCTGCTCACAAACATGTTCCGATGATGGAACGCAATCCAAAAGAAGCCTTCAAGAACAATATCCTCGGAACCTACAATGTTGCCAAGGCTGTTGATGCAGCCAAAGTACCTAAGATGGTCATGATTTCGACTGACAAGGCGGTCAATCCACCAAATGTTATGGGGGCAACTAAGCGCGTGGCGGAGTTGATTGTCACTGGCTTTAACCAACGTAGCAAATCAACCTACTGTGCAGTTCGTTTTGGGAATGTTCTCGGTAGCCGTGGTAGCGTGATTCCTGTCTTTGAACGCCAGATTGCTGAAGGTGGTCCTGTAACGGTGACAGACTTCCGTATGACACGTTACTTCATGACTATTCCAGAGGCTAGCCGTCTGGTAATCCATGCTGGGGCTTATGCCAAGGACGGAGAAGTCTTTATCCTCGATATGGGCAAACCAGTTAAGATCTATGACTTGGCTAAGAAAATGGTTCTTCTAAGCGGGCACACGGAAAGTGAAATTCCAATCGTTGAAGTCGGTATTCGTCCGGGTGAAAAACTCTATGAGGAACTCTTGGTTTCGACCGAATTGGTTGATAACCAAGTCATGGACAAGATTTTCGTTGGTAAGGTAAATGTCATGCCACTAGAAGCCATCAATCAGAAAATTGAGGAGTTCCGTTCACTCAGTGGAGATGAGCTTAAAGAAGCGATCATTTCCTTTGCAAATGAAACAACTCATATTGAGTAAGAGTGACTCATACAATTAATCATAAATCAAAGACCAAGGTTTTGTATAGACAGAACCTTGGTCTTTTTACTCTGTAGTTTGAAGCTATTAGCTTGTTATAGCTGACTGATGATATCATCGATTGTATGGGCAATCCAGTCAGGTTGATAGCTGAGCAAATCAGCCTCTTCTCCAAATCCCCAAGTGACAGCAAACTTTTTAATGCCAGTTTCTTGGGCTCCGATCATATCAAACTTGGTGTCGCCAATGATGAGAACTTTGTCTGCGGGGAGTTGATGCGTCTGCAAGGCGTAACGGATGACATCCGCCTTGTGTGGCGTTTCAGGACTAGAGCCGTAAATGCCATCAAAGAAATGATGGATTCCTAGATTTTTAGTCATATCATGAGCAGTAGGAGTATTCTTTGTTGTAGTGATGTAGAGAGGGTAGTTTTGTGAAAGTTCTCGAAGCAATTCCGTTATTCGGGGGAAGAGTTGGGCTTCGTGGATGCCTTTTTCCTTGTAGTAAGAGCGGTATATCTGTACAGCTTCCGAGATTTGTTCCTTGGGAAGACATGTTGCAAAACTAGTTTCAAGCGGTGGACCCATGAAACCACGAATGGTTTTGGCATCAGGAGTCGGAACTCCTAGTTGTTTAAAGGTATGGGTAAAGGAATTGTGGATTCCGATAGAACTGTCAACGAGTGTTCCGTCTAGATCGAAAAAGATGGCTGAGATTGATGACATAGTTTCTCCTATTAGATGAGGTTATTCTCCGAAGATTTCTTTTTGTAGGCGGCGACCAGTAGGTGTGGCAGCGAGTCCACCCTCAGCCGTTTCACGAAAGGCAGTTGGAAGGCTCGATCCGACTTGGTACATGGTATCGATGACTTCGTCAACAGGGATTTTAGACTCGATACCAGCCAAGGCCATATCTGCCGCGATAAAGGCAAAGCTGGCTCCCATGGCATTTCGTTTGACACAGGGAACTTCAACCAAACCAGCAACAGGGTCACAGATGAGGCCCAGCATATTTTTAATGACAAAGGCGATGGCTTGGCTAGCCTGATAGGGTGTCCCACCTGCAGCCAAGGTCAAGGCTGCGGCACTCATGGCAGAGGCAGATCCGACCTCGGCCTGACAGCCACCTTCAGCACCTGAGATAGAGGCATTGTTTGCGATGACTAGTCCAAAGGCACCAGCAGCAAAGAGGAAATCCAGCTGTTCTTCGTGGCTAAGGTCAAGTTTTTGAATAGCAGCAGTGAGAACGGCTGGCAAACAACCAGCACTTCCTGCGGTTGGAGTGGCGCAGACCAAACCCATTTTAGCGTTGTGTTCATTAACCGCGATGGCATTTCGGGCTGCTGATAGGATGGTAAAGTCTGACAGGGCCTTGCCACTTTTGAGATGGCGGTCTAGTTTGGCCGCATCTCCACCCGTTAAGCCACTACGGGATTTATTTTCACTGAGACCGAGCTCAACAGAGGCTTTCATGACTTCTAGATTGCGCTCCATGAGGAGAAGAACTTCTGCACGTTCCCGGCCGGTCAGTTCATATTCTGTCGCGATCATGAGTTCTGCGACATTTCCTTGGAAGTCTAGATCCGCCTGCTCGACCAATTCTTTGATAGAATAAAACATGTTTCCTCCTACTTAAAGAAATTGACATTGTGGAGATGGGGGATTTTTCGGATTTCTTCAATCGCCTCTTCACAACTTCGACTATCAACTTCGATGATCATGATGGCTTTTTCTCCAGCTTTTTCCCGAGTCACATTCATCTGAGCGATGTTGATATCGAAACGAGAGAGGGCTTCAGTAACATGGGCAATCATCCCCGGAACATCCTGATGCACGATGATAATGGTCGGTGTATTCATGTTGAGAGAAACGGCAAAACCATTGAGTTCCGTGACCTGGATATTTCCCCCACCGATAGAAATACCTGTCACACTGATGGACTTGTGTTCATTCTTCACAGTAATTTTAGTGGTGTTAGGGTGAGGAGCGTTGCTGTCTTTCTGAATGGTCCAGACAATCTTAATGCCACGCTTGTGAGCAATCTCAAGGCTATTTGGAATGTCAGGATCATCCGTATCCATACCTAAAATGCCAGCAACGAGAGCAAGGTCAGTTCCATGACCACGGTAGGTCTTAGCAAATGAATTAAATAATTGGAATTCGACTTCTGTCGGCGTATCATCAAAGATGGAAGAGACGATTTTCCCGATACGAACAGCACCAGCAGTATGGCTACTTGATGGGCCAATCATAACTGGTCCGATAATATCAAAGACAGATTGAAAACGAAGTGAGTGCATCTGTTTCCCCTTACAAAGATTCTTATATCTATTATATCAAAGAATGGACCTCTGCGCTTATTTCCCTTATAAAACTGAAAAAATGGATAAAAATAGTATAAAATCTTGTCTTTTATGACAAAAATATCAATGTTTCAGTAAATATAAAATATTTTTGTAATATTTCTACACGAAACCGTCAAGAAACGGTAATATTCAAACGGTATGATAGAAGCATAGTAAAAAGGAGAATTTTTAGAAATGACATTAACAACTAAACAAATTAAATTAACTCTTGCAGGAGCAGCAACTTTCCTTGCTTTCCTTGCACCATCACTTGCTTTTGCGGATGAAACAGTCACTTATACAGTGAAACCAGGTGACACTCTTTCAGAAATCGCTGAGAAGTACAATACTACTGTTGAAAAATTAGCAGAAAAAAATAAGATAGAGGATATTCATCTGATCTTTGTGGACCAAGTTTTGGTCATCGAAGGGACAGCTCCAGCTGCGACAACTTATGAAGCACCAGCTGCAACAGGAGAAACAATCGAAGAGACTACGACTTACGAAGAAATAACTGAAACAACAACTTACGAAGCACCAGCTGCTACAACAAGCACTTCTTATGAAGAAGAAAGCTACACAGCTTCAACTGTAAGTGGTTCTGAAGCAGAAGCCAAAGAATGGATCGCTCAAAAAGAATCAGGTGGTAGCTACACAGCTACAAACGGACGTTACATCGGACGTTACCAATTGACAGATTCATACTTGAACGGTGACTACTCAGCAGAAAACCAAGAACGTGTAGCAGATGCCTACGTTGCAGGACGTTACGGTTCATGGACAGCTGCTAAGAACTTCTGGCTTAACAACGGTTGGTATTAAGAACTAACGAACAGAATAATATGTAAAAGTCGAGGAATTTCCTCGACTTTTTATATTTCCTTCGGTTGATAATAGGTCTCTACTTCTTTTTGGAGATGAGCTAGCATGGAGGTTTCATCGGTTAGTTCCAGAAGGGAGAAACCTTTTTGGATAAGTTTAGCATCATCCGTACAAATCCCAATACGGACATAGCAGATGGCAAGCCTATCGTAGTGCTTCTTTTTCTTGGCATCCTCCAGTAAAGTGTAGCAGATTTGTTGGCACATGTTTCTATCTTGATTGTACAAGTATAAGGTGGAAAGGTTGAGTAGGATTGCCATTCGCAAGTCATATAAATGTTGATAGTTTTTATAGATTTCCAGGCGTTGCAAGATTTTTCCAGTGATGAGATGGATATGCTCTATAGGAAAGGTAAAGAGAATGGTATTGAGGATTTTTAAGTCATTCTCGTACCAAATGTCCTGCTTTTCTATCTTCCTCCATAGCTTCTTTACAGTATTGTTAACTTCGATTGACAGTTTTTTAGTCCCATTTTGGCGGATATAAATGACAATTTCTAGCATATCTCGTATCTCTTTGATGGGGAGGTCGTGGTGAGTTTTGAGGTAGTCTTGACATTTTTGAAATAGTTTTTCGAGTTCACTAGTCCCTAGGATTGAGCTCATATTGAGATAGGTTTGCATAATTTCTGTGCGTTGACTTGGTTGATAAAGTTGGCAGATATAGTCAAACTCTTCAAAGGTCATATTGACTTGCCAGAGAAGAAATTCCATATTCTCATATTTAGGAGTTGTCTTACCACTTTCTATTTTTGATAGGCTGGTTCTTGAGAGGACACCCCCACAGACCTCCTCTTGGGTTAAACCTTTTGACTCACGGATTTCTTTATAAACATTTCCAAAATCGTAGCGCATGATTTCCTCCTTATTTGTGAAAAAAGTTAACAATAAATTGAAATTGATTAAAAATATTGTATCATAGTAGTATAAAAAGTAAAAAAGAAATCTAAAATAAATCTGTGAAAAGGGTAACAAATTCTACGACTAAGATGATAAAGTACTAAGGAGGTATCTTTATGAAAAAAATCAGTAATTTCTGTATGTTACTCCTGCTTCTGTGTACTACTTTTTTGGTTTTTAATGTAAACCACACACGAGAAGTGGTTCGGATTCAGGAAATGGGAAAGACTGTAGATTCTTTGGATGTATATTTGAAAGAGATTAACGAACCTGCAGCATCTGTACTTCGATTTTTTGAGGATGTATCAAAGGAATACAAAGTATCCATCATCAAAACAGACAGTGGTGATGAGGTGATTAAGTCTGGTGTTTTTGATAAAGATACCTTCCCCTACCAAGAGTTTGGGATTTCTTCTCTTGATTTTACTACAGATGGTGAAGGAGTCTACAGTAATAAAGAAATTTCCAATAAACTTGGTACGATTCCGACCTTTCTAAAAGCCAAGCCTATTCAGCTTATGACTTTTCAAACCTATATTAAGGATACATCCCGTAGTTTAAATGGTCGCTATACGATAACTTCTACACAAGAGATGGACAAGGATAGGATTGTACAGAAATGGAGCGATTTTTTCAAGATAGACCAGGCTACCTTGCTAGAGCCAACCTACAAAAGTGCAGTGGAAGTCATAAATCGAGATTTGCTTTTATCTGCCATCATTTTTGTCTTGGCTATTTTGCTGCTTGTGTTAGTAACAGTGTATCAGCCGATGATGGAGATGAAAAGAGTTGGGGTACAAAAATTACTTGGTTTTCAAGATCGGGCTGTTTTAGCTGATGTTGTGAAAGGCAACCTCTACCTCCTCCTAGGTGGGGCGCTTGTGATCAATCTAGGCGTGTTTTTCTTACTTGATTATAAGCCGAAAGATTTGTTCCCTATGTTATGGTTGTCTCATTTTTTGCTTTTGCAACTTTATCTCTTTATCAGTTGGTTGACTTACCTCTTAATCCAAAAAATGACAATCAGCTCTCTGCTGAAAGGTTTTTCATCTTTCAAATTTGGTTTGATATTTAATTATTTGATGAAAATTGGAACCACCATTTTATTGACGGTTTTACTGATTGGGGTGGGGAAAAGTTTGGAGCAAGAAAACAAAGAGTTGGATTACCAGAGACAGTGGATCAGTCAAGGAAATTATCTGACCTTAGAAACCTTCCAACTCAATGATAACCTGTGGCAAGAGCAGTTGGCAGGCTCAGGGCAGGCAGTGGATTATTTCTATCGATTTTATCAGGATTTGGTAGAAAAAACGCAGGCGGGCTATGTGCAAACTAGTAACCTGCCTATCAAAAATTTTGCCACTGCAGAACAAGTGCAGCAGTATCAACTGGCTGATATGCTAACTGTTTACTATGCCAATAGCAATTTTCTAAAGAGCAAGGGATTCAAGCTACCAGATACCGGCACTAAAAAAGTTATTTTGATGCCAGCAAGTACGAAAGGTGAAGAAGATAAAAATCAGCTCTTGGGGAAGTTAGTTGCCTATCATTCGATGAAGTATGAAGAGCAGCAAAAACGAAGGATAGAGGAGATGGATGTCGAGATTGCCTATTATGAAGGAGATTGGTCGTTCTTTCCATATAGTGATAAGCGAAAGGAAAATCTCTACAATCCAATTATTAGCTTGGTCAATGATTCTGATATGATGTGGGATGAAAAAGCCTCCCTGTCAACAACAGGTTTAAATAATCCCATTAAAATTGAAAATACGGCTCAACACCAAAAAGAGGTGACATCGTTAGTTGAGAAATTATCAGATGGGAATTATTTAAAATTTTCATCTATTCAAGCCATTCAACAAGAGAAGGTGGATAGTTATCGAGATGCAGTTCGGAATTTTAACCTACTCTTTGCTTTGTTTGGTCTCCTTAGTATGATGATTTCCTACTTCTTACTAGTAACAACTTTCTTATTGAAGCGAACAGATATCATCACCAAGAAGTTTATGGGCTGGAAATTGATAGATCGGTATCGTTCCTTGCTGGGTCTCCTATTAGCCGTTTATAGCCTTCCTTTTATGGTTTTGTTATTCTTTGCCCATGCTCTTTTTCCACTTTTGCTTTTCGCGGGATTTACATGCTTAGATATTTTGTTTGTACTTTTCTTGGGTTCTAAGATGGAAAAACGAAATGTAGCGCAGTTATTGAAAGGGGACATCTTATGATAAAGTTGGAAAATGTTACGAAAACTATTGGGAAAAAAGTTATTTTGGAGAACTTATCTCTAAAGATTAACCAAGGAGATTTAGTTGCCATCGTTGGAAAAAGTGGCAGTGGCAAGTCAACCTTGTTAAATCTCTTGGGTTTGATAGATGGCGATTACAGTGGACATTATGAAATTTTTGGTCAGAAAAATGTACCTGTCAATTCTGTTAAGTCGCAAGCGATTATCCGCGAACACATTTCCTATCTGTTTCAAAATTTTGCTCTGATTGACAATGAAACGGTAGAGTATAATCTCATGCTTGCTCTAAAGTATGTGAAATTGTCCAAGAAAGATAAAGTTAAAAAGATAGAAGAAATTTTAGAGAGGGTGGGGTTGCCATCAACTCTACATCAGAAAGTTTCAGAGTTATCTGGAGGGGAACAGCAGCGAATCGCAGTTGCTAGAGCTATTTTAAAACCCAGTCAGCTCCTTTTAGCAGATGAACCAACCGGTTCTCTAGATCCTGAAAATCGAGATTTGGTTTTAAACTTTCTCTTAGATATGAACAAGGAAGGTAAAACGGTCATTATCGTTACCCACGATGCCTATGTGGCTCAACAATGCCATCGAGTCATTGAATTGTGAAAAATACAGAAATCTTATCAAAAATCTTTAAACTTAAGGACACCTTTAAAATTTAATTTTAAAACACCAATTTATCAATATTTTTTGATTGATAAAAATAGAAAATCGGTTGTTTTTAGGAGATTCTCTAAAATTACCTCCTAACTACACTTATTAAAAACGATAATTGTATGACTCTTAAGCTTAGAATACTTAAGTTCTCGTGATTTTTGAGCTATTCTAGCTTTAGAATCCTTCAGAAAGTAAAATGTTAGGCAGTCAAAGATTTAGCATAGTCCGAAAACATTTATTTTATAGCAATTCTAAGTTTAGAATCGCATGGATATGTATGTATTTAACCTATTCGATAGTTAGGATAGCTCTATTCTGAGAATTCTGATCTAACAATGCTTTAGAATAGTATTTCGCCAATGGTTTTTGTTGAAGGATTGATTATTTTATGCTACTCTAAAATAAAACTGATTTAATGGAGCAAATGGAGAATCGTTACATGAAACATTTTTTTGCAGGAATTGGTGAGATAAGATTTATTAGTTATCTATTGTCTCTATGTGTAGGACTAGCCCCTCTTTTTCATATCTATGTTATAGGTTCTGAAATGAGCTTTGTGAAAATAGTATTATCTATTTTGGGAATTATATTTGTTTGTATTTTAACTATTGCTCGATTTTATAGGAATTTTTTCTATAAAGAATAGTTTGGATTTGAAAAGTGTCCAGATTGAAGAAAAAGTCCATTTTGGACAATTTTCTTCAATCTTTTTCTTTGCTAGAGAAAGTAGAAAACTCTTAAAAATAGCATTATATCAGCATTCTTAAGAGTTTTTATTATATAATGGCCAACCTTCAAAAGAGCAATTTTTAAACTCTGATAGGGTTTGTCTACGTTCTGAAAGTCCTTTAGGGCTCTTTTTTGTTTTGCTAGAACAAAAAGTGTAAATATCTTTTCAGGAAAGATATTTTTGTATGAATCCAATGCAATGTTTTAAATTGTTTCAAAACTCAAATAGTATAAATAAGCTTATTATATGTAAAAATATATCATATAATAAGCTTTTTTTGTTTGAAATGAAATAAAATTCAGTTTTGGCTTGACAAATGTTTTTGAGAAGTGTATTATTTATACAATTTAAAAGTATAAAAATAAGAGGAGGTTTTCTATGAATAAAGTAAAGAAGGTGCTGATGACGATGTTTGGTTTGCTTATGTTCCCCTTACTGTTTGCTTGTAGTAACAGTCAGTCCCAAGGTGTTGAAGCCATTAAAGCTAAAGGAAAATTGGTGGTGGCCCTAAATCCAGAGTTTGCTCCATTTGAATACCAGAAATTAGTCGATGGGAAAAATCAGATTGTAGGTTCAGATGTTGAGCTAGCCAAAGCCATCGCAAAGGAACTAGGTGTGGAAGTGGAGTTCTCTCCAATGAGTTTTGACAATGTACTGGCTAGTCTTGATTCAGGTAAAGCCGATCTTGCCATATCAGGCATTTCTAAAACGGAGGAGAGAAGTCAAGTTTACAATTTTTCAATTCCCTACTATACTTCGAAAAATAAGGTGATCGTAAGAAAATCTGAATTAACGAATTACCAATCTGTGAAGGATTTGGCTCAGAAAAAGGTTGGAGCGCAGAAAGGTTCGATACAGGAGACTTTGGTCAAAGAAACCTTGCAGAATTCTTCTCTCGTTTCACTTCCTAAAAATGGAAATTTGATAACAGATTTGAAATCAGGGCAACTGGACGCGGTTATCTTTGAGGAGCCAGTGGCGAAAGGATATGTAGAGAATAATCCAGACCTAGCCATCGCTGAGTTTGATGTTGATAATGATAAAGAAGATTCCTACGCTGTTGCGATGAAAAAAGACAGTAAGGAATTGAAAGAAGCGGTTGACAAAACCATCCAGAAGCTGAAGGATTCTGGGGAGTTGGACAAATTGATTGACGATGCTTTTAAAGCCTCTATCGAAAAATAGAAAGAAGGAAGAGGAATGAGTAAGGAAAAAGTTATTTTAGCCTATTCAGGTGGATTGGATACATCAGTTGCTATTACGTGGTTAAAAAAAGACTATGATGTGATTGCTGTTTGTATGGATGTGGGTGAAGGAAAAGATTTGGAGTTCATCCACGATAAAGCTCTCAAGGTTGGGGCTGTTGAGTCTTATGTCATTGATGTTAAGGAAGAATTTGCTAATGACTATGTTTTAGTGGCCCTTCAGGCTCATGCCTACTATGAACAGAAGTATCCCTTGGTATCTGCTCTGAGTCGCCCTCTTATTTCAAAAAAACTCGTTGAAATAGCTCATCAGACGGGGGCAACCACAATTGCCCATGGTTGTACAGGTAAGGGAAACGACCAAGTTCGGTTTGAAGTCTCTATTGCAGCTTTGGATCCCAATTTAAAGGTAGTTGCGCCTGTTCGTGAGTGGAAATGGTCTCGTGAAGAAGAAATCCAATATGCCAAAGAAAACGGCGTTCCAGTTCCTGCTGACCTTGACAATCCTTACTCTGTTGATCAAAATCTTTGGGGACGCGCAAATGAATGTGGTGTCTTGGAAAACCCTTGGAACCAAGCGCCAGAAGAAGCATTTGGAATCACGTCTTCGCCAGAAGAGGCGCCAGACAGTCCAGAATTTATTGATATTGAGTTTAGCTGTGGGGTGCCCATCTCCCTCAATGGTGAGAAGATGAAAGTGGCGGATTTGATTCAAAAGCTAAATGAAATTGCAGGCAAACACGGTGTCGGTCGTATTGACCATGTGGAAAATCGCCTAGTCGGTATTAAGTCAAGAGAGATTTATGAGTGCCCAGGTGCTGTGACTTTATTGGCAGCTCATAAGGAGATTGAGGACTTGACTCTTGTGAGAGAAGTGGCTCATTTCAAACCTATTATCGAAAATGAGTTGTCCAATCTCATCTATAATGCCTTGTGGTTTAGCCCAGCAACTCAGGCTTTGATTGCCTATATCAAGGAGACACAGAAAGTTGTCAACGGAACTGCAAAAGTTAAACTCTATAAGGGGAATGCCCAAGTAGTGGCGCGGAAATCTCCAAATTCTCTTTACGATGAAAATTTGGCGACTTATACTAGTGCGGATACCTTTGACCAAGATGCGGCTGTTGGATTTATCAAGCTTTGGGGGCTTCCGACTAAGGTTTATTCAGAAGTTCAGAAAAATGTTGAGTAGTGATGCGATAGAAAGGGACGACAGGATATGCCGAAAAATACAAAATTATGGGGTGGTCGATTTGAAGGCACTGTGGAAGAGTGGGTAGAACAGTTCGGTGCGAGTATTTCCTTTGATCATCAGCTGGCAAAATTTGATTTGATGGGTTCCCTAGCTCATGTTCAAATGCTAGGACAGACTGGCATTTTGAGCTTGGAAGAGGCAGAGCAGATCCAAGATGGTCTGAAAGCTTTGTTGCGAGATTTAGAGGCAGGAGAGCTTCATTTTGATATTGCAAATGAAGATATTCATATGAATATGGAAGTGTTGCTGATGGAGAAAATCGGTCCTCTGGCTGGGAAATTGCACACGGCTCGTTCTCGGAATGACCAAGTCGCAACGGATATGCACTTATATCTAAAGGAGCAGCTTGGCCATGTCTTGGATAAGTTGGCGAATCTGAACGGTGTTTTGCTGGATTTGGCTGAAAAACGTGTGGAAACCATCATGCCAGGCTATACTCATTTGCAGCACGCCCAACCGATTAGTTTTGCCCACCATCTCATGGCTTATTACAATATGTTCCAAAGGGATAGCGAGCGCTTTGCATTTAACTTGAAACATACGGACCTATCTCCACTGGGTGCGGCTGCCTTGGCAGGGACAACTTTTCCAATCAATCGTCAATTATCGAGTGATTTACTGGGTTTCCAACAACCCTATACCAATTCCTTGGACGCAGTGAGTGACCGTGATTTTATCTTGGAATTTCTGTCAAATGCCAGCATTTTGATGATGCATATGAGTCGTTTTTGTGAGGAAATCATCAATTGGTGCAGTTTTGAGTATCAGTACATTAGCTTGTCTGATAGCTTTTCAACGGGTTCGTCTATCATGCCCCAGAAGAAAAATCCTGATATGGCCGAATTGATTCGAGGGAAGACAGGACGGGTTTACGGGCACTTGCTTGGACTATTGACCGTCATGAAGTCTTTGCCTCTGGCCTATAATAAGGATTTGCAAGAGGACAAGGAAGGCATGTTTGATACAGTAGAAACGATTTTGAATTCTCTGGATGTGTTGGCAGGTATGCTATCTAGCATGCAGGTAAACAAGAAAAAAATGCAAGAGTCAACAGAGAATGATTTTTCGAATGCGACCGAACTGGCAGATTATTTGGCTGAAAAAGGGCTCCCTTTTAGAGAAGCGCATGAAATTGTAGGGAAATTGGTTCTAGACTCTATCAAGCATGGTAAAAACATCCAAGATTGGGATTTGGAGGAGTTGCAAGTCTACCATCCCTTGATTGAAGAGGATATTTATATCTACTTGCGCCCAGAAACCGCTGTTCAGAGACGGAATTCCTTAGGAGGAACCGGCTTTGAGCAAGTGAAATACCAGATAGAACAAGCGAAGAAAGAACTTAAAGGGGGAATTGATTCGTTTGCAAAGTAAGAAAGGGAGGTTGAGATGATTTATCAGCCTCTTTCTTGTCTTCTCTAACCAAGCGT
This sequence comes from Streptococcus mitis, assembly GCF_003942695.1. Taxonomy (GTDB): domain Bacteria; phylum Bacillota; class Bacilli; order Lactobacillales; family Streptococcaceae; genus Streptococcus; species Streptococcus mitis_BD. Next base: position 116,852 of record NZ_RJNU01000002.1, read on the forward strand.
GTTATAATGAATACTGCTCAAGCGACCTTCAATCGTTGAAGCACACACGACCTTCAATCGTGAACTAGTCATTTCGTTTATCTTTTATTACGTCGTTGACTCGTCTTACCTAACTCGAGTTATGCCTGCGACTCGTTGCCTATCATATTTTCATTTTAAGATGATAGGCTAAAATGGTCTCCCAGACCATTTTACTCCTAAAAGCAAACGAAAAGACTATACTCAAAGAAATTCTATTGAAAGTCATAATGAATAGAATTTTGAAGGGTATAAATAAACGAATAGATGGGAGACTTACCATGAGTGATAACTCTAAAACACGTGTTGTCGTGGGGATGAGTGGTGGTGTTGATTCGTCGGTGACGGCTCTCTTGCTCAAGGAGCAGGGCTACGATGTGATCGGTATCTTCATGAAGAACTGGGATGACACAGATGAAAACGGCGTCTGTACGGCGACCGAAGATTACAAGGATGTGGCTGCGGTGGCAGACCAGATCGGCATTCCTTACTACTCTGTCAATTTTGAAAAAGAGTACTGGGACCGCGTTTTTGAGTATTTCCTAGCGGAATACCGTGCAGGGCGCACGCCAAATCCAGATGTTATGTGCAATAAGGAGATCAAGTTCAAGGCCTTTTTGGACTATGCTATGACCTTGGGTGCAGACTATGTAGCGACTGGGCATTATGCTCGAGTGGCGCGTGATGAGGATGGCATCGTTCACATGCTTCGTGGCGTGGACAATGGGAAGGACCAGACCTATTTCCTCAGTCAACTTTCGCAAGAACAACTCCAAAAAACCATGTTCCCCTTGGGACATTTGGAAAAGCCTGAAGTTCGCAGACTCGCAGAAGAAGCAGGACTTGCGACTGCTAAGAAGAAAGACTCGACAGGAATTTGCTTTATCGGAGAAAAGAACTTTAAAAACTTTCTCAGCAACTATCTGCCAGCTCAGCCAGGTCGCATGATGACTGTGGATGGACGCGATATGGGTGAGCATGCAGGTCTGATGTATTATACGATTGGTCAGCGTGGCGGACTCGGTATCGGTGGGCAACACGGCGGTGACAATGCCCCTTGGTTCGTTGTCGGAAAAGACCTGAGCAAGAATATCCTCTATGTCGGCCAAGGTTTCTATCATGATTCGCTTATGTCAACCAGCCTAGAAGCCAGTCAAGTCCACTTTACTCGTGAGATGCCAGAGGAATTTACTCTAGAATGCACAGCAAAATTCCGCTACCGTCAGCCTGATTCTAAGGTGACAGTACATGTCAAAAGAGATAAGGCAGAGGTCATCTTTGCGGAACCGCAACGCGCCATCACACCAGGACAGGCAGTTGTCTTTTACGATGGCGAAGAGTGTCTCGGTGGCGGTTTGATTGATAATGCTTATCGAGATGGACAGATTTGTCAGTACATTTAGATTGACAAATTTTCTCAATTTGCTACAATAATAAAAGCAATAGAAATGATGGTCAAAGCTCATGGATGTTGCAGGCTTTTTTGTCCTGCACTTCTTTGGAGTTTTGACTGTTTTTGTGTCGTTTAAGGGAAAGGATAAAAATGACTCAACAAGACTTTCGGACCAAAGTGGGGAACACGGTCTTTGGTGTTCGGGCGACAGCCTTGATTGTTCAAAATAATCAGCTTTTGGTTACAAAAGAAGGCGATTACTTTTACACTATTGGTGGTGCGATCCAAGTCAATGAAAGCACGGAAGAAGCGATAGTCCGTGAAGTGAGGGAAGAACTAGGTGTCAAAGCTCAAGCTGGGCGACTAGCCTTTGTAGTTGAGAATCGTTTTGAACAAGACGGTGTTTCCTATCACAACATCGAATTTCATTATTTGGTAGACTTGCTGGAGGATGCCCCGTTGACCATGCAGGAAGACGAAAAACCGCAGCCTTGTGAGTGGATTGATTTGGATCAGCTCCAGAATATCCAGCTAGTTCCAGCCTTTTTAAAAACAGCCCTACCAAATTGGGACGACCAACTAAAACACATTCATCTTGAAGAATAGGAGAGAAAATGATGGTTAAGCTTATTGCCCATGTACTTGTTCATAGTGGTGGTGATTATTTACTCATTCAGCGTTCGGAAATTAAAAGAGGAGAACCCAACGTTTATCCGACTTACTGGGATATTCCTGGTGGCGGGGTTGAAAAGGGTGAACTTCCGCGAGATGGAGCTCTTAGAGAATGCATTGAAGAAGCGGGAGTTAGGCTAGATAGCAGTTCGCTCAAACTTCTTCACGAAGATAGTCAACTGGATACCTCTAAGGATACGGTCTTTACTCGCTTAGTTTATAAAGCAGAGTGGGTTGGGGAGAAGCCAATTATCAGATTAGATCCTGAAGAGCATACACACTTTAAATGGGTTACTATGGATCAAGCTCTAGAGGAGGAGAAGTTAGTTCCTTATTTGCGAGAAATTTTTGAAAGGTTAAGAAATGACTTATAATTTTACAGAAGAATACGATATTATTGTAATCGGTGCGGGACACGCTGGGGTCGAGGCTTCCTTAGCTGCCAGCCGTATGGGCTGTAAGGTCTTGCTTGCGACCATCAACATTGAAATGTTGGCATTCATGCCATGTAACCCTTCTATCGGAGGTTCTGCCAAGGGGATTGTCGTGCGTGAAGTCGATGCTCTTGGTGGCGAGATGGCCAAAACCATTGACAAGACTTACATCCAGATGAAGATGCTCAACACAGGGAAGGGGCCAGCCGTTCGTGCCCTTCGTGCGCAAGCTGATAAGGAGCTTTATTCTAAGGAAATGCGCAAAACAGTTGAAAATCAAGAGAATCTGACCCTTCGTCAAACCATGATTGATGAGATCTTGGTGGAAGATGGCAAGGTTGTCGGTGTTCGTACAGCCACCCATCAAGAGTATGCTGCCAAGGCTGTTATCGTGACTACAGGGACTGCCCTCCGTGGGGAAATTATCATCGGAGACCTCAAGTACTCGTCTGGCCCTAACCACAGTCTGGCTTCGATTAACCTTGCTGACAACCTCAAGGAGTTGGGCCTCGAAATCGGTCGTTTCAAGACAGGAACACCTCCACGTGTCAAGGCTTCTTCTATCAATTACGACGTGACAGAGATTCAGCCAGGGGACGAAGCGCCAAACCACTTCTCATACACTTCACGTGATGAGGATTATGTCAAAGACCAAGTTCCATGTTGGTTGACCTATACCAATGGTACCAGTCATGAGATTATCCAAAACAACCTCCACCGTGCGCCTATGTTTACAGGTGTGGTCAAGGGAGTGGGGCCTCGTTACTGTCCGTCGATTGAGGACAAGATTGTGCGCTTTGCGGACAAGGAACGCCACCAACTCTTCCTAGAGCCAGAAGGTCGCAATACAGAGGAAGTCTATGTTCAAGGACTTTCAACCAGTCTGCCTGAGGATGTCCAACGTGACTTGGTTCATTCCATCAAAGGTTTGGAAAATGCTGAAATGATGCGGACAGGTTATGCCATTGAGTATGACATGGTCTTGCCACACCAGTTGCGTGCAACACTTGAAACCAAGAAAATCTCAGGACTTTTCACAGCTGGTCAGACAAATGGAACGTCAGGTTACGAAGAAGCTGCTGGTCAAGGGATTATTGCTGGGATTAATGCCGCTCTGAAAATCCAAGGCAAGCCAGAGTTGATTTTGAAACGAAGCGATGGTTACATCGGGGTGATGATTGACGACTTGGTGACCAAGGGGACCATTGAACCTTACCGTCTCTTGACCAGTCGTGCTGAATACCGTCTCATCCTCCGTCATGACAATGCCGATATGCGTTTGACAGAGATGGGGCGTGAGATTGGACTTGTGGATGATGAACGTTGGGCTCGTTTTGAAATCAAGAAAAATCAATTTGACAATGAGATGAAACGCCTAGACAGCATCAAACTTAAGCCAGTCGAGGAAACTAACGCTAAGGTTGAAGCGATGGGATTCAAGCCGTTGACAGATGCGGTGACAGCCAAGGAATTCCTTCGACGTCCAGAAGTTTCTTACCAAGATGTGGTGACCTTCATCGGACCAGCTGCAGAGGACTTGGATGACAAGATTATCGAATTGATTGAAACAGAGATCAAGTACGAAGGTTACATCTCAAAAGCCATGGATCAGGTTGCCAAGATGAAACGCATGGAAGAAAAACGCATTCCAGCCAATATTGATTGGGATGACATTGATTCTATCGCAACAGAAGCTCGCCAGAAGTTCAAACTCATCAATCCAGAAACCATCGGCCAGGCCAGCCGTATTTCGGGAGTAAACCCAGCAGATATTTCTATTTTGATGGTGTATCTTGAAGGTAAAAATCGCAGTATTTCTAAAACTCTTCAAAAATCAAAATGATACGTCGTCGGCTTCGGCTCACCTAACTTAAGTTATGCTTTCGCCTAGCCTTCTAGTCTGATTTCGATTTTTATTGAGTTTTAATCTCAAAAGAAAGCATAGAAAGAACAGCTCCGAAGACGGGGCTGTTTTGTTAATGGACTCTAGTTTTTTATTGCATATTTAAATATTTGATTAAAAGAAATCTTTTATGCTATCGATAAATTATTATTAAAACATTTAAAATTATGAGTAAATATAATTTTGATAGAAGAAATGTTGACTTGAGATTGATAGTTGTAAAAGTATTGATAGTGATGGGGAATATTGACTATAGGAGAATCTGTTACTTATTATTATTTATAGAACTATACTTATAAATAAATTTGACATTAAAATTATTTTATGATAAAATGAAATCGTTAACAAAAGTATTTAGCTAAACTAGAAAGGAGGAGTTTGTCAGTAGTTGTTTTGCTGAATACTCTACTCGTCTTTTTGTTTTAAAATAAAGTATTGTGGAAGGAGCTGATTAAAATTAGAAAAATAAATCCAGATATCTTATTTCTATGTGGTGTTTTGGTCATATGTTGCTCTTTTTTGCTTTTCCATATAAATCCTTACCATGCAGTTGATGACGAGCTAATGTTAAAAATACAATCTATATTTTGGAGTTTGTTGTGGCGTCCAGTTCCGTCTTTAGGAATGGTGGTAGGGGTGATTATGATTTTTAAGAGTTTGAAAAAATAATATCATTTTATTTTTAGTCTTCGATTTTCTAGTTAGAATGGAGATTGGATATGAACAGACTTAAGTCGATATTCTTATTGTTGTTTAGCTTGCTCACTTTTGGAATATTTTTAGACGTCAAAGCAGATACTATTCCAAGTCCTGATTTTGAAGTGATATCAGAGTTGGTATTAAAAGAAAATAAAACTGGAGTAATTTATGAGTTTGAAAATTTAGAAACTAGAGAACAATTTTTAAAATCTAGAAATATAACGCCTTCTAATGCAAGCTCATTCCGTTCTTATGGAGTAAGTAGTGTTCGTAGAACATACCTCAGCTCTTACCGTGATACAGCGGTTTCTGGAAGAGTTTCTTATACTGTTTATGGGGGGAGCTCAGGAGCTAGTGTGTCAATATCATCAGGACAAAGTTTTTCTTCTTCTGAGTATGGAATAGGTTTTACTTATGGAAGCGCAGCTACTCATTTTGTTCCGCCTTATAAATATGGTTATATAGTTTTGAAAGCTTCTTTTACAGTTAATATTTATAAATTAGAGGTTAAATATCAAGGAACTAATGAATGGCGTCCAGCTGGACGGATTAAGACATTTAGTAACACAAATGTTTGGACCGAGTTGAGAACTTACAGTTAACTACTTTATAAAAATAAAAGAAAAAATATAACAGACTAGAATAACGAAGATGTGGTGCATAAGCACATCAAATTCCTGAGGAACTGACAGTCCTCAGGAATTTTTACTTAAATAAAGCTCACACAATAATGAAGCACACCCCAAAAAGTAAGAGCAAAATCCAACTTTTGGGGTGTGCTTCATGGGTGAGGGATGGTTTATTCTTCTTCATCTGGTGTGAGGATCATCGGGATGATGATCGGTTCACGTTCTGTATTTTCATAGAGGAATGGTCGAATGGCATTGACAATAGCGCCATTGACAGATTGCACGCTGGCGTCCTTATTTTTCAGTGCGATACGAATAGCATTGAAGAGGATGCGCTGGCTTTGGCGAATCAAGTCTCCAGACTCTCGCATGTAAACAAAACCTCGGCTGAGGATATCTGGACCAGACAAGATCATTTTAGACTTGAAGTCAACAGTTGCGACTGCTAGAACGACACCGTCTTCAGATAGATCACGACGATCTTTGAGGACAGCAGCGCCGATTTCACCGATACGATTTCCATCGACATAGATGTCTTGGGCATTGAAATGACCTGCGATACGAGCAGAATTAGCAGTAAGAGCAAGCACATCACCATTGCTCATGATAAAGATATTGTCCTTCTCAACACCTGTATCCACTGCTAGTCCAGCGTGGACTTTCTGCATACGATATTCACCGTGGACAGGCATGAAGTATTTCGGCTTAATCAAGCGGAGCATGAGTTTTTGCTCTTGCTGACCACCGTGTCCAGAGGTGTGGATATTGTTAATCTTTCCGTGAATGACTTCGACACCAGCTTCTGAGATAATGTTAATCAACTTGTTGACGCTAGTGGTATTTCCAGGGATTGGACTAGAAGAGAAGATAACGGTATCGCCGGGTTGGAGTTGTACCTGACGGTGGGTTCCATTAGCGATACGAGAGAGAGCTGCCATTGGCTCTCCCTGACTACCTGTACAGAGGATAAGAACCTCGCCTGCAGGATAGTCTTTGATTTCATTTGGCTCGATAAAGGTTCCCTTAGGAGCTTTGATGTAGCCGAGCTCGATTCCGTTGACAATGGCCTTTTCCATCGAACGTCCAAAGACCGCAATTTTGCGTCCAGTCTTAACAGCAGCATCTGTTGCTTGCTGGAGACGGAAGATATTTGAGGCAAAGGATGCAAAGATGATACGTCCTTCGATGCCTTGGATAATCTTCATGATGGATTGGCCAACGACTTTTTCAGAGTTGGTAAAAGTTGGCACTTCTGCGTTTGTCGAGTCAGACAGGAGACAGAGAACACCCTCTTCACCAAGAGCTGCCATCCGGTGCAAGTCCGCAGGTTCTCCAACTGGAGTAAAGTCAAACTTGAAGTCACCTGTACAGACGATTTTTCCTTGAGGGGTATGAATCACAATTCCCAAAGGCTCTGGAATAGAGTGAGTGGTTCTAAAGAAAGTTGCCTTGAGATTTTTAAAGGTCAACTCAGTGTTGTGGTTGATTTCGTAAAGTTTGGCGTTGCGCAAGAGACCGTGTTCTTCGAGTTTCCCACGGATCAAAGCTAAGGCAAGCGGTCCAGCGTAGATAGGGACATTTGCTTGCTTGAGCAGGAAAGGAATCCCACCGATGTGGTCCTCGTGTCCGTGTGTGATCAAGACAGCCTTGACACGGTCGATATTGTCCACGATGTAAGAGTAATCAGGAATGACATAGTCGATACCCAGCAAGTCATCTTCTGGGAATTTAATCCCAGCATCGACGATGATAATCTCGTCTTGGTATTCAATTCCGTATGTGTTTTTCCCAATTTCTCCCAGACCACCGATGGCAAAAACGCCGACTTCTTCAGGTTTAAGAGTGTAGGCCATATTAGAACTCCGTAATTTCGAAGGCGCCAGTTTCTTTTTCGTAATCTAGCAATTTGTCAGACAAGAGTTCGATATACTCGATGTTGTACTCTGGGCGATTTTCTTCGACAAGTTGGCGAGCAGTGATGCGACCCTCAAGTTCTGAGCTGGCATCGATGTCTAGGTAAAGTGCGCGTGTAGTTTCACGGCGCGGGCTACGTTCTTTTGTTTCTTGATAAAAAACTTTGTAAATCATATAGTTCCTTTCTATTTATAGGTCAACTTATTCCAAACTTTTAGCAGATATTTGCTTGATTTCATTCTATTTTGTGTCCAGATTGACCTTGATTCGTTACAATTATTTCAATTATACCACAAAATGAAAAATTAGTAAAAGACGGAAATGGAGAAAGTCGGGAGGGGAAGAAGGAGCAAAAAGACAGGTAGGATTTGGTCGGAGAGCGCTTAGATGTTATAATGGAAAGAGAAAGGGAAGTTTATGGATGAGAACATTCCCTATAGCTTTTAAAACAAGGAGGATTAAGAATGTTTAGTTTGTTTGAATTTGCGATTGGGGTTCGCCTCTTGATGTTTATAGTTTTTGTAGCCTGTGTCTATGGTGGAAATCTTATTTTTACATATCTAGAGCACCGAAAAACAAAATTCCTTTGGAAGCTGACCTTTGTAACACTCTACTCCATATTTCTCCTCCTTGTGACCTATGTTGTCTGGTTTGTTTTTCACTTCGGTTTAAATGCTTAAAGTCAATTATTTCTCTAGATATACAGAAAAACCACCTCGTCTTGATAGATGAGGCGGATTTTTCTAATTTTAGATGAGCTCTTTATTGTTATGACGATGATTTCTCGCATCGAGAATCAAGTTAAAATATATATGCCTAATCAAAATTTTTTACGAAGTTCCTTTCAATTTTCTTGTTCATTTATATATTCGGAAAAGATAGGAAAAAGCTAGAACTTTTTTTAATTTTTTGTGTAGAATTGCTTGTCTAAGTGGCAGGCCCTTTTGTTTCAAAACAAAGAAAATTCCCATGCGCTGGCTTTTGTAGTATAATAGTAAACAGACAAAAAGATAGGAATGTGTTATGAAAGTATTAGCTTTTGATACGTCCAGCAAGGCTCTTTCTCTCGCTATTTTAGAGGACAAGCAAGTTCTTGCCGAGACTATGATCAATATCAAGAAAAATCACAGTATTACCCTCATGCCTGCTATCGATTTTTTGATGGCAAGTTTGGATTGGACCCCCAAGAACTTGGATCGAATCGTGGTGGCGGAAGGGCCAGGTAGCTACACAGGCTTGCGAATTGCGGTAGCAACTGCTAAGACGCTGGCTCATACCCTGAACATCAAGTTGGTTGGTATGTCTAGCCTTTTGGCTCTGGTGCCACGCCAACAAGAAGGCTTGTTTGTTCCCTTGATGGATGCGCGTCGTAACAATGTGTATGCAGGATTTTATGAAAATGCTAAACCTGTCATGCCAGAAGCACACCTGCCCTTTGCGGAAGTGCTAGAGCAGGTCAAGGATGTTGAACAGGTAACCTTTGTCGGAGAAGTTGGAGCCTTTGTGGAACAAATCCATGAACAACTACCACAAGCCAGCCACCAAGCAACCTTGCCAAATGCAGCTAATCTAGCTCTTTGGGCCTGGGACAAGGAAGCAGATTCCGTGCACGACTTTGTGCCAAATTACCTCAAACGAGTTGAGGCTGAGGAAAACTGGCTCAAGAACCACTCTGAGTCTGGCGAGTCCTACATTAAACGCCTATGATAGAAATCAGACGAATCCACCAGCAGCCTGACTTGGCTCAAGCCATCTATGCTGTCATGGTAGATGTATACCCAGTCAGTCCTTGGATGCTGGAACAAATCCAAGCAGACCTGTCCCAAGACCAGACTTGGTATGCTCTGGCTTATGATGGGGCAGAAGTGATTGGTTTTCTAGCTGTGCAGGAGAATCTCTTTGAAGCAGAAGTCCTGCAAATAGCTGTCAAAGAAGCCTATCGAGGCCAGGGGATTGCCTCGGCCTTGTTTGCTCAATTGCCGACAGATAAGGAGATTTTCCTCGAAGTCAGAAAGTCAAATCAACGAGCGCAAGCATTTTACAAGAAAGAAAAGATGGCAGTCATCGCTGAGCGAAAGGACTACTACCATGACCCAGTCGAGGACGCCATCATCATGAAGAGAGAAATAGATGAAGGATAGATATATTTTAGCATTTGAGACATCCTGTGATGAGACCAGTGTCGCCGTCTTGAAAAACGACGATGAGCTCTTGTCCAATGTCATTGCTAGTCAAATTGAGAGTCACAAACGTTTTGGGGGCGTAGTGCCTGAAGTAGCCAGTCGTCACCATGTCGAGGTCATTACAGCCTGTATCGAGGAGGCGCTAGCAGAAGCAGAGATTAGAGAAGAGGATGTAACAGCTGTTGCGGCCACCTACGGACCAGGATTGGTTGGAGCCTTACTAGTTGGTTTGTCAGCTGCCAAGGCCTTTGCTTGGGCTCATGGACTACCTCTAATTCCCGTTAATCACATGGCTGGTCACCTCATGGCAGCTCAAAGTGTAGATCCTTTGGAGTTTCCCTTGCTAGCCCTCTTGGTCAGCGGTGGGCACACAGAGTTGGTCTATGTTTCCGAGGCTGGCGATTACAAAATTGTTGGGGAAACGCGGGATGATGCGGTTGGTGAGGCCTATGATAAGGTTGGCCGTGTCATGGGATTGACCTATCCAGCCGGTCGTGAGATTGACGAGCTAGCCCATCAGGGACAGGATATTTATGATTTCCCTCGTGCCATGATCAAGGAAGACAATCTGGAGTTTTCATTCTCAGGTTTGAAGTCTGCCTTTATCAATCTTCACCACAATGCCGAGCAAAAGGGAGAAACTTTATCCAAGGAAGATTTGTCAGCTTCCTTCCAAGCAGCAGTCATGGATATTCTTATGGCCAAAACCAAGAAGGCCTTAGAAAAATACCCTGTTAAAACCCTAGTCGTGGCAGGTGGCGTGGCAGCCAATAAAGGCCTCAGAGAACGCCTAGCAGCTGAAATCACAGATGTCAAGGTAATTATCCCACCCCTGCGCCTCTGCGGAGACAATGCAGGTATGATTGCCTATGCCAGCGTCAGCGAGTGGAACAAAGAAAACTTTGCAGGCTTGGATCTCAACGCCAAACCAAGTCTCGCCTTTGATACCATAGAATAAAGAGTCAGCTTTGAGCTGGCTTTTTAACTCCGGAAAATGTCAGAATATTTTGACACAACCGTAAAAATGATGATATAATATGTAAAAATTAGGAGGTGGTCAGATGATTGAGAGAATGGAATTAGGAGAATTTTACAAGGAATTGCGTTTGGCGAGAAAACTCAAGCAGTCAGATGTGGCTTGTGATGGGCTGACAGCATCTCAGCTATCCAAGTTTGAATTAGGGCAGTCTATGCTGTCTGCGGATAAGCTGATCCTAGCTATCCAAGGGATAAATGTGACCTTCGATGAGTTTGGGCACAAGCTCAACAACTACCAAGAATCCCCACATATGCGAATCGGTCGAAAGGTTGTGGATCGTTTTGCCCATCAAGATATAGCAGGTTTAGAGCAACTGTTAGAGGAAGTCGAGCAAGAACAGATGGCGCAGACCTATCGTCGTTTGAATGCTATTGTGATCAAAGATGCTATCCATTCCTTGGATAAAAGCTATCCGCTAGCAGAGGAGGATCGTGAGTTTTTGACCACCTACCTTTATGCTATCGAGTCTTGGACCTGGTTTGAACTCTATCTTTTTTGCAATACTATGCCTTTCTTGAGTGATCAAGACTTGATCTTTTTATCAACCTCTTTACTTGAAAAATCCAAGGAATTTAAAGAATTGGCACACAATAGACTGTATATGAAAAGTGGCTATCTCAATATCATATCAGAGCTCATGGAGCGTAAGCTTTTCTCTTACATCCCAATCTTTGAGTCCGAGTTGGAGAGCATGCTTCGTCCATACGATGTTTTTGAGAAATTATTGTGGCAGTTTTTAAAGAAGATGAGCATTTTCCTTCAGACCAAGGGAAGCAATCAAAAAGAGATTGAACACTTTATCCAATCTCTGCAAATATTAGAAAATCCACAATTATCAGCACTTTTTGAACTACGATTACAGCAATACAAAGACCTTATCGATTAATCCACTATCGCAAATGAGAGATTTCTATGAGAAAAAATGTCAAATATGCGATTTTCTAAAATGTGGTGATTTCCGTGTTATACTATCTTTGTAAGACATTTGAAGCAAATCCTAGGTCACAGAAGTGGTTTACAAAGAAAAATAATTGAAGGAATGTAAATGATGTTAAATTTACAATTTGCAGAAACAATGGAATTGACAGAAGTGGAGTTGGAGACAGTTTATGGAGGAAACCTTGTGGTTAACCCAGGCAATGGTGGTGGAACTGCTTTACCGATTTTGGGAGGCGGAGGTATTGGACCAATCCCTTACGGAGCTTTTGATTGGATGAAAGGACTCTGGGCAGGTTTGGCTGAAAGAAGACGTAAATAAAACTTAAAAGGATCAACTATGAAAGGGAAAGAAACGAAATTTTATCTAGGGACCATTTTGGTGCTTGTGTCCTATTACTCGGTTTTTAATCTTGTAGCAAAATTAGATTCAGTGAACCAATTATCCGACTTTGGATTTTATGGGATTCAAATTTTATTGATAGTAATTGAGGGAATTGTTGCTACTGTCATTCTTGTAAAGAGTCAACGTTGGAAAGAGTACGGTCGATTCGAGTTTCGCTGGTCCTATCTGGGTCTCTTCTTTCTTTCCTTTATATTGATGTTTTTGTGGGTAAATATAACGACTAAGATATTTCCCAGTACGCAAAATGGGAGTGCAATAGTGAAAGAAGCAGCTAATTTGACAGGAATTAGTTACTTTGTAACGCGCATTTTATACGGCAGTCTTATTGCTCCGATAGTTGAGGAGTTAGTCTTCCGTGGCCTTCTGATGACAGCCCTATCTAAATTTAAAAAGCGCTATGTTGATATAATTGTTTCCTCAACTTTCTTCAGTCTTATCCATGTTTTGCAATATGGATGGGTGATAACAGACTTCATCATTTATGCAGGAGCAGGTCTGCTACTCTGTATGCTCTTTCGCTATACACGTTCAATTTATTGGTCAATGGCACTCCACATCTTGTGGAATAGCTTTTTAATTATCGTGAGCTTATTGGTGTTTGGATATTAGATTTAGCAGAAATTTTTACATCACATAGATAAGGCTGGCTTCCCAGTCTTTTTCTTATTATGACGGTTTGTTACTGACTCTTGCTCAATTTAAAACAAAAAGAAGCATTTTTAAAATCAATCACGGAATCCGACTCTATCAAAGTTTGTCAGTCTGAGAGTTTTTTAGTATAGTAGGTATATGAGAAACAAAATAATAAACAGTCTGCTTGCTCTAGGAGCTCTTTTCCTGCTTTTAACAGCTTGCCAGAATTTTAAAAAGACACAACTGGTCTTGTTTGAAACACTTTCATTCAATATGTCCCTTAAATCCTTTGAAGAAGTTTTTGGTGAGGCTAGCGAAGTGGTGGAAGAAACAGAAATGGGTTATCGAGATAGCTGGCGTGCAGAAGACCCCTATTTCTATAAAACGGGACGCCTTTTCTATGATTACGAAAATATTGCTTTGAATGGTTATACAGGTCGAGCAAGATTCACATTTTCAAAATCACATCGCTTGGAAGAAGCAACGGCTCATTTCCCCGTTGCCTCAAAAGTAGAGCAGCAAGCATTGCTCTTTAACTTATCCCAGACTGTAAAAAAAGAACTTGAAGCTCTTCCAGATTACCAGTCCATGACAACCGATATGGTAGGACTCTATGATGACGGCTATCGCTATAAAGTCAAGCTGAAAGGAAAAAGGAAAGAACTCTGGGTTGATGTCTATCCGACAGAAGATGAAGATGCTAAAGAAATTGAAGATAAAAAGTATACTATTCGGGTGGATCAGTTTAGGATGCATTAATAACACTCATGGAATTTCAGCATTTTTTGCTAGCTACTAGTTTCAAACTCTAAACTTTTTTCTCTTCTTTGAATGTGTTATAATATTTCTTGCTGTGGCTGTGGCCATGAACAGCCTCAAACGAAGAGAATAAGAGGAGAGAGATGAAAGAAAAAGGATTTTGGGAAGGTGTTCAGGCAGCCATGCCGACTGCCCTTGGGTATGTCAGCATTGGTCTGGCTTGTGGGATTATCGGCGCGCCCTATGTGACACCTGTTGAGATGGGCTTGATGAGCCTCTTTGTTTATGCTGGGAGTGCCCAGTTTGCCATGTTGGCACTGATTGCGGTACAAGCGCCTGTGGCAGCCATTGCTATGACGGTCTTTTTGATCAACTTGCGACTCTTTTTGCTGAGCTTGCATGCATCGACCTATTTCCGTCATACTAGTCTCTGGCAAAATATCGGCATGTCCAGTCTCCTGACAGATGAGACCTATGGGGTTTTGATGGGAGAATTAGCCCATACAGACAAGGTCCATCCCATGTGGATGCATGGAAATAACTTGAATAGCTATGCGGCTTGGTTTGTGGGGACAGTGGTTGGAACGGCTCTGGGTGGTCTGCTACCAAATCCAGAAATCTTTGGACTAGACTTTGCCCTTGTTGGGATGTTTATCGGGATTTTTACTTCGCAATTTCAGATTATGCAAAGACGGGTTCCTGTACGGAATCTGCTGAAGATCCTAGCAGTTGTTGCAGTGTCTTTCTTTTTGCTCTTGACAGTGGTGACTCAGTCGCTAGCTGTTCTTTTTGCGACCTTGCTAGGTTGTACTATGGGGGTGGTCTTAGATGGTCAGTAAATATCTTTTGTTAGCCGTTATCTTTTCAGGCCTAGTGACTTGGATTCCCCGTATGATTCCCTTCATTTTGGTTAAGTACAAGGGGTTGCCAGCTATCGTTGAGCGGTTTTTGAAGTTCTTGCCTGTTTCCATTATTTTTGCTTTGATCCTTTCAAGCGTAGTGACTGGCAAGGTTGGCAGCCTTCCTCAAATCAAATGGCTGGACTTTTTAGCGGTCTTTCCAACGGCTTGGGTAGCCTTTCGCTACCGCAATCTAGTGGGTACGGTTCTTTTTGGGGTAGTCTTGATTGCAGTCTTGCGTCTGGTCTTTTAGTCAGCCATAAAAAAAACCTATCACCGAGATAGATATCATATAATGGCAAAAAAAAATATTTTCTGTTAAGATAGTAAAGTATTCTATTTTGGAGGAAATGACATGAAAAAAATCGTCAAATATTCATCTCTTGCTGCTTTAGGACTTGTTGCCGCAGGTGTACTAGCAGCTTGCTCAGGTGGAGATAAGAAAGAAATTATCGTTGCAACCAATGCTTCACCAAAACCATTTAACTATGAAGACAATGGTGAGTTGACTGGTTATGAGATTGAAGTAGTCCGTGCTATCTTTAAAGACTCTGACAAATACGATGTCAAGTTTGAAAAGACAGAGTGGTCAGGTGTCTTTGCGGGTCTTGACGCTGATCGCTACCAAATGGCTGTGAACAACATCAGCTATACCAAAGAACGTGCTGAAAAATACCTTTATGCAGCTCCAACTGCTAAAAACCCTAACGTTCTCGTTGTGAAGAAAGACGATAACAGTATTAAGTCTCTCGATGATATTGGTGGAAAATCTACTGAAGTCGTTCAAGGAACAACAACAGCTAAACAACTGGAAGACTATAACAAACAACACGCAGACAACCCAACGGTTCTTAACTACACCAAGGCTGATTTCCAACAAATCATGTCTCGTTTGAGCGATGGTCAATTTGACTACAAGATTTTTGATAAAATCGGTGTTGAAACAGTTATCAAAAACCAAGGTTTGGATAACTTGAAAGTCATTGAACTTCCAAGCGACCAACAACCTTACGTATACCCACTTCTTGCTAAAGGTCAAGATGAGTTGAAAACATTTGTAGACAAACGCATCCAAGAACTCTACAAAGATGGAACCCTTGAAAAGCTATCTCAACAGTTCTTTGGCGGTTCTTATCTGCCAGCAGAAGCTGATATCAAATAAGTTTGTAAATCATCCATTCTCTGGTAGATGGATGGTTTTCCATTCTGGAGGTATATAGTTTTAAACTATATATCTGCCTATCTAATAACAATTTGTTAAATCAAACAATTTATGAGATACTATTACGGTATTATTTTTAAGGAGAAACAATCATGAAAATCAAAAAATGGCTCGGTGTAGCAGCTCTTGCTACAGTCGCAGGTTTGGCTCTTGCAGCTTGCGGAAATTCAGAAAAGAAAGCGGACAACGAAACAGTTGTTAAAATCGCAACAGTTAACCGCAGTGGTTCTGAAGAAAAACGTTGGGATAAAATCCAAGAATTGGTTAAAAAAGACGGTATTAAATTGGAATTCACAGAGTTCACTGACTACTCTCAACCAAACAAGGCAACTGCTGATGGCGAAGTAGACTTGAACGCCTTCCAACACTACAACTTCTTGAACAACTGGAACAAAGAAAACGGGAAAGACCTTGTAGCGATTGCAGATACGTACATCTCACCAATCCGCCTTTACTCAGGTAAAAATGGGGAAGAAAACAAGTACACGAAAGTGGAAGAAATCCCAGATAACGGCGAAATCGCTGTGCCAAACGATGCAACAAACGAAAGCCGTGCGCTTTACTTGCTTCAATCAGCTGGTTTGATCAAATTGGATGTTTCTGGAACTGCTCTAGCAACAGTTGCTAACATCAAAGAAAATCCAAAGAACTTGAAGATTACTGAATTGGACGCTAGCCAGACAGCTCGTTCATTGTCATCAGTTGACGCTGCCGTTGTAAACAACACCTTCGTTACAGAAGCAAAATTGGACTACAAGAAAGCACTCTTCAAAGAACAAGCTGACGAAAACTCAAAACAATGGTACAACATCATCGTTGCGAAAAAAGATTGGGAATCATCACCTAAAGCTGATGCCATCAAGAAAATTATCGCAGCTTACCACACTGATGAAGTGAAAAAAGTTATCGAAGAAACATCAGACGGTTTGGATCAACCAGTTTGGTAATAAGACACAGGGAGGTGGGAGAGAGTTCCCACCTCTTGCTTTTGTATAGAGAGTTGATTTTAAAGAAGCACTTGCAGTCGTTCCAAGGACACAAGTACATAGTAGAAAGAGAGAGAAAATGGTTTTTCCTAGCGAACAAGAGCAGATTGAAAAATTTGAAAAGGATCATGTGGCCCAGCATTATTTTGAAGTCTTGCGCACCTTAATTTCCAAGAAATCAGTCTTTGCCCAGCAGGTTGGACTCAAGGAAGTCGCAAACTATTTGGGTGAGATTTTTAAGCGTGTAGGGGCTGAAGTGGAGATTGATGAGAGCTACACGGCGCCTTTTGTCATGGCGCATTTCAAGAGTTCGCGTCCAGATGCCAAGACCTTGATCTTCTATAATCACTATGACACTGTGCCAGCAGATGGCGACCAGGTGTGGACAGAGAATCCTTTTACCCTTTCTGTGCGAGATAGTTTTATGTATGGACGTGGTGTTGACGATGACAAAGGCCATATCACAGCTCGTTTGAGTGCTTTGAGAAAGTATATGCAGCACCACGATGACCTACCTGTCAATATTAGCTTTATCATGGAAGGGGCAGAGGAGTCTGCTTCCATGGATCTAGATAAGTATTTAGAGAAACACGCAGACAAACTTCGTGGGGCGGATTTACTAGTTTGGGAGCAAGGAACCAAAAATGCCTTGGAGCAGTTAGAGATTTCTGGCGGAAACAAAGGGATTGTAACCTTTGATGCTAAGGTGAAAAGTGCTGATGTGGATATCCACTCGAGTTATGGTGGAGTTGTGGAATCAGCTCCATGGTATCTTATCCAGGCCTTAAGTAGCCTACGTGCAGCAGATGGACGTATCTTAGTAGAAGGCTTGTACGAGGATGTTCAAGAGCCAAATGAACGAGAACTAGCCTTGGTAGATACCTATGCCCAACGCAATCCTGAGGAAATTAGTCGTATTTATGGCTTGGAATTGCCTCTCTTACAAGAGGATCGTGCCGCCTTTCTCAAACGATTCTTTTTTGAACCAGCCCTTAATATCGAAGGGATTCAGTCAGGGTATCAGGGGCAAGGGGTTAAAACGATTTTGCCAGCAGAAGCTAGTGCCAAGCTAGAGGTTCGTTTGGTTCCTGGCCTAGAACCGCATGATGTTCTGGAAAAAATTCGGAAACAGCTAGACAAAAATGGCTTTGATAAGGTAGAATTATACTATACCTTGGGAGAGATGAGCTATCGAAGCGATATGAGCGCGCCAGCCATTCTCAATGTCATCGAGTTGGCCAAGAAATTCTATCCACAGGGCGTTTCAGTCTTGCCGACAACAGCGGGGACAGGACCGATGCATACGGTCTTTGATGCCCTAGAGGTACCAATGGTGGCCTTCGGTCTAGGAAATGCCAATAGCCGAGACCATGGTGGAAATGAAAACGTGCGAATCGCCGATTACTACACCCATATAGAATTAGTAGAGGAGCTGATTAGAAGCTATGAGTAGAGATATTATCAAGTTAGATCAGATCGATGTGACTTTTCACCAAAAGAAGAGAACCATCACAGCGGTCAAGGATGTGACCATTCACATCCAAGAAGGGGATATCTACGGAATCGTTGGATATTCTGGAGCAGGGAAATCCACTCTTGTACGGGTGATTAACCTCTTGCAAAAGCCATCTGCTGGGAAAATTACCATTGATGACGATGTGATTTTTGATGGTAAGGTCACTCTGACGGCAGAGCAGTTGCGTCGTAAGCGTCAAGACATTGGGATGATTTTCCAGCATTTCAACCTGATGAGCCAAAAGACAGCAGAGGAAAATGTAGCCTTTGCCCTCAAACACTCTGGACTCAGCAAGGAAGAAAAGAAAGCTAAAGTAGCTAAGTTGTTGGACTTGGTTGGCTTGGCGGATCGTGCTGAAAACTACCCTTCACAACTATCAGGAGGGCAAAAACAGCGTGTAGCCATTGCACGTGCCTTGGCCAATGATCCAAAAATCTTGATTTCAGATGAGTCAACTTCTGCCCTTGATCCTAAGACAACCAAGCAGATTTTGTCCTTGTTGCAAGATTTGAACCAAAAATTAGGTTTGACGGTTGTCTTGATTACGCATGAAATGCAGATTGTCAAAGACATTGCCAACCGTGTGGCGGTCATGCAGGATGGCCGTTTGATTGAAGAGGGCAGTGTCCTTGAAATCTTCTCAGATCCTAAACAACCTTTGACACAGGACTTTATCTCAACAGCTACAGGTATTGATGAAGCCATGGTCAAGATTGAGAAGCAAGAAATCGTAGAACATTTATCTGAGAACAGTATCTTAGTGCAGCTCAAGTATGCAGGGGCTTCGACAGACGAACCACTTTTGAATGAATTGTACAAACATTACCAAGTAACGGCCAATATCCTCTATGGAAATATCGAAATTCTCGATGGCACTCCTGTTGGAGAATTGGTTGTGGTCTTGTCAGGTGAAAAGGCAGCACTGGCAGGTGCTCAAGAAGCCATCCGTCAGGCTGGTGTCCAGTTAAAAGTATTGAAGGGAGGACAGTAAAATGACAGAGTTGATTCAAACTTACTTACCAAATGTCTACAAGATGGGCTGGGCTGGTCAGGCAGGCTGGGGAACGGCTATCTACCTAACTCTTTATATGACAGTTCTTTCCTTCATCATCGGAGGATTCTTGGGGCTGGTGGCAGGTCTTTTCCTCGTCTTGACAGCGCCAGGTGGTGTTTTGGAAAATAAGGTTATCTTTTGGATTTTAGACAAGATTACCTCCATTTTCCGCGCGGTTCCTTTCATCATCCTCTTGGCAATCATGTCGCCACTGTCTCACTTAATCGTCAAGACGAGCATCGGG
Organism: Streptococcus mitis; assembly: GCF_003942695.1. Classification (GTDB taxonomy): domain Bacteria; phylum Bacillota; class Bacilli; order Lactobacillales; family Streptococcaceae; genus Streptococcus; species Streptococcus mitis_BD. The sequence continues at coordinate 136,391 of NZ_RJNU01000002.1, forward strand.
CCAAATGCAGCCCTTGTCCCACTTTCTTTTGCGGTCTTTGCCTTCTTTGCCCGTCAGGTGCAGGTTGTCTTGGCTGAGCTGGATGGCGGTGTCATTGAGGCCGCTCAAGCGAGTGGTGCGACCTTCTGGGACATCGTGGGTGTTTACCTATCAGAAGGTCTTCCAGATTTGATTCGTGTGACGACAGTAACCTTGATTTCCCTTGTTGGAGAAACAGCTATGGCGGGAGCAGTTGGAGCTGGTGGTATCGGTAACGTAGCCATTGCCTATGGATTCAACCGTTACAATCACGATGTGACCATCTTGGCAACCATCATTATCATCTTGATTATCTTTACAATTCAGTTCTTGGGAGATTTCTTGACCAAGAAATTAAGTCATAAATAAAAAGAGCCGAAGGGCTCTTTTTTGTTCTAGGAAGCTGCCAACAGGGGCATTTAAAGTTTTTAAATTATGGTATAATAGATAAAGCTAATTCTCTCTAGTGATAGGATAGGAAAAAACTAGAAAGATAAGTTCTGAAGCAAGATAAGAAAATGAAAAAGGAGTTTGGCTGGTATGAATTATTTCGAGGGGAATGAGTTTTTCCTTCTCTTGTTTATAGTTTTACTGATTAGTTTTGTGGTAAACTTTTTTGAAAAACGTAAAGACTACTATATTTTGGCGCTCTCCCTCTTATTTGCAGGAGCTATCTATGGTAAGAGCCGAGCGATGATTGTCTATTTACTCGCCTTTATCGTTTACCAGTATTTTCTGGTTTTTCTAGCACAGCGGATAGAGGCAAAGTGGCTGAAACCACTGGTTTTCCTTTCCATTCTTCCTTTGGTAATCAATAAAGTCTTTGCCCTGACTTCTCTGCATTTGTTGGCCTTTATTGGAATTTCTTACATGTCCTTTAAGACCATTCAGATCATGCTAGAGATATCGGATGGCTTGATCAAAGAAAATATCAGTGTAAAAGATTATCTACAGTTTTTGCTCTTTTTCCCAACAGTTAGTGCTGGTCCGATTGATCGGAGTAGGAGATTTTTAAAAGAGATAAACGAGGTCATGCCCCGAAAAGAGTATCTAGAGTTAGCAGGGGACGGTGTGTATCGTATCGTTCTAGGCCTCCTTTACAAGATTGTTTTATCAACCTATGTTTATCAGATGTTACTCGCTCTAAATAATACTGGCACAGTCGTTTACTCAATCAAGTATATGTACCTCTATACCTTGTATCTGTTCTTTGACTTTGCAGGCTATAGTCTAATGGCCGTTGGAAGTAGTAATATTCTAGGTATTCAGACACCGATGAACTTTAACAAACCTTTCTTGAGTGTCGATATCAAGGATTTTTGGACTAGATGGCATATCACCTTGTCGACCTGGTTGAGAGATTTTGTATTTTCAAGAGTATTGATGCAGGTTATCAGGAAAAAATGGTTTAAAAATAGACTACACAATGCAACCTATGCCTATATGGTCAATATGTTGGTCATGGGTTTTTGGCATGGTCTCAGTGTTAGCTACATTGTCTATGGTTTTTACCATGGTGTCTTGATGGCTGGATTTGAAGTGTATCAAAAGAAAAGCAATTTTTATAAGAAAAATAAAAACAAAAACTGGTATAAGCTACTAAGTTGGTTTGTGACCATGAATTTGGTTATGATTGGTTTCTTTATCTTTTCAGGTGAACCCTATAAAATCTTACTGACGATTTTAAAGAGATAAGAGATTGAAAAGAAATCGGCTAGATCGAAGGGATAGGATAAAACGAGATGATTAAATTAAAAGCATTTTTACTATCGCTTGTGCTCGTAATTGCGACGCTTGCCCTTTTAAATGTGACGTATGTCAAGAAGATTGATGATTATTATAAAGTCAAGGATAACAGTATTCGTTATAGCACCTCGTATGAAAAGTATAAAAGTAGAGATATTCTAACAAGCAATATCACCCCCAATACACTGGTTCTAATGGGTTCTTCAGAGTTGGTCGCAACGATAAATGAAGACTATCATCCAAATAAAATTTTTAACTACAACGATTTTAATATCATGCAGATTGGGACCAGTTATTCTCAAAACATCATTCAGGCTACGACCTTGGGCTCTATTGAAGGATCTATGAGTAAGCGAAAAGTAGCTATAGTAGAGTCTGTTCAGTGGTTTGAAAAAGATGGGACCCATCAAGATGCCTTTTTGAACAAGGCTTCCCAAGAACATATTTTCCACATGCTAGATAATGACAGGATTAGTAAAGAAACGAAAGAAAAAATAATCAATCGCATTATCGAGATTACCAAGGGGAACAAGCAACAAAATGACATCTACAAAAAATACAAAAGTTATTTCATAGATGGAAAAGGAACTATTGTTGATAAAAAACTATTAGAGTTTGAGAACGCGATGTATTCCTTTAAGCTAAAACAGACTTTTTATCAAAAACATGCCAAATCAGATTATCCTTCGCTAGGAGACAAAACCCCAGACTATGATTGGCAGAAGATGACGGATCAGTTTGTGGAAGAGGTCAAAAAGAAAACAGACAACAACGACTATGCTGTGGATAATAACTACTACAATACCTATTTAAAAGATCGCTATGCATCGCTGAAAGATTCTAATAAAGATTTGAGCTACCTAGAGTCACCAGAGTATTCAGATATGGAACTTTTCTTGACAGTTGCCAAAGAATTGGGCATTGAAGTTGAGGTTATTATTTTCCCAGTAAACGGGAAATGGAATGACTACACTGGTGTCTCAAGAGAGATGCGGGAAAAAACTTATAAAAAAATAGAAGATGTCGCAAAAAGCCATGGTGCAACCGTATTAAACTATGGAAACAGAGAGTATGATGATTACTTTTTATTTGACGTGATGCACGTTGGAGTGAAAGGATGGATGGAAGTTGAAAAAGAACTTTACAAATTTGCAAACCAAGCTAACTAACACACAGCGTTTAATCTTGTGGACACTATTTTTCTATACGGTTATCTTGAGCATCGTGATTTACTGTTTTGTGACCGATTTTTCGAATATTCAAGAATTTATCTATAGTGAATTTTAAGATTGTATACAAAAAGGCCCTGGAACTAGGCATTGCTAGTCTTCAGGGCTTTTACCTTATATTTTATCAGCTATTTTTTGACTTAGAAATTGCCCAACCAAAGCACCTATCAAGGCACCTAGGAGGATGCTTGAAACAAAGAGAAGGATTTTGTCCAACTCTGGAGCGACCATGATACGGTCAATGTATTCCTGGGACTTTCCACGAGCGAGTAAGGTAGCCACGTAAGCTTTGGGACGGATCCACATGAGGAAGATAGGGCCACTTGTACTAAAAGCAAAGACGAGGAAGGAGAGGGTGTTTTTGATTCGATCTTTGTAATTGCCGAGATGAGCGATGGCATCTGCTGCAAGACCACAGGCGATAGCTGGTAGAAAAGCGCCAGCGCCGTGTTTACTAGCTAGAAAAAAGAGAGCCATAAAGAGTCCGAGAGTGGTAATCGCTCCAAAACGAGGAACCTTTGCCAAAAGAAACATGTAGACGCTACCCCCGACAAGGGCAGAAAAGGCAGGCGCATAGAACATATTGCCCGTTGAATCCACCAAGTGTCCAAGTACTACTCCGATTCCTAGACAGAGGAAGTAGAGGACGACGGCTAAGAGGGTAGTTAAGATATTTTTCTTCATGAGAATCTCCTTATATAAAACTGTCAAAATCAATTGTATCACGCTTTTAGAGGATTGTAAATGGGTGCTCTATGTTTTTGAAAACGTTTGAAATATGATATAATAGTTACATAGTTGTTTTAAGGAGGATATCATGGGAAAGTTTCTAGAATTCGTCTTTAATCGTTTCTTTTTAGGAATGATTGCGACGGCTTTTTTCTGGTTATTAACACTAGCAGGAGGTATCGTGTTCGGCTTAGCACCAGCTAGTGCAACCCTTATGAGTTTGTATGCGGAGCATGGCTACAGTTACCGAGCTTACAATTTAAAGGAAGCCTGGGGGCTTTTTAAGAGTAACTTTATCAAGAGCAATCTCACCTTTTACACTTTTATAGGTGTGGATTTGATTTTGATCTATGGCCTATATCTCCTGATCCAATTGCCTCACCAGACCATTTTTCATCTCTTGGCGACCTTTCTCAATATCCTTGTCATTGCTTTCATTTTCTTGGCTTATACCGTTTCATTGAAACTCCAAGTTCACTATGAGCTCTCTTATCGAAATACTGTAAAACTCGCTCTTATCGGAATTTTTATGAATTTGCCGGCAATTGCCAAGGTTTTATTTGGTACGGTCATGCTTGTAGGAATTGGTTACTATATGCCTGCCCTCCTCTTTTTCGTAGGAATTGGTGTATGGCATTTCTTTATCAGTGATATGTTGGAACCCGTATATGAAAGTATCCATGAAAAATTGGCGACAAAATAAAATGAAGCCGTTCTGGCTCCACTCGCTCTTGCGCATCTATACCTTGGTGATGATTGTCATCATTGTAAGTTTTGCGGTCATGCTCTCCTATGCTGACTGGAGTTCCCGTGAAAAAGAAGCCCAGCGAGTAGCTCAACGTGTAACGACTCGAACAGTGAGTGAGATTGAATATTACCACAGGGAGTCGACTCAGCTAGCGCAGGAACTGGTTGAAAATCGAGCACGGATAGAGGGGATTTATAAGTATTTTAGTCTGAGTACATCGGATTATTTTTACTGGCTGTTGCAACGTAAAGCGTCTCCCTATGTCTCAGTATCTTTGTATGAAAACATTGATGATTTGTATGTAAGAAATGACTTTGTGACAGGTGTTGCAATTGTTTTGCAAGACTACAAGGAAGTCTACGTTTCTACTAGAGAGAAACGTAGCGGGGAGAAAATTCTTGCTGAGGATTTCAAACCAGCAGCCAATAGTTTTGCCATACCAGTACTCGATCCTAACTCCGATCAGTCTCTAGGTGTTATTTACATTTCTTTATCGCAAGATGTACTTTACCAAGCAATTGATAATACTCGCGGTCTGATTCCTGTGGCCGTGACGATCACCTCCCCTTTTGATACTGAATTGTTTCATATAGGGGAAAATGTAGTAGCTGAACGGGAAAATTGGATTGTTGGTTTGACATCACATGGCTATCAAGTCCAATCAGCAGTTCCTAAGGATTTTGTTCTTACTGGGATTTTAACTAGTTCCGCTGTCATTGTTGGTTTGAGTGTTCTCTTTATTATTATTTTATATGTGACCTTGAGGCAGACCTTCTCCAATTACCAAAGGCAGGTTGTGGATTTGGTAGAGTCTATCGAGGTGATTGCCCAAGGAGAAGAGGGACTTCGGATCGATACTTCTGAAAAAGATCAAGAATTGCTCCTCATTGCAGAAACAACCAATGATATGTTGGATCGACTGGAAAAAAATATCCATGATATCTATCAGCTGGAGCTCAGTCAGAAAGATGCCAATATGCGGGCCTTACAAGCTCAAATCAATCCTCACTTTATGTACAATACCTTAGAGTTTCTGCGCATGTATGCCGTCATGGAAAGCCAAGATGAACTGGCGGATATTATCTATGAATTTAGCAGTTTACTACGCAATAATATCTCCGACGAGCGGGAAACGACGCTGAAGCAAGAATTAGAATTTTGTCGCAAATACAGCTATCTCTGTATGGTGCGTTATCCAAAGTCAGTTGCCTATGGTTTTAAGATTGCACCCGAATTAGAAAATATGAGGATTCCCAAGTTTACGCTCCAACCATTGGTAGAAAACTACTTTGCTCACGGTATTGACCACCGCCGAACAGACAATGTGATCAGTATCAAGGTCTTGAAGGGTGAGGGTTTTGTTGAAATCCTAGTGGTAGACAATGGTCGCGGGATGACTGCTGAGAAACTAGCAAGCTTGCAAGAAAAACTAACTCAGAGAAGTTTTGAGCACGAAGCAAGCTACAGCGGTGAGCAGCAGTCAATTGGAATAGTCAATGTACACGAACGCTTTGTCCTCTATTTTGGGGATCGCTACCAAATCAGTGTAGAGTCAGCTGAGCAAGAAGGTGTTCGTTACCGTATTACTATTCAAAATGAATAGAAAGGAAGGGAAATGTATAAAGTTTTATTAGTAGACGACGAGTATATGGTGACAGAGGGGCTCAAGCGATTAATCCCCTTTGAAAAATGGGATATGCAAGTCGTTGCAACAGCTAATCACGCAGATGATGCATTGGACTACGTCAAGGAAAATCCAGTAGATGTGATCATTTCCGATGTCAATATGCCAGATAAGACAGGACTGGAGATGATCAAGGAGATGAAGGAGCTGCTTCCAGATGCCTATTATATCTTGCTGTCTGGCTATCAGGAGTTTGACTATGTCAAGAAAGCAATGAACCTTAGTGTCGTGGATTATTTGGTGAAGCCAGTGGATAAGGTGGAGTTGAGTCATCTATTAGAAAAAATTGCGAGACAGCTTCAGGAAAAGGTGGAGCAAAGCCAAACTCTCAGCCAAGAATTGGATGAAGAGGGATTTACCAACTTCTTAGCGGGTAAAGACAGCTGGTGGATAGGCCTTTCAAAGGAAAAACAAGGATCTTTCACTATTCCTTACTATGTTTTAGGTCAAGACTGGCAGATTTTTATCTCTGATCAACCACTAGATGGAATCGTAGTAACGCCTTTTGGAGCACCCTACCAACAAGCCTTTGAAAAATGGAAGATCAACGCTGAAAAAGCCCTCTTCTACGGTTCAGTTAATCTAGAAAAATCCGAGAGTTTATTTGCTTATTATGAACCGATTTATCGCGTGATTATCCAAGGAAATATCAATCAAATCATTGAAGAATTAACCCTACTGGAGAAGGTTGTCTTAGAGAACACACCGCGCGTGGCCATCACCAAACAACTCTTTACTCAGTTTGTCATGGATGTCTTCCACTTGTTTGAGCATCTAAAAGCGGATGATATGACCGAGATTGTCAAAGCCATCCATGCTATTAACTCCTTTGAAGAATTGGTTGCCTACATCAAAGAAACCTTGACTAAGTTTTTTGGCCAGTACCGCATGAATGAAAATGTGGTGAGTGTTCTTGAAGTCATCGGGCGTGATTATCAGAAAGAGTTATCACTTAAGGACATCAGCAAGGATCTCTTTATCAATCCTGTCTACCTCGGTCAGTTAATCAAGCGAGAAACCAACTCAACCTTCGCAGAATTGCTCAACAAACAGCGGATTAAGGCAGCGCAACAGCTCTTGCTTTCAACCAATGATAGTATTGAAGATGTTTGCTATGCTGTTGGTTACAGCAATGTTGGATATTTCTACAAGGTTTTCCGTAAATTGTGCGGAAAATCACCAAAAGCTTACCGCAAACAAGTCGAAAGTTCCCTGTAAAACTTGTATTTACGTGCAAAAAATGCTATAATGTCCAAAATACCTTAAGGAGGAAAAATTATGAAAAAGAAACCTATTTATCTTTGGGTTTTATTAGTCCTATCAGCATTGATTTCAGCTATGTCTTTGTTTGGAATACTAAGTCCAGTACCTAGTAAAGAAGCACTAGGTGCCAGTCAAGCACAAGTACAAGGCATTAGCGCTCAGCAGCTGGAGGATACGATTAATTATCTACATAAGACAGCTGAATTATCGCATTCGACTGTTAACATCGTTTTGATTATTTTATCTGCGATTTTAGTAGTCGCAGGTATTGTGCTCTTGGTTCGTAATCATTTGCAATATGCAAATTATGCTTACATTGCTTATGTTTTGCTTGCCATTGTTGGTTCGATTTATACTTATATGGGTATGCAAGATGCTGTACAAGCCATCCGTGATGAAACTTTGCGACTAGGAACAGAAGTCCTTGGAAAGGGAACAACGATTTTATTTGTTGTTATCAATGTCCTCTTCCTTGCCATTGTCTTTTACAAGATGTGGCGTCAACAAAAAGATTTGGCTGAGGAAGTTGAAGCAGAAGAAGCTGCCTAAGTATTGACAAAAGGGAACTATCAAGTTACAATCTTGTTAGTTCTTTTTATATCGTAAACATAAAAATCGAGGTCAAAATGAAAAAAATATCCTTAGTGTATATCAGTTTGAGTGGGAATACAGAGAGTTTTGTAACCCGACTCAAGGACTATCTCTTGTCCCAGTACGAAGGGATTGAGGTACAAAAGATTCATATCAAGGATCTGGTCAAGGAAGGGAAAGATTTCTTTGAGATGGACCATCCTTATGTCGCCTTTTTACCAACCTATCTAGAAGGTGGAAATGGTGTCGATAACGGCGATGTTGAGATTTTAACGACTCCAGTGGGTGATTTTATCGCCTATGGAGACAATGCCAGTAAGTGTTTTGGTGTAGTGGGCTCTGGTAATCGCAATTTTAATAACCAGTACTGTCTGACTGCCAAGCAGTACAGCCAGCGCTTTGGTTTCCCTGTATTGGCTGACTTTGAAATGAGAGGAATGCTGGGAGATATTAAAAAGGTCGCAGCGATTATCGCGGACTTATATGGATTGGGTTCAGAAAGTTAGAATCGTTCAAGTAGGCAGTTGGATTTTCTCAACTGCCTTTTGAATGCAGAAAAAAGCACCCAGACGAGGGTGCTACTTTGTGAACTAACCTGCTTTTCCGATGGCAAGTGCATAGATAAAGAAGATGGCAAATCCAAAGAGGAAAATTAATCCTGCAATGGCGAGGAGTTTCAACCAAGAAGGAAGATTTTTATTTTCACCTGTCACCAACACATAGTTCAAAAGAGCGAAGAATGGTGTTGTAAGAAAAGATCCAATCATGGCAAAGCGGAGCATGGTTGAAACTTGACCGGCAAAGAACTTGATGATGACGATACCAATGATAGCTGTGATGGTCATCCAGATGTTCAAAGATTTACGATTATCCTCTTTTTGATTTGCTAAGAGTTGAAGGGAGGCCTGGTTGACACGTGAATAGCCATCGATGACAGTAATTACTGTCCCAAAGATACAGAGGAAAGCGATGAAGGTAATCAAATATCGAGACCATTCGCCAAGGACAGAGGCGTACATGCCCACAAATTGCGAGATGTATTTGGCAGATGCAGCTTCAACTGCTTGACCTGTAGGATACTGAATGAGTGCTCCGAGTGCCACAAAGAATACAGCGAGGATAGCCGTTCCAATGTAGCCAACGTTAAAGTCGAAAAGGGCGTCCTCTGTATTAAAGTTAACGGTTTTTTTCTTTTCGGCTGACCAGAGTGAGTTGATAGCTGAGATTTCAATAGGGGCAGGCATCCATCCTAAGAGGGAAACGATAAAAGGGAGTGCCGCCATTTGCCAAGGTGTCTTTTCGACAAAATCAGAGCTATATTCTGGATGCTTAATTGCTGCAATGATAACTGCAAGAACAGTTGCAATGGTCAAAGCAGACATGATCCATTTTGCCATACCATCCAATAGTTTGTAGCCACCAAAGAGTAGCATGGCCCAAATGACTGCAACAAGGATAAGGGACCATTGAGTGATGCTAAGACCAATCATTGGAAAAGCGCTAGCGATGATAGCTGAGCAAAGGATAGCGACTCCAGCTGTATTAACCATGGCAGAGAAGACGTTGAGAATAAAGAAAATCCAGAGATAGAGTTTTCCTTTTTCGGCATAACCTTCCACCAAGGTTTTACCAGTGTCGGCAGTATATTCGGCACCAAAACGGAAAAATGGATATTTAAAAACATTGGCCAAGATAACCAAGAGGAGTAGTGACCACCCATAAGAACCACCAGCTTGAGTAGAGGATACGATATGAGAACCTCCAACAGCAGCAGAAGCCATTAGGATTCCTGGTCCCATTGCTTTTAGCTTGCTTGTCCAGGTAGACTGGTGTGATGAAGTAACTTGTGACATAAAAACCTCCTGTTTTTGAATTTTCAGAATAATCTGAATAGATAGCTACTATTCTACAAGAAACTTATGAAAAATGCAAGAGAATTTTTGAAAAATTTAGAAAATTTCAGAAAAATCATATGAAAGATATGATTATCACAAAGAAATGGTATTGATGGGAGTAAAAAATCCGAGAAAAAAGCTTCTCGGATTCCCTTATTTCAGTTGCTCAGTGATTTCCTTAGAAAGCAGGAGTCCCAAACGGTAACCTTTATTGATGTAGTCAATCACATCATTGATATTTTCCGTTGTTTGGATCCTTTCGCGTATGTCTGTTTTGAAAGCTTCGTCCCTCAGAAGCTGTTCCTGAAGGAGTTGTTGAAGTTTTTCTTTTTCGTACTTATTGATGAGAAAAAGAACGACAAGACTGATAAGAACTAAGATATAAGCATACTGGCTCATAAAATTTCTCCTGGTTTGATAAAAAAGTTGATGACATAAGAAAAGCGAAAGAAATTTTCGCTTTTCAACTAAGTGATTTAAAGATTGCGACATGAACCAAATCAAATCGATTTTATTTGGTTTGGTGAATTAGTAAAGCGTTTAGGCAATTCGTACTGGTTACGACGTTCTGGGACATAAATCGATAATATTTATGTCCCAGAACTAGTGAAGCGCCTAGCCAAATCAACATAGTTACGACGTCATGGCCTCTAAATCGATTATATTTAGGGGTCATGACTAGTGAAGCAGTTAGCTAGTTCGCATATAAGCGGCTAGCGTCTAACAATTAGGAACTTTAGTTCCAATTGTTAGTACTGAATCACATCTTCTCTGGTGCTTCTACTCCGAGCAAACGAAGGGCTTCTTTGAGAACAACAGCTGTTGCGTAGCTGAGGGCTAGGCGACTGTCGCGCTCTGGACTTTCATCCAAGATACGAGTGTGGGCATAGTATTTATTGAAGGCTTGAGCCAAGCTGATTGCATACTTGGCAATGAGCGATGGATCATAGTTAACAGATGCGCGTTTGATGACACGGGCAAAGTCTTGGAGAAGTTTGATAATTTCCCAGCTTTCAGCATCACTTAGACTGTAATTTGCTTGAGCATTTGGTTGGAAGTCTGCTTTTCTAAGTAGAGACTGAATACGAGCGTAAGCGTATTGGATGTATGGACCAGTTTCTCCTTCAAAGGAAACCATAGCTTCGAGGTCAAAGTCGTAACCATTTCGGCGGTCCGTTTTGAGGTCGTAGAATTTAACAGCTCCCACTCCGACAGCTTGGGCAACCTGTTCCTTGTTTTCGAGGTCAGGATTTTTCGCTTCGATTTGTGCTTTGGCACGGCTGATAGCTTCCTGAAGGGTAGGTTCGAGCAGGATGATATTTCCTTTACGAGTAGAGAGCTTTTGACGATTCTTGGTTACCAAACCGAAGTCTACGTGAATCATATCATCGCTCCAGTCAAATCCCATTTTTTTCAAGACGGCTTTTAACTGTTTAAAGTGGTTAGACTGCTCTTGACCAACTGCGTAGACATTTTTAACAAAGTTGTAAGTACGTGCACGGTAGATAGCTGTTGCAATGTCACGTGTGATGTAGAGGGTTGCACCGTCAGATTTCTTAATCATAGCGGGTGGAAGTTCAACATCATCGAGGTTGACAATGCTAGCGCCGCGTGATTCTTCTAGCAAACCTTTTTCTTCAAGGATTTGCACGGCTTCGTCCATCTTGTCATTATAGAAGGCTTCCCCGTTTAAGCTGTCAAATTCAACGTTCAACAGTTTGTAGATACGGTTGAACTCAACCAAACTTTCATCACGGAACCATTGCCAAAGTTGAGTTGCTTCTGGATCGCCATCTTCCAATTTTTTAAACCAGAGACGTCCTTCATCATCAAGAGCTGGATTATTTTCGATTTCAGCATTGATGCGAACGTACAATTTCAACAATTCGTCAATTGGATTAGCTTCTACGGCTTCCTTACTTCCCCATTTTTTATAAGCAACCATGAGAAGACCAAACTGTTTACCCCAGTCTCCAAGGTGGTTGATTTTAATAGTGTTGTAGCCCATTTTCTTAAAGATATTAGAAAGAGCATCTCCGATAACAGTTGAACGTAAGTGACCTACTGAGAAAGGTTTTGCGATGTTTGGACTTGATAGGTCAATCGTGATATTTTGCTCTTTGCCTTCCGTTTGTTGAGCGTAGTCAGATCCTTTTTCGATGATCTCTTTGATAACTGCTTCAGAAATGGCAGCTTTATCAAGGAAGAAGTTGACGTAAGGACCAGTTGCAACAACTTTTTCAAAGGCTTGGCTGTTGATTTTTTCAGCGATTTCAGCAGCAATCATTTGAGGGGCTTTGCGTTCGACTTTTGCAAGTGAGAAAGCAGGAAAAGCGATATCTCCCATGTCAGAGTTTTTTGGTTGTTCTAGTAAATTTAAAATAGCCTCTTGATCTAGGCTATCGATGACGCTAGCCAATTCACTAGCAATCAGTTTTTTTGTGCTCATAAGTAGGCTCCTTTTGGACTTTTATTCTATTTTATCATAAATTTAGTGAAAGAAGAAAGATTTTTTTGAATTATTCAGTTTTTTTGGTATAATTATATCTAAAAATAAACCCGTAATCGGTTATAAATATTCATGTAAGAGGTTGATATGAGAAAAAAAGAACGACACCAGTTGATTAAAAAGATGATCACTGAGGAAAAACTAGCTACACAAAAGGATATCCAAGATCGCCTAGAAGTTCGGAATGTCTTTGTGACGCAAACGACCTTGTCTCGCGACCTGCGCGAGATCGGCTTAATCAAGGTTAAGAAAAATGGTATGGTATATTATGTGCTAGCGAATGAAACAGAAAAGATTGATTTGGTAGAATTTTTGTCGCATCATCTAGAAGGGGTTGCGAGAGCAGAGTTTACTTTGGTACTTCATACCAAGCTGGGAGAAGCGGCTGTCTTAGCAAATATTGTTGATGAAAATAAGGACGAGGCGATTTTAGGAACAGTTGCGGGAGCCAATACCTTACTGGTTATTTGTCGAGACCAGCATGTTGCCAAGCTCATGGAAGAGCGTTTGCTAGATTTGATGAAGGATGAATAGGGTTTTGGGACTTGTTCCCAAGCCTTATTTTTGACAAGGAGAGAGCCAATATGACGACAGAAAAACTATCACCTGGTATGCAGCAGTATGTGGATATTAAAAAGCAATATCCAGATGCTTTTTTGCTCTTTCGGATGGGTGATTTTTATGAGCTGTTTTACGAAGATGCGGTCAATGCGGCGCAGATTTTAGAGATTTCACTGACCAGTCGTAATAAAAATGCAGAAAATCCGATACCCATGGCGGGTGTCCCCTATCATTCTGCCCAGCAATATATTGATGTTTTGATTGAACAGGGTTATAAAGTTGCTATAGCCGAACAGATGGAAGATCCCAAACAAGCGGTTGGTGTTGTCAAGCGAGAGGTGGTCCAGGTCATCACACCTGGAACGGTCGTTGATAGCAGTAAGCCGGATAGTCAGAATAATTTCTTGGTTGCCATAGATCGTGATGGCAATCAGTTTGGTCTGGCCTATATGGATCTGGTGACCGGTGACTTTTATGTGACAGGTTTATTGGATTTCACGCTGGTTTGTGGGGAAATCCGTAACCTCAAGGCTCGTGAAGTGGTGCTGGGTTATGATTTGTCTGAGGAAGAAGAACAAATCCTCAGCCGTCAGATGAATCTGGTACTTTCCTATGAGAAAGAAGGCTTTGAGGACGTCCATTTACTGGATCCACGACTGGCAGCTGTGGAGCAAGCGGCAGCTAGTAAGCTGCTCCAGTATATTCATCGGACCCAGATGCGGGAATTGAACCATCTCAAACCAGTTATCCGCTATGAAATCAAAGATTTCTTACAGATGGACTATGCGACAAAGGCTAGTCTGGATTTGGTTGAGAATGCCCGTTCAGGCAAGAAACAGGGCAGTCTTTTCTGGCTTTTGGATGAAACCAAAACAGCTATGGGCATGCGCCTTTTGCGCTCTTGGATTCATCGTCCCTTGATTGATAAGGAGCGAATCATCCAACGTCAAGAGGTGGTGCAGGTCTTTCTTGACCACTTCTTTGAGCGCAGTGATTTGACAGACAGTCTCAAAGGCGTTTATGACATCGAACGTTTGGCTAGTCGGGTTTCTTTTGGCAAGACCAATCCCAAGGATCTCTTGCAGTTGGCGACTACCTTATCCAGTGTGCCACGGATTCGAGCGATTTTAGAGACAATGGAGCAACCTGCTCTGGCCTATCTTATCGAACAATTGGATGGAATCCCTGAGTTGGAGAATTTGATTAGCGCAGCGATTGCTCCTGAAGCTCCTCACGTGATTACGGAAGGTGGCATTATCCGTACGGGATTTGATGAGACCTTAGACAAGTACCGTCGTGTGCTCAGAGAAGGGACTGGCTGGATTGCTGAGATTGAGGCTAAGGAGAGAGAAAGCTCTGGCATCAGCACGCTTAAGATTGACTACAATAAAAAGGATGGCTACTATTTCCATGTGACCAATTCGCAACTGGGGAATGTGCCGGTCCACTTTTTCCGAAAGGCGACGCTGAAAAACTCAGAACGCTTTGGTACTGAGGAATTAGCCCGTATCGAGGGGGATATGTTGGAGGCGCGTGAGAAGTCAGCCAACCTAGAGTATGAAATCTTTATGCGCATCCGTGAGGAAGTCAGCAAGTATATACAGCGTTTGCAGGCTCTAGCCCAAGGAATTGCAACGGTTGATGTCTTGCAAAGTCTCGCAGTTGTGGCTGAAACTCAGCATCTGATCCGACCTGAGTTTGGCGACGATTCACAAATTGATATCCAGAAAGGGCGCCATGCTGTCGTCGAAAAGGTTATGGGAGCTCAGACCTATATTCCTAATACGATTCAGATGGCAGAAGATACCAGCATTCAATTGATTACAGGGCCAAACATGAGTGGGAAGTCTACCTATATGCGCCAGCTAGCCATGACTGCGGTTATGGCCCAGCTAGGTTCTTATGTACCAGCTGAGAGCGCTCATTTGCCTATTTTTGATGCCATCTTTACCCGTATCGGAGCAGCAGATGACTTGGTTTCAGGTCAATCAACCTTTATGGTGGAGATGATGGAGGCCAATAATGCCATTTCGCATGCGACCAAGGACTCACTGATTCTCTTTGATGAATTGGGACGGGGAACTGCAACTTATGACGGGATGGCTCTTGCCCAGTCCATCATCGAATACATTCATGAACATATCGGAGCCAAAACCCTCTTTGCGACCCACTATCATGAGTTGACTAGTCTGGAGTCCAGTTTGGAACACTTGGTCAATGTCCACGTGGCAACCTTGGAGCAGGATGGACAGGTCACCTTCCTTCACAAGATTGAACCAGGGCCTGCTGACAAATCTTACGGTATCCACGTTGCCAAGATTGCTGGTTTACCAGCAAAACTGTTAGCAAGGGCGGATAAGATTTTGACGCAACTGGAGAATCAAGGAACAGAAAGTCCAGCTCCCATGAGACAAACAAGTGCTGTCACAGAACAGATGTCACTCTTTGACGCGCCTGAAGAACATCCTATTCTAGCAGAATTAGCTAAACTGGATGTTTACAACATGACACCTATGCAGGCTATGAATGTCTTAGTCGAGTTCAAACAAAAATTATAAAAAGAGTCCCACTCATGCATTTGTGAGTGGGATTTTTCTCTATTACTTTTTATGAGCCAAGAGTTGATTGATGTGGTCTACTTTTTTTGCTTCTCTTTTATAGAGAATAGTCCAGATGATGAGGTAGACAATCGCAAACTCCAGAATAAGCTGGAGATAGAAGATACAGTGGAAGGGAAACCAACCAGCCAGAGTTGCTAGTGGGACAAAGCCAGCCAGCATGAGGAAGAAATGGGAAAGTGTGGCACGGAGCAAGCTCCAGTCACGGCTGAATAATCGCTTGCCAAAGCTAAAGAGAACGCCGATAGCTGACCAGATAAGTGTGCAGTAGAGCAAAACTAGGGCGCCGTGAACCTGATGTTGAGCCATCGCTTGGCCGATGAGAGACTCGGGACTCAGTGGCGCATAGGTATTTGGGGCATAAATGAGTGAAAAGATGATAGAGAGGACGAGGCCGATAAGAACACCAGTGGCTGCATCGTGAAATACTTGTTTTTTCATAGTTCTAATTTCTCCTTGATGGTTTTTAGGTAACGGCGTGAAGAGTAGGTGAAGCTTTCGTTTTTTAAGAAAATTTCAACCAGACCGTTGGGCGTGAGCTTGAGATGAGAGATGGAGTTGATATTGACGATTTCAGATTGGGAAATTTGGATAAAAGTTGTCGGCAGCATTTCAAGAACCTGATAGAGACGCAAATCAATAGTGTAGGTATGAGATGCAGTTTCTGCTAGAACCTTTCGATTCTCTATATAGAAGCGTTGAATCTTACTAATTTTAATTAGATAGACCTGATCTTCAATCTTTCCTTTGATTGTTTCTTTTTGGTCAAGATTTTCAGCGAACTCGATGACTTTCTGGACTTTTTCGGTCGGCTGAGGAGTTTGGACAATCAGCTTTTCTTCCTTGTACGTCTCCTTAATCTGTAGTTCTACTTTCATAAATTTCCCTCCTTTTCAGTTATACAAGGTTGTGATCACTTCTTGTACACCTTTATTAAACACTATTTTACGACCCATGGCAAGAGCTTTTGCCTATGTGGAGAGATTTGGAGTCTATGTGGTATTTGCTTTTTCTGGTAACATCTGAAATATGGTATAATAGCACTAATCAATTTCTAGGAAAATAGATACGGAAAGGGGCTGAAAGATGTCTCATATTATTGAATTGCCAGAAGTGTTGGCAAACCAGATCGCGGCAGGAGAGGTCATTGAACGTCCTGCCAGTGTGGTCAAAGAGTTGGTAGAAAATGCCATTGATGCGGGTTCTAGCCAGATTATCATTGAGATTGAGGAAGCTGGTCTCAAGAAAATCCAAATCACCGATAATGGTCATGGAATTGCCCATGATGAGGTGGAGTTGGCCCTCCGTCGCCATGCGACCAGTAAGATAAAAAATCAAGCAGACCTCTTTCGGATTCGGACGCTTGGTTTTCGTGGAGAAGCCCTGCCCTCTATCGCTTCTGTCAGTGTTCTGACTCTGTTGACGGCGGTGGATGGTGCGAGTCATGGGACCAAGCTCGTTGCGCGTGGGGGAGAGGTTGAGGAAATCATTCCAGCGACTAGTCCTGTAGGAACCAAGGTTTGTGTGGAGGACCTCTTTTTCAACACGCCTGCCCGTCTCAAGTATATGAAGAGCCAGCAAGCAGAGTTGTCTCATATCATTGATATTGTCAATCGTCTGGGGTTGGCTCATCCTGAGATTTCTTTTAGCTTGATTAGTGATGGCAAAGAAATGACGCGGACAGCAGGGACTGGTCAACTGCGTCAAGCCATCGCAGGGATTTACGGTTTGGCGAGTGCCAAGAAGATGATTGAAATTGAGAATTCGGATCTAGACTTTGAAATTTCAGGTTTTGTGTCATTGCCTGAGTTGACCCGAGCCAACCGCAACTATATTAGCCTCTTCATCAATGGCAGATATATCAAGAATTTCTTGCTCAATCGTGCTATTTTAGACGGTTATGGAAGCAAGCTCATGGTGGGACGTTTTCCACTGGCTGTCATTCACATCCATATCGATCCTTACCTAGCAGATGTCAATGTGCATCCAACCAAGCAAGAGGTTCGGATTTCTAAGGAAAGAGAACTAATGGCGCTGGTTTCAGAAGCTATTTCAAATAGTCTCAAGGAACAAGCCTTGATTCCTGATGCTTTAGAAAATCTTGCCAAGTCGACCGTGCGTAATCGTGAAAAGGCGGAGCAAACTATTCTCCCACTCAAAGAAAATACGCTTTACTATGAAAAAACGGAGGAAACCAGCCCCAGTCAAGTTGAGGTGGCTGATCATCAGGTTGAATTAACTGAGGAAGGGAAAGACCTAACCCTGTTCGCCAAGGAAACCTTGGATCAATTGACCAAGCCCGCAAAATTACATTTTGCAGAGAGAAAGCCTGTTAACTACGACCAACTAGACCATCCAGAGTTAGATCTTGCTAGCCTCGATAAGGCTTATGACAAGCTGGAGAGAGAAGAATCATCCAGCTTCCCAGAGTTGGAGTTTTTCGGGCAAATGCACGGGACCTATCTTTTTGCCCAAGGGCGAGATGGGCTCTATATTATAGACCAGCACGCGGCGCAGGAACGGGTCAAGTACGAGGAATATCGTGAAAGCATCGGCAATGTTGACCAGAGTCAACAGCAACTCCTAGTGCCCTACATCTTTGAATTTCCTGCGGATGATGCGCTTCGTCTCAAGGAACGAATGGCACTTTTAGAGGAAGTGGGCGTCTTTCTAGCAGAGTACGGAGAAAATCAATTCATCCTGCGTGAACATCCTATTTGGATGGCAGAGGAGGAAATCGAGTCTGGGATCTATGAAATGTGTGACATGCTGCTCCTGACCAAGGAAGTTTCTATCAAGAAATACCGAGCAGAGCTGGCTATCATGATGTCCTGCAAGCGATCTATCAAGGCCAACCATCGTATCGATGACCACTCAGCCAGACAACTCCTCTATCAGCTTTCTCAATGTGACAATCCATATAACTGTCCCCACGGACGTCCGGTTTTGGTGCATTTTACCAAGTCAGATATGGAAAAAATGTTTCGACGTATTCAGGAAAATCACACCAGTCTTCGTGAGTTGGGGAAATATTAAGAACACAAAAAGCCTTTGTTCCTTTTGACCAAGGCTTTTTAGTTTTTCTAAAGTGGGAACTTGATTGGGTATGGGCAACTTGACACGAAGTTTACACTTGATTGACAAGACCAGTTCTAAAAAATATTGCGAAAACGGAATTAGGTGATTCAAGGTTTTCTAGAGTCATCTTTGTCGGAAGGATTCTCAGGACCAATTACCTTATCAAGATAACGTTGTTTGGTTTTGAGAGCCTTGCTGATAGCAATCGCTGAAGCAATCAAAAGAACGAAGGTCAGCCAAATCCAGGCGGTGAACTCGGCTGGAAAACTAGAACCAGCTAAAAAGAGATAGATAGCCAGAGCCAAGACGAAAATATAAATCACTTGCCAGAGACCATAGGATTTAGCCTCTTTATAGTATTTGTCCTTATCTTCCTCCAAGATCACTTCTATGGAATCTTTTTCAGAGTTTTCATCTAATAGTAGATAGTCAGTTGTCACTTGGAAAATCTTGCTTAATTCAATGATTTTTTCGATTTCTGGAAGAACTTGACCAGACTCCCATTTTGAGATGCTTTGCCGAGAAACATTGATTTGTTCTGCTAGCTTTTCCTGGGACCAACCTTTTTTCTTTCTGAGTTCAAATAGTTTTTCTGCGAGTTTCATCATTCTATCCTCCTTTTTCTACTTCTATCCTAACAATTTTTACTTATAATGAGAATACAATCTCCTGTACTATTTGTCAACCAGAGGTTGCACCTTTTGTTGCCATCTGTCTTGGGGAAATATGGTATACTAGATAGGCAAAATAATGGAGAAAAATTATGTACGAATATTTAAAAGGAATCATTACCAAAATCACTGCTAAATACATTGTCCTAGAGGCGAATGGTATCGGTTATATCTTGCATGTAGCCAATCCCTATGCTTACTCAGGTCAGGTCAATCAAGAGACCCAAATTTATGTGCACCAAGTTGTCCGCGAGGATGCCCATCTGCTCTATGGTTTTCGATCAGAAGATGAGAAGAAACTCTTTCTTAGTCTGATTTCGGTTTCTGGGATTGGTCCGGTGTCAGCTCTTGCTATTATCGCTGCCGATGACAATGCTGGCTTGGTTCAGGCGATCGAGACTAAGAACATTACCTACTTGACTAAGTTCCCTAAAATTGGCAAGAAGACAGCCCAGCAGATGGTGCTGGACTTGGAAGGTAAGGTAGTTGTGGCTAGCAATGACCTTCCTTCCAAGGTGGCAGTGCAAACCAGCGTTGAAAACCAAGAACTGGAAGAAGCTATGGAAGCCATGTTGGCACTAGGCTACAAGGCAACCGAGCTTAAGAAAATCAAGAAATTCTTTGAAGGAACGACAGATACAGCTGAGAACTATATCAAGTCGGCCCTTAAGATGTTGGTCAAATAGGAGAAGAGTATGACAAAACGCTGTGGTTGGGTTAAAATGAACAACCCATTATATGTGGCCTATCATGATGAAGAGTGGGGTCAACCCCTTCATGATGACCGTGCTCTTTTTGAGTTGCTTTGTTTGGAAACTTACCAGTCGGGTCTATCTTGGGAAACGGTACTAAACAAACGCCAAGGATTCCGAGAAGCATTTCATGGCTATCAAATTCAAGCGGTCGCAGAAATGACAGATGGGGAGTTGGAAGCCTTGTTAGAGAATCCAGCCATCATTCGAAATCGAGCCAAGCTTTTTGCGACGCGTGCCAACGCCCAAGCATTTTTACAAATTCAGAAAACCTTTGGCTCTTTTGACGCTTATCTCTGGTCCTTTGTTGAGGGAAAAACGATTGTGAATGATGTTCCTGACTATCACCTAGCACCTGCTAAAACAGCCTTGTCTGAAAAGTTGTCTCAAGATCTCAAAAAACAAGGATTCAAGTTTACAGGTCCAGTCGCAGTTTTGTCTTTTCTACAGGCGGCAGGCCTGATAGATGATCATGAGAATGATTGTGAGTGGAAAAGCGGAAGTTAGTGAGTCCAAGCGTCTAACTATCTGAGAATATAGAAAAAGCTGAGAAATTCCTCTCAGCTTTTTCATTATATGCTAGTAATTTTTATAGTGCAGTAAGAAATGTCAGTCCACCTAAGACAACGCCAGCTGAGTTTGGAATAATTAGTATCCAATCCTTCTTAGGCTCTTTTGTCCATCCGTAAATAACCCAAATTAAACAAGACACTGCTGCGGATAAAGGCTGGAATGGTTGAGCTTTGTTGCCTTGTAAATTGGCAAAAATTTGTGGGATGTAGGCGATAAATACAATAATCCCGATAAAGGCTCCAATTGAACCGACAATTTGATTTATTTTTTGTTTAGTCATATACACCTCCTCTAAAAAGATATCATAGAAATAAGCAAAATGCAATAAATTCAGACACAAATTGTAACGAAAATCAATACCAAAGCACAAAAATGGAGAAATTGTTTATTTTTTATTATAGTCAAAGCGAATGACTTGCTCCTGTGCATCTACATAGGCGTGAACGCCAAAGGGTACAATGGCTCTTGGTGTGGCGTGACCGACATTCAGATTATAGACAATCGGGATATTGCTGTCAATGATATCCAATAGTGCTTCCTTGTAGTCGTCATAGAAGGCTTCATCCATAGGTTTTCCGACCAATAGTCCACTGATGACCTCAAATATCCCCGTTTCTTTTAAAGCCTGCAACATTTTTTTGAAGTTTTCCGGCTCAGGCTTCTCTTCGCTTGTTTCTAACAAAAGAATCTTTCCTTCCCAGTCGGATAAGTCAGGAAAAAGTTTGTATTTTTGGCAGAGAACTGTGCTGTCTGCGTATCGAGAATTGTCAAAGATATCGTAGAGAGACTCAAGGCAACCTCCGAGAATTTCTCCCTCAAACTGGGGATTTCCTTGTAACAAATCAAAGCCTGTATTTACATGACTGATACGAGCTGTTCCCAGGGCCTTGGGACTAAAATCAGTTCGTTCCTCATACCAAAGGTCGCTAGGGCGGATTTCTGAGATTCTCCCAGTCTCGATTAGTTCTTTAAAGTAGTGAAGGCTATAAGATAACATCTCCTTGTCCAACTCACAAATGTCTGCCAGAAAGGATTGCCCATAAAAAGTCTTGACCCCTAGTTTGTGCAACATAAGGTGGTTCATAGTGGTATCCGAGAAGCCAAGAAAAATCTTTTGTTTGATAACCTTTTTGAGCTGGTCATTTTCAAAAAGATAAGGTAGCAAGCGATAGGTGTCGTTTCCACCAATGGCACAGAGAATCATGTCGATGCTATCGTCCGAAAAGGCCTGCATCAAATCCTCTGCACGCGCCTCAGGATGGTCCTTAATAAAGTCTAATCCTTTTTGCGAATGGGGCATAAAGATAGGATTGAGTCCCAGATCCTTGAGACGTTGGACACCCAAATCGACTTCGTGTTTGACAAAATCCTCTCCGATAACACCACTAGACAAACTAACAATACCAATAGTAGAAATCATATCTCATCCTCCTAGAAATAGATTGAGCCTATTTTATCACAAATGGTGAGAGAAAACTACGATAATGAGACTCAGAAGTGCTATTGAATCTCAAGAAAGCAAGTNAAAAAGCAACCGCCTGTGCAGTTGCTTTTCGTTTTTCTAATCTCACTAGATATGAGTTACTTGGTCAACTCTTGATTATAGGAGAGGGCTAAATCAATCCAGTAAGGCAGTTCTTTTTGACCTTCAATATCTAGGTCTATATAGCCATGATAAGGTCGCCCTCTCATCAATGTAGTACGAGCTCCTATTCGGGGTAGAACTTGCTTTTCCATTTCTTTGCCAATTCTCACCATAACTAACTCGTCTTTTCTGGAACTGACTGTAAGGACCATTTTTCCACGAATCATAAAGGCCAGGCCACCAAACAGTTTCTTTTCTTCTAACTCTTCTTCGAAAATTTGGGGAGGAAGTTTAAGTGCTAGAATTTTTCGAGTCTGCTGAGCTAAGGATTGACTATATGCCATAGCTTTTCACTTTTCTTAATAACGTGATGGGCCCGCGCTTGCACTTCGGATGTTGAAACGTTTCTTGAGATAGAAGCGAAGAGCGAGAAGGGCAGCTCCCAGGATAGCCAAAGGCAATGGAGCAAGGACTGGATTGAGGTTGGCTGGTAGGAAGCTTGTTGCAAAGAAGACAACCAACCAAAGGACCATAGAGGCCAGAATGACGAGGATTGACTTCCAGAATGGAGGACGTTGGCTACGGTCTGTGTCTGGTCCATAATACTGGTAGACAAAGTAGTACATCAAGTAGAAGGCAAGTCCTCCTACAAGTCCAACCAACAAGAGGGTAATCAACCCATAGCCAATAGCCTGATCTGTAGAGAAGAAGGTAGTCAGAGCGCTAACCAATGCAAAGAGACTGGTGATAAAAAGAGCTGAGTCCATAATCATGAGTTTTGGATCGTCATTTTCTTTTGGATGCTCTTTTTCGTATTGCTCCTTGACAGTGAAGCTATGAGCCCAGTGGGTTGGAGCGCCATAGAGGGAACGAGCAGTCGTCCCTTTGGCTTGTTCTTCAAGGATTTTAGGAATAACTTCCTCAAAGACAGCCTTGATTTCAGCGTCTGTTTTGCCATCTTTGAGAAATTGTTGGGTAGCGATGTGGATAAACTCTTGGTTTTTCTTGGTTAGTTTTTGTAAATCAATCTGAGACATAGGGATTCCTCTTAGAACCATTTTTTATGGATGAGATAGAGAGTGAGCGAAACACTCATAGCAAAGGCGATAAAGACGATTAACCAGAAGGCGTGTGGCTCGCCGTTTAGAGGGATTTCATTATCTTTAAAGTTCATCCCGTAGGCTGAGAAGATCATGGTTGGGACAGACATGACGATGGTCACGAGAGCCAGGGTCTTCATGATGTTGTTCTGGTTGTTGGAAATGATAGAGGCAAAGGTCTCTGTCATAGAGTGAAGGACGTTTCCATAGATATCCGCCATCTCGATGGCTTGTTGGGTTTCAATCAGAGTATCTTCGAGCAGGTCTTGGTCCTCTAGGTATTTCTTGATATTGCTAGTTGCGCTGGTCAATTTCTTAATCACGCGCTCATTTGTCTTAAGTGAGGCCTTGAAATAGACGATTGTCTTTTCCAATTCCATGAGCTCAATCAGTTCTTCGTTTCGAGTAGACTTGTGAAGTTGACTTTCGATTTGTTCGCTCTTACGGTCGATCGAACGAAGGGCCGTAAGGTAAAGTTCGGCGTTGCGGTAGAGAATCTGGAAGATAAAACGTGAACGCATGAAGGTGTAAAAGTTACGCAGTCTACGGTTGATAAAGACATCGAGAACGGGGAGAGGTTCCAAGCAGGTGGTGATAATGGTTTCCTCGGTGATAATAATCCCCAGCGGAATCGTTACGTAGTAGGTGCGGTTGTTTCTTTCCTCTGTGATGGGAACGTCTACGATGATCAAAGTATACTCATCTTCGATGGTAATACGGGACATTTCTTCCGCATCAAGTGGTGCCCGGAGGTCGGTGATGTCGATATCGAAGGCGTTGGCGATTTCCAACGATTCATTTTGTGTAGGATTGACGAGGTTGATCCAAGTACCCGGTTCAAGCGTGTCGATCTCTTTAAATTCAGTTGTTGTTGAGAGAAAAACTTGTTTCATATCCCCTGTCCTTTCCTACTATTCAGTGTTTGGTTTTTTGCACCGTACTATTATACTATAAAAACAGCTTTTTGGGTAATAGAATTTCACATTTTTTGGTATAATGGAAAGCAATAATGGACTAGAAAGAACAAAGATGCAAGATAAAATTGTGATTCATGGGGCGCGTGCCCATAACTTAAAAAATATCGATGTGGAGATTCCAAGAGACAAGCTGGTTGTTGTGACTGGTTTGTCAGGATCGGGGAAATCCAGTTTGGCCTTTGATACCCTCTATGCGGAGGGTCAACGTCGTTATGTAGAGAGTCTATCAGCCTATGCTCGTCAGTTCTTGGGCAATATGGAAAAACCAGATGTGGATGCCATTGATGGCCTCAGCCCAGCTATTTCCATCGACCAGAAAACAACTAGCAAAAACCCTCGTTCGACCGTGGGAACTACGACTGAAATTAATGATTATCTGCGTCTTCTTTACGCACGTGTGGGGACGCCTTACTGTATCAACGGGCATGGGGCTATCAAGGCTTCTTCTGTAGAGCAAATCGTGGATAAGGTTTTGGAATTGCCGGAACGCCAACGTCTGCAAATTTTAGCTCCTGTCATTCGTAAGAAAAAAGGGCAACATAAGAGTGTCATTGAAAAGGTTCAGAAAGACGGCTATGTTCGTGTTCGTGTGGATGGGGAAGTTTATGATGTGACCGAAGTTCCAGAGCTGTCTAAGAGCAAGCAACACAATATCGATGTTGTGGTCGACCGTATTGTTATCAAGGAGGGTATCCGTAGTCGTCTCTTTGACTCCATTGAGGCTGCCCTTCGTATCGCAGAAGGCTATGTGATTATCGACACTATGGACGATTCTGAGTTGCTCTTCTCTGAGCATTATGCTTGCCCAGTTTGTGGCTTTACTGTTCCAGAGTTAGAGCCTCGTCTCTTCTCCTTTAATGCCCCTTTTGGCTCTTGTAGCGAGTGTGATGGTTTAGGCATCAAGCTGGAGGTGGATACTGATTTGGTAGTTCCTGATACCAGCAAAACTTTGCGTGAGGGGGCTTTGGCTCCTTGGAATCCTATCTCATCCAACTACTATCCAAACATGCTAGAGCAGGCCATGACAGCCTTTGGAGTGGACATGGATAAGCCCTTTGAAGACTTGTCAGAAGAAGATAAAAACTTGATTCTTTACGGCTCAGATGGCAAGGAATTCCATTTCCACTATGAGAATGAATTTGGTGGTGTGCGCGATATCGACATTCCTTTTGAGGGAGTTGTCAATAATATCAAGCGTCGTTACCATGAAACCAATAGTGACTACACGCGCACCCAGATGCGCCTCTACATGAATGAGCTGACCTGTGGAACTTGTCACGGCTACCGTCTCAACGACCAGGCCCTGTCTGTTCGTGTGGGTGGAGAGCAAGGACCCCATATCGGTGAAATCTCAGACCTGTCTATCGCAGACCACTTGGCTTTGGTGAGCCAGTTGACTCTGTCTGAAAATGAAGCCATCATTGCCCGTCCTATTCTCAAGGAAATCAAGGATCGCTTGACCTTCCTCAATAACGTGGGACTCAACTATTTGACTCTGTCACGTTCGGCAGGAACCCTTTCAGGTGGGGAGAGTCAGCGTATTCGCTTGGCGACTCAGATTGGGTCCAACCTATCAGGTGTCCTTTATATCCTGGATGAGCCGTCGATTGGTCTTCACCAGAGGGATAATGACCGCTTGATTGCCAGTCTGAAAAAGATGCGTGACTTGGGCAATACTCTCATCGTGGTAGAACATGACGAAGATACTATGCGAGAGGCGGATTATCTGATTGACGTTGGTCCGGGTGCCGGTGTTTTTGGTGGGGAGATTGTCGCCGCAGGTACGCCTAATCAAGTGGCTCGCAACAGTAAGTCCATCACAGGCCAGTACTTGTCAGGTAAACGTGCCATTCCAGTACCGGCAGAGCGCCGTGCTGGAAATGGTCGTTTTATCGAGGTGACGGGAGCGCGTGAGAACAACTTGCAAAATATCACTGCTCGTTTCCCGCTAGGAAAATTCATTGCGGTGACAGGGGTATCGGGTTCAGGGAAATCGACCTTAATCAACAGTATCCTCAAAAAAGCCATTGCCCAGAAGCTTAACCGTAATTCAGACAAGCCTGGGAAATTTAAAACTATTACGGGAATTGAGCATGTAGATCGTTTGATTGATATTGACCAGAGCCCAATCGGACGGACGCCGAGGTCCAACCCTGCTACCTATACGGGAGTTTTTGACGATATTCGTGATCTCTTTGCTCAGACAAACGAGGCCAAGATTCGAGGCTACAAGAAGGGCCGTTTCAGTTTCAACGTCAAGGGTGGTCGTTGCGAAGCCTGCTCAGGTGACGGGATTATCAAGATCGAGATGCACTTCTTGCCAGATGTTTACGTGGCTTGTGAGGTCTGCCACGGGACCCGCTACAATAGTGAAACCCTTGAAGTCCATTACAAGGAAAAAAATATCTCGCAGGTCTTGGACATGACCGTCAACGATGCGGTGGAATTCTTCCAACACATTCCCAAGATTCAGCGCAAACTTCAGACCATCAAGGATGTGGGGCTAGGATATGTGACCTTGGGACAGCCAGCTACCACCCTTTCTGGGGGAGAAGCCCAGCGTATGAAGTTGGCTAGCGAACTCCACAAACGCTCGACAGGAAAATCTTTCTACATTCTGGATGAGCCAACGACAGGGCTTCATACAGAGGACATCGCTCGCTTGCTCAAGGTCTTGGCTCGCTTTGTCGACGATGGTAATACAGTCCTCGTCATCGAGCACAATCTAGACGTTATCAAGACAGCAGACCATATTATCGACCTGGGTCCGGAGGGCGGTGTCGGTGGTGGAACCATCATCGAAACAGGAACTCCAGAAGAAGTAGCAGCCAACGAAGCCAGCTACACAGGACACTATTTGAAAGGAAAGTTACATCATGAATAAACGTGTGCAAGCATTTCTAGCTAAAATGCAAGAAAAAGAACTAGATGGTATCATCATCAACAACCTTAAAAACGTCTATTACCTGACCGGTTTTTGGGGCTCAAACGGAACAGTCTTCATCAGCCGTGACCGTCAGGTCTTGGTGACAGACTCTCGCTATATCATTGCGGCCAAGCAAGAAGTGACAGGTTTTGAGATTGTGGCTGACCGTGATGAATTGGCTGTCATTGCAGGCATTGTCAAGGATATGGGCTTGTCTCGCATCGGTTTTGAAGACGAGATTTCGGTCTCTTATTACCACCGTATGCAGGCAGCTTTTGCAGGAATTGATTTACTTCCGCAGACTCAGTTTGTTGAAGCGCTTCGTATGATTAAAGATGAGAAAGAGATTGCGACTATTCGCAAGGCTTGTTCTATCTCAGACCAAGCTTTTCGCGATGCGCTTGACTTTATCAAACCTGGAAAAACTGAGATCGAAATTGCCAACTTCCTTGACTTCCGTATGCGTGAATTGGGATCATCCGGCTTGTCCTTTGATACCATTCTAGCGAGTGGCATCAACTCTTCTAAACCTCATGCTCATCCAATGCACAAACCAGTTGAAGTTGGAGAAGCCATTACCATGGACTTCGGCTGCCTCTACGACCACTATGTCAGTGATATGACACGGACCATCTACCTCGGTCATGTCAGTGACGAGCAGGCAGAGATTTACAATACGGTTCTGAAAGCCAACCAAGCTCTGATTGATCAAGCCAAGGCTGGCTTAGGTTTCCGTGACTTTGACAAAATCCCTCGTGATATTATTATCGATGCAGGCTATGGCGACTACTTTACACATGGTATCGGACACGGTATCGGACTGGACATCCACGAAGAACCTTACTTTAGCCAAACTTCGAAAGAAGTCATTAAATCTGGTATGGTCTTGACAGACGAGCCTGGTATCTATATCGAAGGCAAATACGGTGTTCGTATTGAGGATGATATCTTGATTACGGAGACAGGTTGCGAATTGTTGACTCTAGCTCCAAAAGAATTAATTGTTATTTAAGAAAATTAAGATAAATCGTTGACTTTTATATTTTAAAGGTTTATACTGATAGACGAAAACGGTAGGTGAGGCTACCATAGGGATACGGATGACTACCGCAAAGCAGTGGAGACACTACTCGTTGGTCAACAGTCCTGGTCGCGAAGGCCAAGACTAAGCTCATTACATTGCCCTATGGAGTTAAAGCTTGAACGAAAAACAGATAATTAGTTTTTTAATCCTGCTATTTTATGGTGGGATTTTCTACTGTTTTAGCACAAGGAAAGGAGACAGACGATGCAAATTGACGACCACCCAGAACCGCACATACACAGCCAATCGCTGATTTGTGTCGTTCTGCCCTTATAAAGTGATTGGTCTCTGTGTATGAAACACATCATTCATACAGATAGGAGAAACCAATGAAAACTACAAAAGAAAGATTAGCAGCAGCTATTCACACACCTTTAAACGAAACTCTATCTTTTTATAAGACAAGTCTAACAGGCTTAACTGAGGAGCAGGTGGAGAAAAATCGTGACCTCTATGGCGAAAACACCATCACCAAAGGTCAAGAAGACAGTATTCTCAAAAAAATTTACGAATCTATTATCAATCCATTTACAATCATCCTGCTGGTCATCGCTATGATTTCCATGGTGACCAATGTCTGGTTGGCAAAGCCTGGACAAGAAGATCCGACGACCTCTATCATCATCGTCGTTCTCGTTCTAATCTCTGGTGGCATACGCTTTGTTCAAGAATTACGGAGTGACAAGGCTGCGACCAATCTATCAAAAATGATTGTGAACACAGCCACGGTGATTCGCGAAGGCCAGAGTTTAGAGGTCGCAATTGAAGATTTGGTCGTTGGAGATATAGTCAAATTAAGTGCTGGGGATATGATTCCAGCAGACCTCATTTTAATTGAATCACGTGATTTCTTTGTCCAACAGTCTGGTTTGACAGGTGAAAGTGATTCGGTTGAAAAACTGGCCTTATCTAAAATGAGTCAGTCAAATTTTGATAGTCTGCTAGAAGCAGAAGCGCTCGCCTTTATGGGAACCAACGTGATATCAGGAAGTGCTAAGGCTTTGATTCTAGCAGTCGGTGATGACACCATGATGGGAGAAATCGAGCAGACCCTCAATACCTATGACGAACCGACCTCTTTTGAGCGGGAGATGAACAGCATCTCTTGGCTCTTAATCCGTTTGATGTTAGTCATGGTTCCCATCGTGTTTCTCTCTAATGGCTTGACAGATGGAGATTGGTTAGAAGCTGGCGTATTTGCTTTGAGCGTAGGAGTCGGGCTTACACCTGAGATGCTTCCTATGATCATCACGGCCAGTCTAGCAAAAGGCTCCATTATCATGGCTAAGGAAAAAGTCGTCATCAAAAAACTCAATGCCATACAGGACCTAGGTGCTATTGATATCCTATGCACGGATAAAACCGGAACCCTTACCCAAGACGAAATTGTCCTTGAATATCCTTTGGATATACATGGAGATTTGGATTTGTCTGTGTTGAGACGTGCCTATCTCAATTCCTATTTTCAAACCGGTTTGAAAAACTTGATGGACCGTGCCATTATCAGTAGAACTGAAAAAGAAGCTAAAGAACATGCTATTCTACAAAATTTGGATACTAGCTTCCAAAAAATCGATGAGCTTCCATTTGATTTTGAACGCAGACGCATGAGTGTCATCGTCAAGGATGAGAACGAAGTTGTTAGTTTGGTAACCAAGGGTGCCCTAGAGGAAATGCTTGCGATTTCAACCCATGTGGAATATCAAGGTCAGATTAGCCCTCTGACGGATGATATCCGAGTGGAAATCTTAAAAGAAGTGGACCAACTCAATCAGCAAGGCTTGCGAGTTTTGGGAGTCGCCTATAAAACAGGTCTAAAAGAAGGTTTTGCTTACTCAGTTGAAGATGAAAAGGAGATGATTCTAACAGGGTATCTTGCTTTCCTAGATCCACCAAAACCATCTGCAGCACCTGCTATCCAAGCTTTGTTAGAACACGGTGTTCAAACAAAGATTTTGACGGGAGACAATGAGAAGGTAACCCAAGCAGTTTGCGAAAAAGTTGGTCTAGATGTTGATCAGATCTTGTTGGGTTCTGATATTGACGCCATGACGGACGAAGAGTTGGCTCAAGCAGTTGAGAAGGTGACTGTCTTTGCCAAACTCTCTCCGGATCAAAAAGCACGAATCATTTTACAAATCAAATCGAATGGACATTGTGTCGGCTATATGGGAGATGGAATCAATGATGCCCCTTCTATGAAAGTGGCAGATGTGGGGATTTCTGTTGATACAGCAGTAGATATTGCCAAAGAAACGGCTGATGTCATTTTGCTAGATAAGGATTTGATGGTGCTTGAAAAAGGGCTGGTTGAAGGGCGCAAAGTCTATGCCAACATGACCAAATACATCAAGATGACGGTCAGCTCTAATTTCGGGAACATTTTCTCTCTTTTAGTGTCTGGTATCTTTTTACCTTTCCTTCCTATGGCTCCGATTCACTTGATTGTGTTAAACCTCGTCTACGACCTTTCTTGCATTGCCTTGCCATTTGATAATGTGGATGAAGACTTTTTGAAACATCCTCATAAGTGGGAGGCTAAGTCTATTACTCGTTTTATGATTTGGATGGGTCCGATTTCTTCTGCCTTTGATATTTTGACCTTTATCTTGCTCTATTTTATCATTGTACCGATGGCGACAGGTCATGCCTATGTTCACGGAGCAGAGTCTGCAACGGCCTTTATCATTTTGTTCCAGACAGGTTGGTTCATTGAATCCATGTGGTCCCAAACCATGGTTATCCATATGCTTCGTTCAGCAAAACTGCCTTTCTTACAAAGTCGTCCATCATGGTTTGTTCTTGGTACAACCTTGCTAGCAGCTAGTTTTGTGACCTTCCTTCCCTACTCTTCAATTGCTAGCCTGCTTCATTTAACCCCTTTAGAACCAATTTATTTCCTCTTTTTGCTTTTGATCATCGTTTTCTATATGATCAGTGTTACAGTAGTGAAACGAATCTATATCAAAAAATTTAAAAGTTGGCTATAAATTGATTTTGTCAAGAAAAAAGTACGGAAATCGCTAAAAAAGTTAAATTTTTTTAAAAATAGGTCGCAAGTCGGATGTTTTTTATGGTATAATAGACTAAACTGATAGTAACATGTAGCGAAAGGGGTAGGCACATGATTAAGATTTATACCGTCTCCAGTTGCACAAGCTGTAAGAAAGCGAAGACTTGGCTCAACGCACACCAGTTAAGTTATAAAGAACAAAACCTTGGTAAAGAAGGGATTACGAGAGAAGAACTACTTGATATTCTGACAAAGACAGATAATGGAATTGCCAGCATTGTATCATCAAAAAACCGCTATGCGAAAGCTTTAGGAGTTGACATCGAAGATTTGAGTGTGAATGAAGTACTCAACTTAATCATGGAAACACCACGGATCTTAAAAAGTCCTATTCTAGTTGACGAGAAGCGTTTGCAGGTCGGTTACAAAGAAGATGATATCCGTGCCTTTTTACCACGCTCTGTCCGTAATGTAGAAAATGCAGAAGCACGTTTGCGTGCAGCTCTATAAACATCGAGGCTGGGGTATCTCCTAGCCTTGTTCATTTTTTATCAAAAAATTATGTGAGGAATTATGAAAAAAATAGTAATTGGCGCAGCTACTCTCCTCCTGCTACTTGCAGGATGTAGCCAAAAGAAGGAAACGACATCCAGTTCAAAACATGAATCCGAAACACTCCAGTCTACTCTGCCCGTTTTGGAAAATGCGGAAAAGAATACGGTTGTGACCAAGACTTTGATTTTCCCTGAGTCAGGAGATGGCGTCAAGCAAACGCAAACCATTACCTATAAAGGGAAACAATTTCTAAAATTGGTTATTCGGCAGATACGGCCCTTAAGTGAGGAATTGAAATCCTTTATCGCTGACCACGGTCTTGAAGAAACTCAAAAAGCTCTTTTAGAAGCAGAAGAAAAGGATGAAATGCTTCAGGAAGCGCGCAAATTGGCAGGTTTTACACTTGAAACCAAACTGCTCAGTGAGACTGAAATCCAGACCACAACGACCTATGATTTACAAGTCTTGGATGTCAAAAAGGCGTCACAGACAGATTATTTGAAAAATCTTGGCTTAGAGACTCTTTTGAAAAATGAACCAAGCCAATATATCGCAGACAGAGTGGCAAATGGTGCGACAGAACAGTAAGAAAATCCAAATAAATGGATTGACTTAATTGTAGAACGTAAGGAAATATGCTATAATAGTACTATTCTAAGGAAAGAGGGTGTTAGAATGGGATTTACTGAAGAAACTGTACGTTTTAAATTGGATGATTCCAACAAGAAGGAAATCAGTGAAACGTTGACAGATGTCTATGCTTCTCTGAATGAAAAGGGTTATAATCCGATAAATCAAATCGTCGGTTATGTATTGAGTGGAGACCCTGCCTACGTTCCTCGTTACAACAATGCACGAAATCAAATCCGTAAGTATGAGCGTGATGAAATTGTTGAAGAATTGGTGCGCTATTACCTTAAAGGACAAGGAGTCGATCTATAATCTATGAGAATTATGGGATTGGACGTCGGTTCAAAAACGGTAGGCGTGGCCATTAGCGACCCACTAGGATTTACTGCTCAAGGACTTGAAATCATCCAGATTAATGAGGATCAGGGCCAGTTTGGTTTTGACCGCATCAAGGAATTGGTTGACAGCTATAAGGTGGAACGCTTTGTAGTAGGTTTGCCAAAGAACATGAACAATACCAGCGGTCCACGAGTAGAAGCCAGTCAAGCATACGGAGCAAAACTAGAGGAACTTTTTAGTTTGCCAGTAGACTATCAGGATGAGCGCTTGACGACAGTCGCAGCTGAGCGTATGTTGATTGAGCAGGCAGACATCAGTCGTAACAAGCGAAAAAAAGTCATTGATAAGTTGGCTGCTCAACTGATTTTGCAAAATTATTTAGATAGAAAATTTTAAGACAGAGGAGAAACTATGTCACACGATCACAACCATGACCACGAAGAACGCGAATTGATTACACTAGTAGATGAGCAAGGAAATGAAACTTTGTTTGAAATTCTTTTGACCATCGACGGGAAAGAAGAATTTGGTAAGAACTATGTTCTTCTAGTGCCAGTTAACGCAGAAGAAGATGAAAATGGTGAAGTTGAAATCCAAGCTTACTCATTCATCGAAAATGAAGACGGAACAGAAGGCGAATTGCAACCAATCCCAGAAGACTCAGAAGACGAATGGAACATGATTGAAGAAGTCTTCAACAGCTTTATGGAGGAGTAAAAACGTCCGGGGGACGTTTTTAGCCCAGTTCCTTTAAATAAGAGAGAACTGGTAAGTCTGGGAGACTGTATCAGCCCAACTCCTGAAAATTAGAAGAGTTGGAACGTCCAGTGGACGTTTTTAGCCCACGTTGAAATTCATAGTAGCTAGTGATTAGCTAACCAGGTAAGAGGTTGGGATTTTTGTCCCGACCTCGCTTTTTATTTGTAATCATACTTTGATGCAGTAGTTGATTGTACTTTTGTTAAGGAGATATGCATGTTTGAAGTAGAAGAATGGCTCCATAGTCGGATTGGTTTAAACTTTAGATCTGGACTTGGACGAATGCAGCAAGCGGTGGATTTGCTGGGGAATCCTGAGAAGACTTATCCTATTATCCACGTAACAGGGACTAACGGTAAGGGGTCAACTATTGCCTTTATGAGGGAGTTGTTTGTTGCTCATGGTAAAAAAGTTGGTACTTTTACCTCTCCTCATATCATCAGTATCCATGATCGAATCTGTATCAATGGGCAAGCAATAGCTGATGCAGATTTTATCCGTTTGGCAGAACAAGTTAAGGAGATGGAAAAAACTCTTTTGGAAACTCATGACCAGTTGTCCTTTTTTGAGTTGCTGACCTTGATTGCTTTCCTCTATTTTAGGGAACAAGAAGTGGATTTGGTTTTGCTAGAAGTGGGGATTGGTGGTCTACTTGACACCACTAATGTCGTAACAGGAGAGATTGCAGTTATAACTTCGATTGGGTTAGATCATCAGGAGACCTTGGGCGATAGTTTGGAAGAAATAGCAGAGCAGAAAGCTGGTATCTTCAAGGTTGGAAAGAAGGCGGTCATTGCCAA
The DNA here is from genome assembly GCF_003942695.1 of Streptococcus mitis. Taxonomy (GTDB): domain Bacteria; phylum Bacillota; class Bacilli; order Lactobacillales; family Streptococcaceae; genus Streptococcus; species Streptococcus mitis_BD. Next base: position 170,824 of record NZ_RJNU01000002.1, read on the forward strand.
GCTTGCTCCAGAAGCGGAGTTTGTTTGTCAAAAAAGAGCGAGAGAGTTAGATGTAGACCTTTATCAAGCTGGGCAAGACTTCACCTTGAATGCAGGAGATTTTTCAAGTAGCCTAGCAAGTTTTTCACAGCTTGAAATTGGTTTGGAAGGTGCTTATCAGCAAGAAAATGCCGCCTTGGCTTTACAAACTTTTCTTCTGTTTATGGCGTCAAGAGGTGAAGGTGTCGAAGAAGAACTTGTCAGACAGGCCTTCAAAGAAACTCGCTGGGCAGGTCGATTGGAACGGATTCGTCCGCATATCTACCTAGACGGGGCTCACAATCTTCCAGCCTTAATTCGTCTGGTCGAGTTTATTCAAGGGAAAATCCAGCAAGGCTATCAAGTTCACATTCTTTTTGGAGCACTTAAACGCAAGGATTATCAGGGGATGCTAGGCTATCTATCTAAGCAGTTGCCTGAGGTGGAACTTAAGGTAACAGGCTTTGACTACCAAGGCTCTCTGGATGAAAAGGATGTGGTAGGTTATGATTTGATTCCTTCCTATGGCGACTTTATCAGAGAATTTGAAGATAAGGCCAATAACCAGAACTTGCTTTTCGTGACGGGCTCGCTCTACTTTATCTCGGAAGTACGAGAGAGTTTGGTTGGAAGCGATGGGACTAGTTGACCTTCTATGTTTAAGTTGTTATACTGGAGGTAGGAGGTATATCCGGAAACGATTCCAGTAAATTATTGGCACAAAAGAAAGGAAATCGCTATGAAAACGAAAACATTCACACTTTCTATTGCTTCCCTAGCAATTCTTAGTCTTTTAGTAGCTTGTGGACCTAAGGCACAAGCCCCTACCCAGCAATCTGATCAGCAATCATCTACTCAACAAGAATCATCTTCTAGCGCTGCGACAAGTGCTAGTCAACCACAGGTGTCCTCAAGTCAGGACACTACTGTAGCTCAACCTACGAATATCGATGGTACCTATACTGGAAAAGATGAGAATGACCAAATCACTCTTGTTGTAACAGGTAAAACTGGTACATGGACTGAGGTCGAGCCAGATGGAGATAAGGAAATCAAGCAAGTCAGCTTTGAGCCAGAAAATCAACGTGTCATTATCGGTGATGATGTCAAAATTTACACGGTTAATGGTAATCAATTGATTATCGATGATATGGACCGAGAGGCATCTGACCGAGTGGTATTAACTAAGCAATAATCATTCAGTAAAAGTTCCAATGAGATGAAAGCTATCTTTTTGGAGCTTTTTTCTTGAAAAAAAGGCTGGCTGTTCTTTACTAACTTTTTACTTAAAACGCTTACAAATGTTTGTAAAACTTCTTATTAGGTCGTATACTTATAGTAAATAATCAAATAGCGCAGAGGCACAGGAGGAAAAGCATATGGCTACATTTTACGTTCCATCGGTTAATCTTATCGGTAAAGGTGTTGTAAATGAAGTAGGTCCGTATATCAAGGAATTGGGGTATAAGAAGGCTCTTTTGGTGACAGATAAGTTCATCGAGGGAAGTGATATTTTACCTAAGGTCCTAAAACCACTAGATGCTGAAGGGATCGAATATGTGATCTTTAGCGATGTTGAGCCAAATCCGACTTGCAAGAACGTCACAGACGGAGTGGATGCTTTGGAAGAGCATGGATGTGACTTCATCATCAGTCTTGGAGGAGGATCTCCTCAGGATGCGGCTAGTTGTATCTCTATCATCGCTACAAATGGTGGAAAACCACAGGACTACGAAGGTCTCCACAAGTCTGCTAAAAAAGGGTTGCCAGTGGTTGCGATCAATACAACAGCTGGAACTTCTGCAGAAATTACGATTAACTATGTCATTACTGACGAAGAACGCAAGGTCAAGATGGTAATGGTTGATAAGAACAGCCTCGCCCTTATCTCTGTCAATGATCCAGAACTCATGCTTTCAAAACCGAAAGAATTGACAGCAGCGACAGGTATGGATGCTCTTACTCACGCTGTTGAAGCTTTGGTAACACCAGGTGCTTATAATGTGACCAAGAAACTCTCTATCGGAGCGATTGAACTCATCAAGGAGTACCTCCCTCGTGCCGTAGCAAATGGCCAAGATATTGAAGCGCGTGAGGCTATGGTCAATGCCATCTTCCTCGGTGGTATGAGTTTTAACAATGCTGGCTTGGGCTATGTTCATTCTATGGCTCACCAACTCGGTGCGGTATATAACTTGCCACATGGTGTCTGCTGTGCCATGCTTCTTCCAGTTGTAGAGCGTGAAAATGCCAAACGTGTACCAGAAGCTTTCCGCAATGTAGCCAAGGCTCTGGGACTTCATGTTGAAGGGAAAACAGACCAAGAATGTGCTACCTATGCTATTGCTGAAATTGAGAAACTGTCTGAAACAGTAGGTATTCCGAAAAAACTCACTGAACTAGGTATCGACGAAAAAGACTTTGACTTTGACTACCTTTCTAAGAATGCCTTGATCGATGCATGTGCACCTGGAAATCCATTTATGCCCACTTTAGAAGAAACCATTGCTCTCTACAAAGAACTCTTCTAATTCGTAAAGTGAAAAGAAGCTAAATAATGCTGGAAAGAACTATCATTTTGGTAGTTCTTTTTTTAAAAATTTGCTATTCTAGACATATGAGAAAAATCAAAATTGATGTGGTTGTAGTGCCCTTAAGTGGGCATCTCTTCCCAACCCTGAATCTGCTCGCACCCTTGTTGAAGGATCCCTTGTATGAGATTCGATTATTTACAGGACCACAACGAAAAACTGTAGCAGAGGAGATGGGCTTTCGAGTGATTCCCATTTTAGAAAATTGTGTAGATGAGTTTGAGCGTGTAGCCAATAATGAAGGGCAATTAAACCTTTTTTCTACTTATCGACAGTTGTCAGCTAGTCTTGATTTGATCAATGTGGTGTCTGACCAACTAGTCCAAGAGTGGCAGGAAAATCGACCTGATATTGTGATTGCGGACTTTATAACCCTCTCTGGAGGACTTGTAGCGGAACAGTTGAATATTCCATGGATTACTACGATGGCGACACAGTTTGCCATTGAAACGACAGATGGACCGCCTTGTTTCTTTGGAGGAATGGGCATTCCAAAAACATCTTTCCAATCTATCCAGCAATGGCTAGGAAGAAAAGGGACTCGTTTAGGAAAACGTATCGTAACCTTTTTATTGAGAGAACGCTTAAAACGTTACGATTTTAAGCTCTACAATAAGAAAGATCAGGAAACCATCTATTCACCCTATTCCATCTTGGGGATTGGGATGAAAGAGTTGGAGCTGAAAAGTGGTTTTCCAGAGCACTATCTTTGGGTGGGACCTTTTGGCTCTTCGATTGAGAGGGCAGAAAATTATCCTTTCGATTTGTCTCCTTATGAAGGTTATAAGAAGGTCCTTGTATCCTGCGGCACTCAGCTAGCATGGGCCAAAGACAATCTCCTCTATCAGACACAACAATTGGCAGAAGCACATCCAGATTGCCACTTCTTTGTGACTCTGGGGTTTGGTGGACAAGACTTCCGATGTGAGGAGCTCATGGACAATGTTTCTGTGGTATCTTATCTTCCCTATAAGGAATACATTCCTCAGATGGATTATGTAATTCATCATGGTGGTGCGGGTATTTTTTACCAATGTATTATCTATGATAAGCCTGCCTTGATTCTCCCCCATGACTATGATCAGTATGACTATGCGGTTCGTGGATTAGAGACAGGGATTGCCTTGACTACTAAACGAGAGGATACGGAAGCGATTGGACGTGCCTTTGATGAGTTGTTGGCTAGAGATGACTGGCCAGACTTGAACAAACTTAGTCGTGCAGCTCAAATCTATCAGCCAACAGAGATTCTGAAGAGCGAAATACATCGGCTCTTAGGGAACAAGGAGAAGTAAAAAATGAAGAAAGTATTGGTAACAGGTGCTACGGGCTTTCTAGGCAAGTATGTTGTTGAAGAGCTCAGTCAGCAGGGCTATCAGGTACGCGCTTTTGGACGCAATCGCAAGGTGGGTCAGTCTTTAGAGAACTCCTCTGTGGCATTTTTTCAGGGAGAGTTGACCAAGCAAGAGGATTTGGCTCAGGCTTGTCAGGGGATGGACATGGTTGTGCATGCGGGTGCTCTTTCTACCGTTTGGGGTCCTTGGGAGGATTTCTATCAGACAAATGTCTTGGGGACCAAGTATGTTCTGGAGGCTTGTCGGGAGGCGAGGATTCAGCGTTTGGTTTATGTATCGTCACCGAGCATCTATGCTGCTCCTCGAGACCAGCTAGCTATCAAAGAAAGCGCTGCACCTCAGGAAAATAATCTGAACAACTACATTCGTAGTAAACTGGCTTCGGAGAAGCTGTTTAAGGATTATCCCGATGTTCCGAGTATTATCTTACGACCTCGTGGGCTTTTTGGGATTGGGGATACCAGTATTTTGCCCCGAGTTCTCAAACTTAGTCAGAAGATTGGTATTCCCTTGATAGGGGACGGTCGTCAGCTCATGGATATGACCTGTGTGGAAAATGTTGCTCTGGCCATTTGCTTGGCTCTAGAGGCTCCTCAAGCTAGTGGCGAAGTTTATAATATTACCAATGGGGAACCAAGAGCCTTTAAGGATTTGATTGAAGAAACCTTGAGAGGATTGGGTTATCCAATAACGTACAGAAAAGTGCCAGCTCCTCTTCTTTCAGTTATTGCTAGTAGTTTAGAGTTTCTGTATAGGGTCTTGAAACTCAAAGGTGAACCGCCTCTGACACGCTATACCTATTATCTGCTCCGTTATAGTCAGACGCTGGACATCAGCAAGGCGGAGCGAGACTTGGGGTATCACCCTCGAATCAGTATTTCAGAAGGGATTGAACAATATGTCCAAGATTATCGAAAGCATTGATTATTTCCCAGCAGGCTACTGTACCAGCTACACAGGTTTGCTATTTAAGGGAGTCAAGAATCAAAAGATGACCTTCCCAGCAGGTGTTTTTCTTATCAAACACAGGGACAAGGGCTATCTCCTCTATGATACAGGCTATCATTACGATATTAAGACCCAGCTTCGCTATGGCTTCTATCGGCTAGGAACACCTGTTCAAATGACGGAGAAGGACCAAATTTCACGTTTGCTGGAAGCAAAAGGAATCAAACCAGAAGAAATAAACTATGTCATCCTATCTCATCTACATCCAGATCATCTGGGAGGAGCTAGTTTCTTTCCTCATGCAACCTTTATCTTGACAAAAGAAGTATATGAAATCTACCAAAAACCCAAGTTGAAAGACTTGATTTTCAAGGAGTTTTTACCAGCTTCTTTTGAGAAAAATCTAACCATTATCAGAGCTGACCAGCAAGATTCAACTTTTCCCTATCGTCCGATTTGTGATCTTTTCGGAGATGGCAGTATCCTAGTTGCTTCAGTTGACGGGCATGCTAGGGGCCAAGCCTGTCTGTATCTTCCAGACCTTAATCTCCTCATTGCAGCAGACCTCTGTTGGGGGATTGACCTCTTACCTTATACCAAGCAGATGCACTTGATTCCTTCCTTGGTTCAGGATAATAAGGCCGACTATATCAGGGGGACAGAGTTTCTGGAGAAAGTTTTAAAGGCCGGTATCGAGGTAGTTGTTAGCCATGATCCTGTAGAAAGGATAGAGTCAATCTTACATGAAAAAAATAACCTTTCTTAAAACCTTTATCCAAACTCGATGGCTTCATCATTTCAAATCTCGAGAAGCTTTAGAAAACTATCAGAAAAAGCAATTAACCAACTATATGGACTTTTTAAAGCGAGAGTCTCCTTACTTTAAAAATGGGGTTCCTAGCGACTTTGACCATATGGACAAGGCTTTTATGATGGAACATTTCAATGAGCTCAACACCCAAGGAGTGGATCGTGATGAAGCTTTGAGCTTGGCTATTGAAAGTGAGAAGACCCGTGACTTCACTGAACTTAAAGGGGAAGTAGCCGTCGGTCTGTCTTCAGGGACGTCTGGACATCGGGGGCTCTTTATCACAACAGAGAAAGAGCGAAGTATGTGGGCTGCAGCTATCTTGGCAAAGATGTTGCCCAAAGGTCAACTTTTTGGACACCGCATCGCCTTTTTCCTGAGAGCTGATAATGAACTTTATCAGACCATCAATACGGCGCTCATTCGTCTAGAGTATTTTGATATTTTCAAACATACAGATGAGCATATCGAGCGACTCAATAGCTACCAACCGACCATTGTGGTAGCACCAGCCTCGATGTTGATTGAATTGAGCAAGCGTCTCAAGGATGGAGAGTTAGCTATTTACCCACAAAAAATCGTTTCGGTGGCAGAAATCTTGGAAGATAGTGATAGGGAACGCATCGCAGAGGCCTTTTCTCTGTCCATCATTGACCAAGTTTATCAGGCGACTGAAGGTTTCTTAGCCTGCACTTGCTCAGCTGGCAATCTGCATCTCAACGAAGACATTATCTTTGTGGCAAAGCGGTATCTGGATGACCGCCGTTTTTATCCAGTGATTACGGACTTTAAAAGAAGCAGTCAGCCTGTTTATCGCTACCAGCTCAATGATATCTTGGTTGAAAATCCGGAGCCTTGTCCCTGTGGCTCCTGCTATACACGGATTGACAAGGTCGAAGGACGTTCTGATGATATCTTCTACTTTGAAGGGCAGAATGGGGGGCAGGTAACGATTTATCCAGACTTTATCAGACGTTGCATCCTCTTTGTGGAGAATGTAGGAGATTACCAAGTTAAGCAACATTCCGAGAAATTAGTGGAAGTTTGTCTAAGCCAACGAGATGAGGACGTAGAGACAGCAATTTTAGCACAGTTCCAACTCTTGGCTCAGCAAAAGCAATTTATAGTTCCTCAAATCCAATTTTCAGATTATCACTGGGATACTAGCCGTAAACTCAAACGTATCCAACGTTTATGAAAGGAAAAAAGACAATGACAGAAGTAAAAAGACACGTAGAAATCGCAGGTTATGGCATTTGCCTTCCAAAGCATACCGTCCAATTCAAAGACCAAACTCGTTATCGTGTAGTGGAAAATGAAGAAACGCAATTAGATTTGGCAGAATCAGCTATCCAGCAGGCACTTGAACATGCAAATTTGGATATTAAAGATATCGATTGCCTTGTATCAGCTAGTGCGGTGGGTGTTCAGCCCATTCCTTGTACGGCTGCTTTGATTCATGAGCGCGTGGCAAAAGGACTCTCAATTCCAGCAATGGACATCAATACAACTTGTACCAGCTTTATTTCTGCTCTATCGACTATGTCCCACTTGATTGAGGCGGGCGAATACGGTCGTGTCTTGATTGTATCCAGTGAGGTTGGTAGTTTAGGGCTCAATCCCAAGCAAAAAGAAAGTTTTGAACTCTTTAGTGATGGGGCGGCAGCCTTTATTTTCCAAAAAAGTCATCAGGAAAAAGGGGTCATTGCTAGTCTCCAACGTACTTGGTCGGAAGGAGCTCACGATACGGAGATTCGTGGAGGTCTGACTTCTTTTCAACCAAAAGAGTACTCTGAGACGACTAAGACCAACTATATGTTTGACATGAAGGGGAAGAAAATCCTCCTCTTGTCTGCTCGTAAAATCCCAGTCATGTTTGAAGAGTTTCAAGAAAAAACACGGCTAGCCTTGGCAGACGTGGACTATATCATTCCTCACCAAGCAAGTCGTGCTCTTCCTCTGGTCATGGAAAAACTAGGTGTGGCCGAGGATCAGTACCTCAATCTCGTCACTGACTATGGAAATATGGTGTCAGTCTCTGTACCGTTTGGATTGGCATATTCTTTGGAGCATGGACTTATCAAGGAGGGAGATGTCGTCTACCTTATGGGGACTGCAGCTGGTATGACGGTCAATATGTTGGCTCTGAAATTGTAACAATTACCTAAACACGGAACGACTGGAACTTGAGCAAAGGTAAACGGTTGCCATCTACCCCTGAACTGAGGTATACTAGTAGAAACATTAGTTTGTTAAGCGGTTAAGGAGAATGTTAGAAAAGGAAGGGATGTATGACAGCTAGAAAAATGCAGCTACTCATGTCCAAGTATGGTTTTAGTATTACCATCATGTTGGCAGAGTTGTTTATTGTCTTTGGTTTATTTCTCTATCTAGGGCAGATGGCACCGATTCTCTGGATTATCCTTGTCATTTTAGTGAGTTTAGCGACCATTGTATCGATTGTTAATCGATCTATGAATCCTGAGAGTAAGGTAACATGGCTGTTAGTAGCCTTTGTACCAGTATTTGGTCCCTTACTTTATATCATGTTTGGAGAGCGTCGTTTATCTAAAAAAGAAATGAAGCAGCTAAAGCAGCTCCAATCAATGGTTGATCGAGAGGACAATAGCAGAGCTCTCCGGTTGGAGTTAAAAGAGCAGGACAAGTCGGCTTACGGAGTTATCAAATCTCTCCTCAGCATGGACACGAATGCCGATGTCTACGATCGAACGGATACACAATTTTTTGCATCTGGTGAAAGCATGTGGCATCAGATGCTAGAGGATCTCAAGAAAGCTGAGAAGTTTATCTTTCTCGAATACTATATTATCGAAGAAGGTTTGATGTGGAATAGTATTTTGGAGATTTTGGAAGAAAAGGCAGCTCAAGGAGTAGAGGTGAAGCTTCTCTATGACGATATTGGATGTATGGCAACCTTGCCTGGAGATTACACCATCCAGCTTCGTGGTCGAGGGATTGAAGCCCACAAATTTAACAAGGTGATTCCACGTTTGACTGTTGCTTATAACAACCGTGATCACCGTAAAATCATGATTATCGATGGTCAAATTGCCTATACAGGTGGTGTCAATCTGGCCGATGAGTATATCAACCATATCGAACGCTTTGGTTATTGGAAGGATAGCGGTATTCGCCTGGATGGACCGGCAGTTAAGGCTTTTACCAGACTCTTTTTATCTGCATGGTATATCAACCGTGGGGAGATTAGTGACTTTGACCAATACCATCTCGAAAATCAACCTAGAGATGGGATGGGGCTTTGTATCCCTTACAGTAGCGGACCAAAACCTATCTACCGAGCCCAGGTTGGAAAAACGGTCTATCAAAACCTTATCAATCAAGCTACAGATTACGTCTATATCACGACTCCTTATCTGATCGCTGACTATGATCTAACCGAGAGTATCAAAAATGCAGCTCTGAGAGGGGTAGATGTGCGAATTGTGACGCCATGTATCCCAGATAAGGAGATTATCCAATTGGTTACTCGCGGAGCCTACCCTGACTTGCTATCTGCTGGAGTTCGTATTTATGAGTACAGCCCGGGATTTCTTCATAGCAAGCAAATGCTTGTCGATGGAGAGGTGGCTACTGTGGGAACCATCAATTTTGACTATCGTAGCTTGCTCCACCACTATGAAAATGCCGTTTTGCTTTATAGAACGCAGTCCATTATAGATATTGAAAGAGACTTCGAAGAGATTTTTAAAGTTTCTCAAGAAATCTATCCCCACACGATTAAAACAAGCTGGTATCAAAGCCTGATCAAGGAAATTGTCCAGTTGTTTGCGCCCATGCTCTAACTATTCACCAAGATCTAGCCCAAGGCTGGATCTTATTTTTGTCTTTTTGCGAATAGATAAGCAGGAGGATGAAAATGCTAAATCAAAAAGAACATGATTTTATCCTAGAGTTTCAAACAAGCAGTTTACACCGTTTTCGAGAGATTGAACGCTATGCTGAGCTAGATAAGAAGTTAAGGAAATATCAATCCCTAGCTGACATTCCTGTAAGATTTTGATATACTAAAACAGATAAACTTAGAGGAGAAATTGAATGAACGTATACGAGGAAAAAGACGAACAGCTAGAAGAATTTCGATACCAGTATCGGGAACGGCTGGATCAAGAGTCTGAATTTGGACTGGAGCGAGGTAAGAAGAAACGAACTCCACTTCCGTTTTTTAGTGTGGCAATTTGGAGTCTGGCTGCTACAGCTGTTTCTGTCATGTTGCCTCTGATCTTTGGTTTGGTGAGCCCCCAACAGATGCAAGATCTTTATACTGGTTGGGCGCTACATCAGAGTGGGCAGATTTACACGGATTATTATGGTTCAAATGGACTGCTTTATTACGTACTAATCTATCTCTCTCAAGGGAGTATTCTTTTTGCTTTGGTGGAGTGGTTGGCCTTGTTCGGAGCTGGTGTTTTTCTATTTAAATCCGCAGATACCTTGACAGGTCAGGGAGAGCAGGCTAGACAGCTTTTGTTGGTTTTCTATTTGCTTGTAGGCAGTCTGGGATTTGGTGGTAGCTATGCAGTAGTTGTGGCCTTGCCTTTTCTATTTTATAGTTTTAGCCTAGTGGCTGACTATCTGGATGATCCAAGTAACGATAAAGGTTTCTTGCGAGTTGGGATGAGTTTAGCATTAGCTTTCTTCCTATCACCTATTCCCACAGCCTTGTTTGCAGCCACACTTGCCTTGAGTTTGTTTGGATTTAATATTGCCAAGCGTAAATTTGCTCATGGTTTGTATCAATTTTTCGCATCAGCTCTAGGATTTTCTATCATTTTTTATCCAATTGGCTATTATACTGTATTAACAGGAACTTTTGGTGATGCGATTAGCCATACTTTGTATCCAATAGATACGCTTAGTCTATTTTCAAATGCCAATCTTATGGAGAATGCTGCTTTCTATGGTTTGCTATCCATCGGTATTGGGATTCTGACATTGATCTTTTCAGGATTGTTTCAGACCAAGTCAGCTCAGCAATCTGCTGTCTCAATAGGCGCTATTTTAGGATTATTAGTAACTCTTTCTTTGTTAATTCTTTCAAAGGAACCTTTGCATGGCTCACGTTTGGCAGCGATTTTACCCTTTCTGACATTGTTATTGTTAACCAACATCAAAGAAGGAAGCTCTGATCGTATCAGTCGTAGTAGACGAAGAGTTCGTTCTTCATCACTCTTTGGTCGCTACCTCAAGGGAAATTTCTATCTACCATTAATTGCGATAGTCTATTTACTTTTCCTACCTGTTTTGAGTCGCTATATTTCGCATCCAAGTACTTATCAGGAACGCGAGCAGCTTGCTAGCTTGGTCAAACAGCAAACGAGTTCTGAGGATCGTGTCTATGCTTGGGATGATCGTCCAGATTTTTATCGAGCAAGTGAACGCTTGGCACCAAGCTCTCTAGTAACACCGACGCTCTATACTGCAAGCGACGAGAATAAAACGAAACTAGTCAATGACTTGAAAGAAAATCAACCGAAGATGATTTTGGTCAACCAAAAGGTTGCCTTGTGGTCGGATGTAGAGAGCCTACTTAGTGAAAAATACGAGCTTGTTCAGACGGATAGTAAGGAATTCAAGCTTTATAAATCTAAATAACAAATCAATATCTTGTGTATTTTTAAAAATTTTAGAATTTTTAACACAAGATATTGATTTTTCTTTTTGGAGTGGTATAATATCATTTAAGAAGAAAAATAGAAAAGAGCCTGGATATGATTGTATTAGAAGAAAACCTTGCAACCGTTCCCACTTTGTTCGTTGAAAAACGAGATGGTAGACGTGTAGTGTTTGATATAGACAAGATTGACAAAGCTCTCCACAAGGCGGCTGACAAAGTCATGGATGTGACACCCTTGGTCGAAAAACGTCTAAATGGACTGCTTGAGCGTATTGTTGCGGAAATTCACAGTCGTTTCCCTCAAGGTGTCAAGATTTACGAGATTCAAAATATCGTAGAACATGAACTCCTTGAAGCCAAAGAATATGCGCTAGCTGAGGAGTATATCACTTATCGGACACAAAGGGATTTTGAGCGCTCAAAAGCGACAGATATCAACTTTAGCATTCATAAACTTCTCAATAAAGACCAGGCGGTTGTCAATGAAAATGCCAATAAAGACAGTGATGTCTTTAACACCCAGCGTGATTTGACAGCAGGGATTGTGGGGAAATCAATCGGACTGCAAATGCTTCCTAAGCACGTGGCCAATGCTCACCAAAAGGGGGATATCCACTATCATGACCTGGACTATAGCCCCTACACACCGATGACCAACTGCTGTTTGATTGATTTTAAAGGCATGTTGGAAAATGGTTTTAAGATTGGTAATGCAGAGGTAGAGAGTCCCAAGTCTATCCAGACTGCGACAGCTCAGATTTCACAAATCATCGCCAATGTCGCTTCTAGCCAGTACGGGGGCTGTTCAGCTGACCGTATTGATGAGGTCTTGGCGCCGTACGCAGAGAAGAATTACCAAAAACACCTTAAAGATGCAGAAGAATGGGTCTTGCCTGAGAAACGGGAAGATTACGCTTGGAAGAAAACGCAAAAAGACATCTATGATGCTATGCAATCTCTCGAGTATGAAATCAATACTCTCTTCACTTCAAATGGACAAACACCTTTTACTTCACTAGGTTTTGGTCTAGGAACCAATCGTTTTGAGCGTGAAATTCAAAAGGCTATCTTGACTATTCGTATTAAGGGACTTGGTTCAGAACATCGAACAGCTATCTTCCCTAAACTCATCTTCACGCTGAAAAGAGGCCTTAACTTGGAAGAAGGGACTCCGAACTATGACATCAAACAGTTGGCCCTCGAGTGTGCAACTAAGCGGATGTACCCAGATATCTTGTCCTATGATAAGATTATCGAGCTGACAGGTTCTTTCAAGGTTCCTATGGGATGCCGTTCTTTCCTCCAAGGATGGAAAGATGAAAATGGTGTTGAGGTCAATTCGGGTCGGATGAATCTAGGTGTTGTGACAGTTAATCTGCCTCGTATTGCCCTCGAGTCTGAAGGGGATCTGAATAAGTTTTGGGAAATCTTCAACGAGCGGATGAATATCGCAGAAGATGCTCTGGTTTACCGTGTTGAACGGACCAAGGAAGCAATACCAGCGAATGCCCCTATCCTTTATCAGTACGGAGCCTTCGGTCGCCGTCTGGGAAAAGAAGAAAGTGTTGACCAACTCTTTAAGAATCGCCGTGCGACAGTTTCGCTGGGCTACATCGGTTTGTACGAAGTGGCTACAGTCTTCTTTGGAAATAGCTGGGAAAGCAATCCTGAAGCCAAGGAATTCACGCTGGATATCATTCGTGATATGAAACGTCGAGTGGAAGAGTGGTCTGACCAATATGGTTACCATTTCTCTATCTACTCCACACCGTCTGAAAGTCTGACAGACCGCTTCTGTCGCTTGGATACAGAGAAGTTCGGCTCTATTCCTGATATTACAGACAAGGAATACTACACCAACTCTTTCCACTACGATGTCCGTAAAAATCCAACACCGTTTGAAAAATTAGACTTTGAGAAAGTTTATCCAGAAGCAGGTGCGTCAGGTGGTTTCATCCATTATTGTGAATACCCAGTACTTCAGCAGAATCCTAAAGCCTTGGAAGCTGTTTGGGACTATGCCTATGACCGTGTCGGTTATCTAGGGACCAATACTCCGATTGATCGTTGCTACAAGTGCGACTTTGAAGGGGATTTTGAACCAACTGAGCGAGGCTTTGCTTGTCCAAACTGTGGGAATAGCGACCCTAAAACAGTAGATGTGGTCAAACGTACGTGTGGTTATCTGGGAAATCCGCAAGCGCGTCCGATGGTCAATGGACGCCACAAGGAAATCGCTGCGCGTGTCAAACACATGAATGGCTCTACTATCAAAACAGCTGGACATGAAGTAACAAATTAGAAGGAAACGCAATGGGGAAATACCAATTAGACGATAAGGGGCGCGCACAAGTGACCCGTTATCACGAGAAATACTCTAAAGGTGGAATAGGTAAAAAAGAACGCTTGCTCAACCTCAGAGAACAGTTTTTAAACAAGAATAAGAAAAAATAAAAGTGAGAGTCGCCTCTCGCTTTTCTCTTAATTGGAGGTAAAAATGATACTACGCAGACCAACATTGGCAGATAAAGAAACAGTTTTAGAGATGATGGCAGAGTTTGAACAGACTCAATCAGCCCACGATGGTGGGTTTTGGAACGCCAACAATTTTGTTTATGAAGAGTGGCTAGAAGAAAATCTTCAAGCGGAAGCGGGACTCAATATTCCTGAAAACTGGGTTCCTGCTATCCAGCTGCTTAGTTTTGACGTAGCAGGCCAGGCTCTTGGCTTTCTCAACCTTCGTCTCCGATTAAATGACTACTTACTAGAAAATGGGGGCCATATTGGCTACTCCATTCGTCCATCTGAAAGAGGTAAGGGTTATGCGAAAGAATCCCTCCGACAAGGTCTACAAGTTGCTAAGGGAAAGAATATTAAACGAGCTTTAGTGACTTGTAGCACAGAAAATCCGGCAAGCCGAGCTGTTATCTTAGCTAATGGTGGGGAGTTGGAGGATGTTCGAAACGGAACGGAGCGCTATTGGATAGACTTGGAGTAGACAGCATGACATGGAATACACCAAAACCAGGTGAATGGAAAAGTGAGGAGCTTAGTAAAGGGCGAATCATTGATTACAAGGCTTTTAACTTTGTCGATGGAGAAGGTGTGCGCAACTCTCTCTATGTATCAGGCTGTATGTTTCACTGCGAGGGGTGCTATAATGTTGCGACTTGGTCTTTCAACGCAGGCATTCCCTATACAGCAGAACTAGAAGAACAGATCATGGAAGATCTTGCCCAACCTTATGTTCAAGGCTTGACCTTGCTAGGAGGAGAGCCCTTTCTTAATACGGGCATTCTCTTACCACTCGTTAAACGTATTCGAAAGGAATTGCCAGACAAAGACATCTGGTCCTGGACGGGCTACACGTGGGAAGAAATGATGCTGGAGACTCCAGATAAACTGGAACTCTTATCGCTGATTGACATCCTTGTCGATGGACGGTATGATAAAAGCAAGCGCAATCTCATGCTCCAGTTTCGAGGTTCCTCTAATCAACGGATTATCGATGTGCAAAAATCTCTCAAAAGTGGGCAAGTGGTGATTTGGGACAAGCTTAATGACGGAAAAGAAAGCTATGAACAGGTGAAGAGAGAATGAAGAAAAAAGACCTGATAGAACAACTGGTTTCAGAGATCGAAACGGGAAGAATTAGGACGCTAGGGATCTACGGTCATGGGGCTTCAGGCAAGTCAACCTTCGCTCAAGAATTACATCAAGCCCTAGATTCTACTACAGTAAATTTACTAGAAACAGATCCCTATATCACCTCAGAACGTCACCTGGTAGTACCAAAGCAAGCGCCAGATCAAAAGGTGACAGCTTGTCTCCCAGTGGCGCATGAACTGGCAAGTTTGCAGAGAGATATTCTCGCTTTGCAGGCAGGTATGGATGTCTTAACAATCGATGAACCGTGGAAGGCTAGTGAAATCCTGTCTGGAGCCAAACCGATTCTGATTGTTGAAGGGATGTCTGTGGGTTTTCTACCCAAGAAACTTTTTGACAAAACCATCTGTTTCTACACGGATGAAGAAACAGAATTAAAGAGGCGTCTCGCTCGAGATACGACTATGAGAAATCGCGATGCTTCCTTTGTACTAGCTAGCCATCAGATGAGACGGGAGCAGTATCTGCGATACTATAGACAAAACGAGTCTAAAGCGGATGTCTTAGTGGATCAATCAGAAGATAAATTCAAGGTCAAAATGACACACATCATATAGAAGAAAAGGCAGTTTTTTATAGATATAAATCCGTAATTATAGGAAGATGAAGTAGGAAAACAGTTTCATCCTAAAAAAACGAAAAAAACCTAACAAATCCCTTGCAATCGCAGGGGCTTTGTGTTATTCTATTATGGTGCTGTAAATTACAGCCTTAGCTTTGATGCAAGAGGTTGCGACACGCTCGGTTGCATTGCCACGCAACGCACGTCGGTTTTCTTGTGGAGCTAGCCTATTATCTTAAATAGACGAAAAGGAGAAAAAGATGGCAAACAAAAAAATCCGTATCCGTTTGAAAGCTTACGAACACCGTACGCTTGACACAGCGGCTGCAAAAATCGTAGAATCAGCTACTCGTACAGGTGCACAAGTTGCGGGTCCAATCCCACTTCCAACTGAGCGTAGCCTCTACACAATCATTCGTGCGACTCACAAATACAAAGACTCTCGCGAACAATTTGAAATGCGTACACACAAACGTTTGATCGATATCGTTAACCCAACTCAAAAAACAGTTGACGCGTTGATGAAATTGGATCTTCCAAGTGGTGTAAACGTAGAAATCAAGCTTTAATCCAAAGCTTGAAACCTTGAGCATGAAAAACGCTCGTTAAAAACTTTTTGAATAAAAAATATAGAAAAGGAACTATTTTCTCATGACAAAAGGAATCTTAGGGAAAAAAGTGGGAATGACTCAAATCTTCACTGAAGCTGGCGAATTGATCCCTGTAACAGTTATTGAAGCAACTCCAAACGTTGTTCTTCAAGTTAAAACTGTTGAAACAGACGGATACAACGCTATCCAAGTTGGTTTCGATGACAAACGCGAAGTATTGAGCAACAAACCTGCTAAAGGACATGTAGCGAAAGCTAACACGGCTCCTAAGCGCTTCATTCGTGAATTCAAAAACGTTGAAGGCTTGGAAGTTGGTGCTGAAATCACAGTTGAAACATTCGCAGCTGGAGACGTTGTTGACGTAACTGGTACTTCTAAAGGTAAAGGTTTCCAAGGTGTTATTAAACGTCACGGACAATCACGTGGACCAATGGCTCACGGTTCTCGTTACCACCGTCGTCCAGGTTCTATGGGACCTGTTGCACCTAACCGCGTATTCAAAGGTAAAAACCTTGCAGGACGTATGGGTGGCGACCGCGTAACAATTCAAAACCTTGAAGTTGTACAAGTTGTTCCAGAAAAGAACGTTATCCTTATCAAAGGTAACGTACCAGGTGCTAAGAAATCTCTTATCACTATCAAATCAGCAGTTAAAGCTGGTAAATAATAAAGAAAGGGGAAATCAGTCACAATGGCAAACGTAACATTATTTGACCAAACTGGTAAAGAAGCTGGCCAAGTTGTTCTTAACGATGCAGTATTTGGTATCGAACCAAATGAATCAGTTGTGTTTGATGTGATCATCAGCCAACGCGCAAGCCTTCGTCAAGGAACACACGCTGTTAAAAACCGCTCTGCAGTATCAGGTGGTGGACGCAAACCATGGCGTCAAAAAGGAACTGGACGTGCTCGTCAAGGTTCTATCCGCTCACCACAATGGCGTGGTGGTGGTGTTGTCTTCGGACCAACTCCACGTTCATATGGCTACAAACTTCCACAAAAAGTTCGTCGCCTAGCTCTTAAATCAGTTTACTCTGAAAAAGTTGCTGAAAACAAATTCGTAGCTGTAGACGCTCTTTCATTTACAGCTCCAAAAACTGCTGAATTTGCAAAAGTTCTTGCAGCATTGAGCATCGATTCAAAAGTTCTTGTTATCCTTGAAGAAGGAAATGAATTCGCAGCTCTTTCAGCTCGTAACCTTCCAAATGTGAAAGTTGCAACTGCTACAACTGCAAGTGTTCTTGACATCGCAAATAGCGACAAACTTCTTGTCACACAAGCAGCTATCTCTAAAATCGAGGAGGTTCTTGCATAATGAATTTGTATGATGTTATCAAAAAACCTGTCATCACTGAAAGCTCAATGGCTCAACTTGAAGCAGGTAAATATGTATTTGAAGTTGACACTCGTGCACACAAGCTTTTGATCAAGCAAGCTGTTGAAGCTGCTTTCGAAGGTGTTAAAGTTGCCAACGTTAACACAATCAACGTAAAACCAAAAGCGAAACGTGTTGGACGTTACACTGGTTTTACTAACAAAACTAAAAAAGCTATCATCACACTTACAGCTGATTCAAAAGCAATCGAGTTGTTCGCTGCTGAAGCTGAATAATCTAAGGAGGAAATATCGTGGGAATTCGTGTTTATAAACCAACAACAAACGGTCGCCGTAATATGACTTCTTTGGATTTCGCTGAAATCACAACAAGCACTCCTGAAAAATCATTGCTTGTTGCTTTGAAGAGCAAGGCTGGTCGTAATAACAACGGTCGTATCACTGTTCGTCACCAAGGTGGTGGACACAAACGTTTCTACCGTTTGGTTGACTTCAAACGTAACAAAGATAACGTTGAAGCAGTTGTTAAAACAATCGAGTACGATCCAAACCGTTCTGCAAACATCGCTCTTGTACACTACACTGACGGTGTGAAAGCATATATCATCGCTCCAAAAGGTCTTGAAGTAGGTCAACGTATCGTTTCAGGTCCTGAAGCAGATATCAAAGTCGGAAACGCTCTTCCACTTGCTAACATCCCAGTTGGTACTTTGATCCACAGCATCGAATTGAAACCAGGTCGTGGTGGAGAATTGGTCCGTGCGGCTGGTGCTTCTGCTCAAGTATTGGGTCAAGAAGGTAAATACGTTCTTGTTCGTCTTCAATCTGGCGAAGTTCGTATGATTCTTGGAACTTGTCGTGCTACAGTTGGTGTTGTCGGAAACGAACAACATGGACTTGTGAACCTTGGTAAAGCAGGACGTAGCCGTTGGAAAGGTATCCGCCCAACAGTTCGTGGTTCTGTAATGAACCCTAACGATCACCCACACGGTGGTGGTGAAGGTAAAGCACCAGTTGGTCGTAAAGCGCCATCTACTCCATGGGGTAAACCTGCTCTTGGTCTTAAAACTCGTAACAAGAAAGCGAAATCTGACAAACTTATCGTTCGTCGTCGCAACGAGAAATAATAGTAAACTAGTCGCTTAAGCATCTAGTAAATCCGCCAGCTCGGTAGCGCTCCATGTGAGCGCAAGCCGCTGTGGTACAACATTTAAAGGAGAAAATATAAAAATGGGACGCAGTCTTAAAAAAGGACCTTTCGTCGATGAGCATTTGATGAAAAAAGTTGAAGCTCAAGCTAACGACGAAAAGAAAAAAGTTATCAAAACTTGGTCACGTCGTTCAACGATCTTCCCAAGTTTCATTGGTTACACTATTGCAGTTTATGACGGACGTAAACACGTACCTGTTTACATCCAAGAAGACATGGTAGGTCACAAACTTGGTGAATTTGCACCAACTCGTACTTACAAAGGTCATGCTGCAGACGATAAGAAAACACGTAGAAAATAAGGAGAACATAAATGGCAGAAATTACTTCAGCTAAAGCAATGGCTCGTACAGTACGTGTTTCACCTCGTAAATCACGTCTTGTTCTTGACAACATCCGTGGTAAAAGCGTAGCCGATGCTATTGCAATCTTGACATTCACACCAAACAAAGCTGCTGAAATCATCTTGAAAGTTTTGAATTCAGCTGTAGCTAACGCTGAAAACAACTTTGGTTTGGACAAAGCTAACTTGGTAGTATCTGAAGCATTCGCAAACGAAGGACCAACTATGAAACGTTTCCGTCCACGTGCGAAAGGTTCAGCTTCACCAATCAACAAACGTACAGCTCACATCACTGTAGCTGTTGCAGAAAAATAAGGAGGTAAAATCGTGGGTCAAAAAGTACATCCAATTGGTATGCGTGTCGGCATCATCCGTGATTGGGATGCCAAATGGTATGCTGAAAAAGAATACGCGGATTACCTTCATGAAGATCTTGCAATCCGTAAATTCGTTCAAAAAGAACTTGCTGACGCAGCAGTTTCAACTATCGAAATCGAACGCGCAGTAAACAAAGTTAACGTTTCACTTCACACTGCTAAACCAGGTATGGTTATCGGTAAAGGTGGTGCTAACGTTGATGCACTCCGTGCAAAACTTAACAAATTGACTGGAAAACAAGTACACATCAACATCATCGAAATCAAACAACCTGATTTGGATGCTCATCTTGTAGGTGAAGGAATTGCTCGTCAATTGGAGCAACGTGTCGCTTTCCGTCGTGCACAAAAACAAGCAATCCAACGTGCAATGCGTGCTGGAGCTAAAGGAATCAAAACTCAAGTATCAGGTCGTTTGAACGGTGCAGATATCGCCCGTGCTGAAGGATACTCTGAAGGAACTGTTCCACTTCACACACTTCGTGCAGATATCGATTACGCTTGGGAAGAAGCAGATACTACATACGGTAAACTTGGTGTTAAAGTATGGATCTACCGTGGTGAAGTTCTTCCAGCTCGTAAAAACACTAAAGGAGGTAAATAACCAATGTTAGTACCTAAACGTGTTAAACACCGTCGTGAATTCCGTGGAAAAATGCGAGGTGAAGCAAAAGGTGGAAAAGAAGTAGCTTTCGGTGAATACGGTCTTCAAGCTACAACTAGCCACTGGATCACTAACCGCCAAATCGAAGCTGCTCGTATCGCCATGACTCGTTACATGAAACGTGGTGGTAAAGTTTGGATTAAAATCTTCCCACACAAATCATACACTGCTAAAGCTATCGGTGTGCGTATGGGATCTGGTAAAGGGGCACCTGAAGGTTGGGTAGCACCAGTTAAACGTGGTAAAGTGATGTTTGAAGTTGCTGGTGTATCTGAAGAGATCGCTCGCGAAGCGCTTCGTCTTGCTAGCCACAAATTGCCAGTTAAATGTAAATTCGTAAAACGTGAAGCAGAATAAGGAGAAGGCATGAAACTTAATGAAGTAAAAGAATTTGTTAAAGAACTTCGTGGTCTTTCTCAAGAAGAACTCGCGAAGCGCGAAAACGAATTGAAAAAAGAATTGTTTGAACTTCGTTTCCAAGCTGCTACTGGTCAATTGGAACAAACAGCTCGCTTGAAAGAAGTTAAAAAACAAATCGCTCGTATCAAAACAGTTCAATCTGAAGCGAAATAATAGACTAGGGAAGGAGAAATTTCAATGGAACGCAATAATCGTAAAGTTCTTGTTGGACGTGTTGTATCTGACAAAATGGACAAGACAATCACAGTTGTAGTTGAAACAAAACGTAACCACCCAGTCTATGGTAAACGTATTAACTACTCTAAAAAATACAAAGCACATGATGAAAACAATGTTGCCAAAGAAGGCGATATCGTACGTATCATGGAAACTCGTCCGCTTTCAGCTACAAAACGTTTCCGTCTTGTAGAAGTTGTTGAAGAAGCGGTCATCATCTAATCAAGCCTGAAAGGAGAAAACTGAAATGATTCAAACAGAAACTCGTTTGAAAGTCGCAGACAACAGTGGTGCACGCGAAATCTTGACTATCAAAGTTCTTGGTGGTTCTAAACGTAAATTTGCGAACATCGGTGATGTCATTGTGGCATCTGTAAAACAAGCTACTCCTGGTGGTGCGGTTAAAAAAGGTGACGTTGTAAAAGCTGTTATCGTTCGTACTAAATCAGGTGCTCGTCGTGCTGATGGTTCATACATCAAGTTTGACGAAAACGCAGCAGTTATCATCCGTGAAGACAAAACTCCTCGCGGAACACGTATCTTTGGCCCAGTTGCACGTGAATTGCGTGAAGGTGGCTTCATGAAGATCGTGTCACTTGCTCCAGAAGTACTTTAATTGATTGCTCAAAGAAAATTAAAACAAGTCTAGGAAGTGAAACGAAAGCATAACTTGAGTTAGGTGAGTTGAAACTGACGAAGAATTGCTTTGATTTTCGCAGAGTAAAAACAAACAAACTAGTCCCCTGGATTTACTCCAGGGTGCCCTTATGGGCGTAAGAAAAATCAAGGAGAAACCTAATGTTTGTAAAAAAAGGCGACAAAGTTCGCGTAATCGCTGGTAAAGATAAGGGAACAGAAGCTGTTGTCCTTACTGCTCTTCCAAAAGTAAACAAAGTTATCGTTGAAGGTGTTAACATCGTTAAGAAACACCAACGTCCAACTAACGAGCTTCCTCAAGGTGGTATCATCGAGAAAGAAGCAGCTATCCACGTATCAAATGTTCAAGTATTGGATAAAAATGGTGTAGCTGGTCGTGTTGGTTACAAATTTGTAGACGGTAAAAAAGTTCGCTACAACAAAAAATCAGGCGAAGTGCTTGATTAATCACGAAGGAAAGGAGAAGTATAATGGCAAATCGTTTAAAAGAAAAATATCTTAATGAAGTAGTTCCTGCTTTGGCAGAACAATTCAACTACTCATCAGTGATGGCTGTACCTAAAGTAGATAAGATCGTTTTGAACATGGGTGTTGGTGAAGCTGTATCAAACGCTAAAAGCCTTGAAAAAGCTGCTGAAGAATTGGCACTCATTTCAGGTCAAAAACCACTTATCACTAAGGCTAAAAAATCAATCGCCGGCTTCCGTCTTCGTGAAGGTGTTGCGATTGGTGCAAAAGTTACCCTTCGTGGTGAACGTATGTACGAATTCTTGGACAAATTGGTTTCAGTTTCACTTCCACGTGTGCGTGACTTCCACGGTGTTCCAACAAAATCATTTGACGGACGCGGAAACTACACACTTGGTGTGAAAGAACAATTGATTTTCCCAGAAATCAACTTTGATGACGTTGACAAAACTCGTGGTCTTGACATCGTTATCGTAACAACTGCTAACACTGACGAAGAGTCACGTGCATTGCTTACAGGCCTTGGAATGCCTTTTGCAAAATAATATAGGAGGTAAATCTAATGGCTAAAAAATCAATGATTGCTAAGAACAAACGTCCAGCTAAGTTCTCTACTCAAGCTTATACTCGTTGTGAAAAATGTGGTCGTCCACATTCAGTTTACCGCAAATTTAAACTTTGCCGTGTTTGCTTCCGTGAATTAGCTTACAAAGGACAAATTCCTGGTGTAACAAAAGCATCTTGGTAATTTAAGATATCGAGGGCGTCAAAACTCCAAGTGAAAATAGGAAACTTGACGAAGAAACTTAAGTTTCTAGAAAAGTTTATCTTTTTCACACAGAGTTTAGCCCGGGTTCAGTTGGACTTGCCAATTTGAACACGAGCTACAGCTTTGGCAAAAAAGACCAATTTTCTTTGGAGCATCGCTCCTGCATCAAATTGCCTATTTTTGCTCTTGCTGTTACGCTCTTTGTATCATGTATTAACTAGCAAGTGCAACTTGCAAACTACTAGTAAGAGGAGAAAAACAAAATGGTTATGACTGACCCAATCGCAGACTTCCTAACTCGTATTCGTAACGCTAACCAAGCTAAACACGAAGTACTTGAAGTACCTGCATCAAACATCAAAAAAGGGATTGCTGAAATCCTTAAACGCGAAGGTTTTGTTAAGAGCGTAGAAATCATCGAAGATGACAAACAAGGCATCATCCGTGTATTCCTTAAATACGGACCAAACGGTGAAAAAGTTATCACTAACTTGAAACGTGTTTCTAAACCAGGACTTCGTGTCTACAAAAAACGTGAAGATCTTCCAAAAGTTCTTAACGGACTTGGAATTGCTATCCTTTCAACATCTGAAGGTTTGCTTACTGATAAAGAAGCTCGCCAAAAGAATGTTGGTGGTGAGGTTATCGCTTACGTTTGGTAATATTTAGCTCCCAATTTCTTTGTGACTCTTCGTTATCGTCTCTTGCCTAACCCAAAGTTATGCCTGCGAGACGATGCCTAGATTCACTTTGAAATTGAAACCTAAATGTTCCTTTAAATCGAGAAATCGATTTAACCCCGTGAAAACTGGCCATCACGGCCTGACAATTTAACAGGAGAAAATAAACATGTCACGTATTGGTAATAAAGTTATCGTGTTGTCTGCTGGTGTTGAACTCACTAACAATGACAACGTAGTAACTGTAAAAGGACCTAAAGGAGAACTTACTCGTGAGTTCTCAAAAGATATTGAAATTCGTGTGGAAGGTACTGAAGTAACTCTTCACCGTCCAAACGATTCAAAAGAAATGAAAACAATCCACGGAACTACTCGTGCCCTTTTGAACAACATGGTTGTTGGTGTATCAGAAGGATTCAAGAAAGAACTTGAAATGCGTGGGGTTGGTTACCGTGCACAACTTCAAGGAAACAAACTTGTCTTGGCTGTAGGTAAATCTCATCCAGACGAAGTTGAAGCTCCAGAAGGAATTACTTTTGAACTTCCAAACCCAACGACAATCGTTATCAGCGGAATTTCAAAAGAAGTAGTTGGTCAAACAGCTGCTTACGTACGTAGCCTTCGCTCACCAGAACCATATAAAGGTAAAGGTATCCGTTACGTTGGCGAATACGTTCGTCTTAAAGAAGGTAAAACAGGTAAATAATGTTGAGTGGTTGATCTTCAACCACCGACCTATTTTCCAACTTTGTGCATAGCACACGATTTAAAACTAAAGAGGTGAAAACTGTGATTTCTAAACCAGATAAAAACAAACTCCGCCAAAAACGCCACCGTCGCGTTCGCGGAAAACTCTCTGGAACTGCTGATCGCCCACGTTTGAACGTATTCCGTTCTAATACAGGCATCTACGCTCAAGTGATTGATGACGTAGCGGGTGTAACGCTCGCAAGTGCTTCAACTCTTGACAAAGAAGTTTCAAAAGGAACTAAAACTGAACAAGCCGTTACTGTCGGTAAACTCGTTGCAGAACGTGCAAACGCTAAAGGTATTTCAGAAGTGGTGTTCGACCGCGGTGGATATCTATATCACGGACGTGTGAAAGCTTTGGCTGATGCAGCTCGTGAAAACGGATTGAAATTCTAATAGGAGGACACTAGAAAATGGCATTTAAAGACAATGCAGTTGAATTAGAAGAACGCGTAGTTGCTGTCAACCGTGTTACAAAAGTTGTTAAAGGTGGACGTCGTCTTCGTTTCGCAGCTCTTGTTGTTGTTGGTGACCACAATGGTCGCGTAGGATTTGGTACTGGTAAAGCTCAAGAAGTTCCAGAAGCAATCCGTAAAGCAGTAGAAGATGCTAAGAAAAACTTGATTGAAGTTCCTATGGTTGGAACAACAATCCCACACGAAGTTCTTTCAGAATTTGGTGGAGCTAAAGTATTGTTGAAACCTGCTGTAGAAGGTTCTGGAGTTGCCGCTGGTGGTGCAGTTCGTGCCGTTGTGGAATTGGCAGGTGTGGCAGATATTACATCTAAATCACTTGGTTCTAACACTCCAATCAACATTGTTCGCGCAACTGTTGAAGGTTTGAAACAATTGAAACGCGCTGAAGAAGTTGCTGCCCTTCGTGGTATCTCAGTTTCTGATTTGGCATAAGAAAGGGGATAAAATGGCTCAAATTAAAATTACTTTGACTAAGTCTCCAATCGGACGCATTCCATCACAACGTAAAACTGTTGTAGCACTTGGACTTGGCAAATTGAACAGCTCTGTTATCAAAGAAGACAACGCTGCTATCCGTGGTATGATCACTGCAGTATCTCACTTGGTAACAGTTGAAGAAGTAAACTAATGAATTTTTAGGGGATGTGGCAATACTCATCCCCTAAAACTAGATATAGTCATCTAAGATGACGAATGTATAGGCGAGTTGATAAGGGAGACAACCTTTTCTCTCTTATCGGCGCTAGCATTTTACAAAAGAGGAGAAAATATAAATGAAACTTCATGAATTGAAACCTGCAGAAGGTTCTCGTAAAGTACGTAACCGTGTTGGTCGTGGTACTTCATCAGGTAACGGTAAAACATCTGGTCGCGGTCAAAAAGGTCAAAAAGCTCGTAGCGGTGGCGGAGTTCGCCTTGGATTTGAAGGTGGACAAACTCCATTGTTCCGTCGTCTTCCAAAACGTGGATTCACTAACATCAACGCTAAAGAATACGCAATTGTAAATCTTGATCAATTGAACGTTTTTGAAGATGGTACTGAAGTTACTCCAGTTGTTCTTATCGAAGCAGGAATTGTAAAGGCTGAAAAATCAGGCGTTAAAATTCTTGGTAACGGTGAGTTGACTAAGAAGTTGACTGTGAAAGCAGCTAAATTCTCAAAAACAGCTGAAGAAGCTATCACTGCTAAAGGTGGTTCAGTAGAAGTCATCTAGAGAGGTGACCTATGTTTTTTAAATTATTAAAAGAGGCCCTCAAGGTTAAGAAAGTACGATCAAAAATTCTCTTTACGATTTTTATCATACTTGTCTTCCGTATCGGGACTAGTATTACTGTACCAGGTGTGAATGCAAAAAGTCTGGAAGCTTTGAGTGGATTATCCTTCTTGAACATGCTTAGTTTAGTTTCAGGGAATGCCATGAAGAACTTCTCGGTTTTTGCACTCGGTGTGAGTCCGTATATCACAGCTTCCATCGTTGTTCAATTGCTGCAAATGGATATTGTTCCAAAGTTTGTAGAGTGGGGCAAGCAGGGGGAAGTAGGACGGAGAAAGATAAACCAAGCGACTCGTTATATTGCGCTTGTACTTGCGTTTGTGCAATCAATCGGAATCACTGCTGGTTTTAATACTCTATCTGGTGCAAAATTATTAACGACAGATTTGACCCCGCAAGTCTTTGTTACGATTGGTATTATCCTGACTGCAGGTACTATGATCGTTACTTGGCTCGGAGAGCAAATCACTGATAAGGGATATGGTAATGGGGTGTCTATGATTATCTTTGCAGGGATTGTGGCTTCAATTCCAGAGATGATTCATGGCATCTACGTGGACTATTTTGTCAATATCCCGAGTGATCGGTTGACATCATCAATTATCTTTGTCGTTATTCTCATCATTGCTGTTTTGTTGATTGTTTATTTTACAACATATGTACAACAGGCAGAATATAAAATTCCGATCCAATATACAAAAGTTGCTCAAGGTGCTCCATCCAGTTCATACCTTCCTTTGAAGGTCAATCCTGCTGGTGTTATCCCAGTTATCTTTGCAAGTTCCATTACAGCAGCACCTGCGGCTATTCTTCAGTTTGTCAGCGCTACAGGTCATGATTGGGCTTGGGTACGTACAGCACAGGAAATGTTATCTACAACATCTCCAACAGGTGTTGCCATGTATGCACTGCTGATTATTCTCTTTACATTCTTCTATACATTTGTACAGATCAATCCAGAGAAAGCAGCAGAAAACTTGCAAAAGAGCGGAGCCTATATCCATGGTGTCCGTCCAGGTAAAGGAACGGAAGAGTTTATGTCAAAACTTCTTCGTCGCCTTGCAACCGTCGGTTCCCTTTTCCTTGGTGTTATTTCAATCTTGCCGATTGTAGCAAAAGATGTCTTTGGGCTCTCAGAAGCGGTTGCTTTTGGGGGAACTAGTCTTTTGATCATTATTTCGACAGGTATCGAAGGAATCAAACAGCTAGAAGGTTACCTATTGAAACGTAAGTATGTTGGTTTCATGGACAAAACAGAATAAAAGCAAGACTACTTTTGCTTAGAGAGTGGAGTATGAAGGTCTATCTATAAGAGAGACTTTCGTCTCCCCTCTTCTATTTTGTTTTTAAATAGGAGTTGAAACTAGCTTTTTGCTTCTATTTAAATACAAAATAAGGAGATCAGATCATGAATCTTTTGATTATGGGCTTACCTGGAGCAGGTAAGGGAACGCAAGCAGCTAAAATTGTGGAGCAATTCCACGTGGCACACATTTCAACTGGGGATATGTTCCGTGCTGCTATAGCAAATCAAACTGAAATGGGTGTACTTGCAAAGTCATACATCGACAAAGGTGAGTTGGTTCCAGATGAAGTTACAAATGGAATTGTTAAAGAACGCCTTTCACAGGACGACATCAAAGAAACAGGTTTCTTGTTGGATGGTTACCCACGTACGATTGAACAAGCTCATGCCTTGGACAAAACATTGGCTGAACTTGGTATCGAACTTGAAGGTGTGATTAATATCGAAGTGAACCCAGACTGTCTCTTGGAACGTTTGAGTGGCCGTATCATCCACCGCGAAACAGGTGAAACCTTCCACAAAGTTTTCAACCCACCAGTTGACTACAAAGAAGAAGATTACTACCAACGTGAGGATGACAAA
This sequence comes from Streptococcus mitis, assembly GCF_003942695.1. Lineage (GTDB taxonomy): Bacteria > Bacillota > Bacilli > Lactobacillales > Streptococcaceae > Streptococcus > Streptococcus mitis_BD. The sequence continues at coordinate 198,566 of NZ_RJNU01000002.1, forward strand.
CCTGAGACAGTGAAGCGTCGTTTGGATGTCAATATTGCACAAGGTGAACCAATCATCGCTCACTATCGTGCCAAAGGTTTGGTCCACGATATCGAAGGAAATCAAGATATCAACGATGTGTTTAAAGACATCGAAAAAGTATTGACAAATTTGAAATAAAGCGTTTTTCACACTTGCAAAAAATCGCTACAAATGTTATACTGAAATAGTCTGACTTATAATTGTTGTCTCTGTGTTTAGAGGCATCGAATCGAAATTTATGGAGGTGCTTTTGCGTGGCAAAAGACGATGTGATTGAAGTTGAAGGCAAAGTAGTTGATACAATGCCTAACGCAATGTTTACGGTTGAACTTGAAAATGGACATCAGATTTTAGCAACAGTTTCTGGTAAAATTCGTAAAAACTATATTCGTATTTTAGCGGGAGATCGTGTTACTGTCGAGATGAGTCCATATGACTTGACACGTGGACGTATCACTTACCGCTTTAAATAATCGAAAAACTTGGAGGGATAAGAAATGAAAGTAAGACCATCGGTCAAACCAATTTGCGAATACTGTAAAGTAATTCGTCGTAATGGCCGTGTTATGGTAATTTGCCCAGCAAATCCAAAACACAAACAACGTCAAGGATAAGATAGAAAGGAGAAAACATGGCTCGTATTGCTGGAGTTGACATTCCAAATGACAAACGCGTAGTAATCTCATTGACTTACGTTTATGGTATCGGACTTGCAACATCTAAGAAAATTTTGGCTGCTGCTGGAATCTCAGAAGATGTTCGTGTACGTGACCTTACATCAGATCAAGAAGATGCTATCCGTCGTGAAGTGGATGCAATCAAAGTTGAAGGTGACCTTCGTCGTGAAGTAAACTTGAACATCAAACGTTTGATGGAAATCGGTTCTTACCGTGGTATTCGTCACCGTCGTGGACTTCCTGTCCGTGGACAAAACACTAAAAACAACGCTCGCACTCGTAAAGGTAAAGCTGTTGCGATTGCTGGTAAGAAAAAATAATATAGGAGGTAAAAGTCTTGGCTAAACCAACACGTAAACGTCGTGTGAAAAAGAATATCGAATCTGGTATTGCTCATATTCACGCTACATTTAATAACACTATTGTTATGATTACTGATGTGCATGGTAATGCAATTGCTTGGTCATCAGCAGGTGCTCTTGGTTTCAAAGGTTCTCGTAAATCTACACCATTCGCTGCTCAAATGGCTTCTGAAGCTGCTGCTAAATCTGCACAAGAACACGGTCTTAAATCAGTTGAAGTTACTGTAAAAGGTCCAGGTTCTGGTCGTGAGTCAGCTATTCGTGCGCTTGCTGCCGCTGGTCTTGAAGTAACAGCAATTCGTGATGTGACTCCAGTGCCACACAATGGTGCTCGTCCTCCAAAACGTCGCCGTGTATAATCATTGCATTACACTGCTTTTCGTTTAAGAGGGAGTAACTAAATGATCGAGTTTGAAAAACCAAATATAACAAAAATTGATGAAAATAAAGATTATGGCAAGTTTGTAATCGAACCGCTTGAACGTGGCTACGGTACAACTCTTGGTAACTCTCTTCGTCGTGTACTACTAGCTTCCCTACCAGGAGCAGCAGTGACATCTATCAATATTGAAGGTGTCTTGCATGAGTTCGACACAGTTCCAGGTGTTCGTGAAGACGTGATGCAAATCATTCTGAACATTAAAGGGATTGCAGTGAAATCATACGTTGAAGACGAAAAAATCATTGAGCTTGACGTTGAAGGCCCTGCTGAAATTACAGCTGGAGATATTTTGACTGACAGTGATATTGAGATTGTAAATCCAGATCATTATCTCTTTACAATCGGTGAAGGTTCTTCTCTAAAAGCGACAATGACTGTTAACAGTGGTCGTGGATATGTACCTGCTGATGAAAACAAAAAAGATAATGCACCAGTTGGAACACTTGCTGTAGATTCTATTTATACACCAGTTACAAAAGTCAACTATCAAGTAGAGCCTGCTCGTGTAGGTAGCAACGATGGTTTTGACAAATTAACCCTTGAAATCTTGACTAATGGAACAATTATTCCAGAAGATGCTTTAGGGCTTTCAGCACGAATCTTGACAGAACATCTTGATTTGTTTACAAATCTTACTGAGATTGCTAAGTCAACTGAAGTGATGAAAGAAGCTGATACTGAATCTGACGATCGTATTTTGGATCGTACGATTGAGGAACTGGACTTGTCTGTGCGTTCATACAACTGTTTGAAACGTGCCGGTATCAACACTGTGCATGATTTGACAGAAAAATCTGAAGCAGAGATGATGAAAGTACGAAATCTTGGACGCAAGAGTTTGGAAGAAGTGAAACTCAAACTCATTGACTTGGGTCTTGGATTAAAAGATAAATAAAGGAGGAATACATGGCTTACCGTAAACTAGGACGCACTAGCTCACAACGTAAAGCAATGCTTCGCGATTTGACAACTGACCTTTTGATCAACGAATCAATCGTGACAACTGAAGCTCGTGCTAAAGAAATCCGTAAAACTGTTGAAAAAATGATTACTCTAGGTAAACGTGGTGATTTGCATGCACGTCGTCAAGCAGCTGCTTTCGTACGTAATGAAATCGCATCTGAAAACTATGATGAAGCAACTGATAAGTACACTTCTACTACAGCACTTCAAAAATTGTTCTCAGAAATCGCACCTCGTTATGCTGAACGTAACGGTGGATACACTCGTATCCTTAAAACTGAACCACGTCGTGGTGATGCTGCGCCAATGGCGATCATCGAATTAGTATAAAATCATCAATTTTGTTGAGTGTTATGATGATGGAGTCTTGTGCTCTTAGTCTAGCTCTGGTCTACCGCTGGGACTTCGGTCCTAGCGGGAACACTCATCATCATTTGATAGGGTAGACGCTTGTTTACGAAATTGTTTTTTGTTTAAGAACAACTTCGTAAGCAGGCGTTTTTTAGTATTTTCTATGGAAATATGCTATACTAGGGAAAAAGAAAATCAAAAATGTTCAGGTTTTCTAAAAATTGTAGAAATGGGGTATAAGAATGAAGGCTATTATTACAGTGGTTGGCAAGGATAAGGCTGGTATTGTTGCAGGCGTGTCTACGAAGATTGCAGAGTTGGGTTTGAATATTGACGATATTTCTCAGACTGTGTTGGATGAATACTTTACTATGATGGCGGTCGTTTCTAGTGACGAAAAACAGGATTTCACTTATCTTCGAAATGAGTTTGAAACTTTCGGTCAGACCTTGAATGTCAAAATCAATATTCAAAGTGCGGCGATTTTTGATGCTATGTACAATATCTAGGAGGTTATCATGGATATTAGACAAGTTACGGAAACCATTGCCATGATTGAGGAGCAGAACTTCGATATCAGAACCATTACCATGGGCATTTCCCTTTTGGACTGTATTGATTCCGACATCGAACGTGCTGCTGAAAAGATTTACCAAAAAATCACTACTAAAGCTGCAAATCTAGTGGCTGTAGGAGATGAAATTGCTGCAGAACTAGGTATTCCTATTGTCAATAAACGAGTATCGGTGACTCCGATTTCATTGATTGGAGCAGCGACTGATGCGACGGACTATGTTGTTTTGGCTAAGGCTCTCGACAAGGCTGCCAAGGAGATTGGCGTTGACTTTATTGGTGGTTTTTCTGCCTTGGTACAAAAGGGTTATCAAAAAGGAGATGAGATTCTCATCAATTCTATCCCCCGCGCTCTAGCTGAGACAGACAAGGTTTGTTCGTCCGTCAATATCGGCTCAACCAAGTCAGGCATCAACATGACTGCGGTTGCAGATATGGGACGCATCATCAAGGAAACAGCTACGCTATCAGATATGGGTGCGGCCAAGTTGGTCGTATTTGCTAATGCTGTTGAGGATAATCCTTTTATGGCGGGAGCCTTCCACGGTGTCGGTGAAGCAGATGTTATCATCAATGTCGGTGTTTCTGGTCCGGGAGTTGTCAAGCGTGCCTTAGAAAAAGTTCGTGGACAGAGCTTTGATGTAGTAGCGGAAACAGTCAAGAAAACAGCCTTCAAGATTACTCGTATCGGTCAATTAGTTGGTCAGATGGCTAGCGAGAGACTTGGTGTTGACTTTGGAATTGTCGACCTAAGTTTGGCACCTACCCCTGCGGTTGGTGATTCTGTGGCACGTGTCCTTGAGGAAATGGGGCTAGAAACAGTTGGAACACACGGGACAACTGCTGCACTGGCTCTCTTGAACGATCAGGTCAAGAGAGGTGGTGTTATGGCTTGTAACCAGGTCGGTGGCTTATCAGGGGCTTTTATTCCTGTATCTGAAGATGAGGGTATGATTGCTGCGGTGCAAAATGGCTCTCTGAATTTAGAAAAGCTAGAAGCCATGACGGCTATCTGTTCTGTTGGACTGGATATGATTGCTATTCCAGAAGATACGCCTGCTGAAACCATAGCAGCTATGATTGCGGATGAGGCAGCAATCGGTGTCATTAACATGAAGACAACGGCCGTCCGTATCATTCCAAAGGGCAAAGAAGGCGATATGATTGAGTTTGGTGGCTTGCTAGGAACAGCTCCAGTTATGAAAGTCAACGGGGCTTCGTCTGTCGATTTCATTTCTCGTGGAGGTCAAATTCCTGCTCCTATCCATAGTTTTAAAAATTAATAAAAGAGAGAGAGGATTTAAGTTGGGTTTAAGGATGACTGTGTATACTATAATCATTAAATAAAGATCTCCTAACTTTATTTAATTAGAATCCTAAACTTTTTCATAATAATCTCCTAGGAAAGCTACCGTTAGGGTAGCTTTTCTTGTGGGAAATTACGAGAGCGGACTTTACTGTTGAAAGCCGAATATTTCTTTGTTCCATGATATAATAGAAGAAAATGGAGGATAGAAAATGTCTAAAGTAAGATTGTACTTGGTCCGTCATGGTAAAACGATGTTTAACACGATTGGACGTGCTCAAGGATGGAGTGATACGCCTCTAACCGCAGAAGGTGAGTTGGGAATCCATGAACTGGGAATTGGCTTGAGAGAGTCTGGTTTGCAGTTTGATCGCGCCTATTCCAGTGATTCAGGGCGCACCATTCAAACCATGGGAATTATCCTGGAAGAACTTGGCTTGCAGGGGAAAATCCCTTACCGCATGGACAAGCGAATCCGTGAGTGGTGTTTTGGTAGTTTTGATGGGGCCTATGATGGGGACCTCTTTATGGGGTTGATTCCGAGAATTTTCAATGTAGAACATGTTCATCAGTTGTCCTATGCGGAACTAGCAGAAGGCTTGGTAGAGGTTGATACAGCTGGCTGGGCAGAAGGTTGGGAAAAACTCAGTGGTCGAATCAAGGAAGGCTTTGAAGCGATTGCCAAAGAAATGGAAGAACAAGGTGGGGGCAATGCTCTTGTCGTAAGCCATGGAATGACCATTGGGACCATTGTTTATTTGATTAATGGTATGCATCCGCATGGTCTCGATAATGGTAGCGTGACGATTCTTGAATATGAGGACGGTCAGTTTAGCGTTGAGGTTGTTGGTGACCGTAGTTATCGAGAGCTCGGACGTGAGAAGATGGAAGAAATAAAAAATTGATAGAAGTTAGCTCCGATTAGGGGCTAATTTTTTTCCTGTTAAATAAGGTGGATTTGCGACTCAGTATTTCTTGTTATCCAAGTCTAAAAGAACATTTCTCGTCTTTCAAATTCCCCTAAAAATGGTATAATAGTAACATCATAAAATTGGAGAGAGACCATGAGTTTTTACAATCATAAAGAAATTGAGCCTAAGTGGCAGGGCTACTGGGCTCAACATCATACATTTAAGACAGGAACAGATGCATCAAAACCGAAGTTTTATGCTCTCGATATGTTCCCATATCCTTCAGGAGCTGGATTGCACGTAGGACACCCAGAAGGTTATACAGCAACCGATATCCTCAGCCGTTACAAACGTGCGCAAGGATACAACGTCCTTCACCCAATGGGATGGGATGCCTTTGGTTTGCCAGCTGAGCAGTACGCTATGGACACAGGGAATGACCCAGCGGAATTCACAGCAGAAAACATTGCTAACTTCAAACGTCAAATCAATGCGCTTGGATTCTCTTACGACTGGGACCGTGAAGTCAACACAACAGATCCAAACTACTACAAATGGACTCAGTGGATCTTCACCAAGCTTTACGAAAAAGGTTTGGCCTATGAAGCGGAAGTACCAGTAAACTGGGTTGAGGAACTAGGAACAGCCATTGCCAATGAAGAAGTCCTTCCAGATGGAACATCTGAGCGTGGGGGTTATCCAGTTGTCCGCAAACCGATGCGCCAATGGATGCTTAAAATCACTGCCTATGCGGAGCGCTTGCTCAATGACTTGGATGAACTTGATTGGCCAGAGTCTATCAAGGACATGCAACGTAACTGGATTGGTAAATCAACTGGTGCCAATGTAACCTTTAAAGTAAAAGGAACAGACAAGGAATTCACAGTCTTTACTACTCGTCCTGACACTCTTTTCGGTGCGACTTTCACAGTCTTGGCTCCTGAGCATGACTTGGTTGACGCGATTACAAGTCCAGAGCAAGCAGAGGCTGTAGCAGACTACAAACACCAAGCTAGTCTCAAGTCTGACTTGGCTCGTACCGACCTTGCCAAGGAAAAAACCGGTGTTTGGACTGGAGCTTATGCTATCAACCCTGTCAATGGCAAGGAAGTTCCGATCTGGATTGCGGACTATGTTCTTGCTAGCTATGGAACAGGCGCTGTCATGGCTGTGCCAGCCCACGACCAACGTGACTGGGAATTTGCCAAACAATTTGACCTTCCAATCGTAGAAGTGCTTGAAGGTGGGAACGTTGAAGAAGCTGCCTATACTGAAGATGGTCTTCATGTCAATTCAGACTTCCTAGATGGCCTTAACAAAGAAGACGCTATTGCTAAAATTGTGGCTTGGTTGGAAGAGAAGGGTTGTGGACAAGAGAAGGTTACCTACCGTCTCCGCGACTGGCTCTTTAGCCGTCAACGTTACTGGGGTGAGCCAATCCCAATCATTCATTGGGAAGATGGGACTTCAACAGCTGTTCCTGAAAGTGAACTCCCACTTGTCTTGCCAGTCACCAAGGATATCCGTCCTTCAGGTACTGGGGAAAGCCCATTGGCTAACTTGACCGACTGGCTTGAAGTGACGCGTGAAGATGGTGTCAAAGGTCGTCGTGAAACAAACACTATGCCACAATGGGCAGGTTCAAGTTGGTACTATCTCCGCTATATCGACCCACACAACACAGAAAAATTGGCCGACGAGGATCTCCTCAAACAATGGTTGCCAGTGGATCTCTACGTGGGTGGTGCGGAGCACGCTGTACTTCACTTGCTTTACGCTCGTTTCTGGCATAAATTCCTCTATGACCTCGGTGTTGTTCCGACTAAGGAACCATTCCAAAAACTCTTTAACCAAGGAATGATTTTGGGAACAAGCTACCGTGACCACCGTGGAGCTCTTGTAGCGACTGATAGGGTTGAAAAACGTGACGGTTCTTTCTTCCATGTGGAAACAGGAGAAGAGTTGGAGCAAGCGCCAGCTAAGATGTCTAAATCGCTCAAGAACGTTGTTAACCCAGACGACGTAGTGGAACAATACGGTGCCGATACCCTTCGTGTTTATGAAATGTTCATGGGGCCACTTGACGCTTCCATCGCTTGGTCTGAAGAAGGCTTGGAAGGAAGCCGTAAATTCCTAGACCGTGTTTACCGTTTGATTACAAGTAAAGAAATCGCTACGGAAAACAATGGTGCTCTTGACAAGGTTTATAACGAAACCGTTAAATCTGTTACTGAGCAAATCGAATCCATGAAATTCAACACAGCCATTGCCCAACTTATGGTCTTTGTCAACGCTGCTAATAAGGAAGACAAACTCTACGTGGACTATGCCAAAGGCTTTATCCAATTGATTGCCCCATTTGCACCTCACTTGGCAGAAGAACTCTGGCAAACTGTTGCTGCAACAGGTGAGTCCATCTCTTATGTAGCTTGGCCAACTTGGGACGAAAGCAAATTGGTTGAAGACGAAATCGAAATCGTTGTCCAAATCAAAGGAAAAGTCCGTGCCAAATTGATGGTCGCTAAAGACCTGTCACGCGAAGAATTGCAAGAAATCGCTCTGGCTGATGAAAAAGTCAAAGCAGAAATTGACGGCAAGGAAATCGTGAAAGTGATTGCGGTACCTAACAAGCTTGTTAATATCGTTGTTAAATAACGAGTTTATTAGCTCTATCTGCCGCCTTCAATAGTCCACTGGACTATTGAAGCCAACCAAACTCGTTAATATCGTTATTAAATAAGAAATGAATCCTCCAGAGCTGAACTCTGGAGGATTTTTTGAATTTTTTCATGAAAGTATGATATACTATGTGCAACTATAAAGTTTGAAAAGTAAAACAAGGAGAAAGCTATGCCAGTAAACGAATATGGTCAGATAATTGGTGAGTCAATGGAAGGTTATACGCCAGGTGAATTGCCTTCCATTGATTTCTTAGAAGGGCGCTACGCTCGAATAGAGGCTCTTTCGGTAGAAAAGCATGCGGAGGATTTATTAGCTGTTTATGGTTCAGATACGCCTCGGGAGATGTGGACCTATCTCTTTCAGGAACCAGTGGCAGATATGGAGGAGTTGGTTACCGTCTTAAATCAGATGTTGGCTCGTAAGGACCGTTTTTACTACGTGATTATAGACAAGGCAACTGCTAAGGCTTTGGGAACTTTTTCTCTCATGCGAATTGATCAGAATAACCGAGTAATAGAAGTGGGTGCCGTCACCTTTTCACCGGCACTTAAGGGGACGAGGATAGGAACAGAAGCCCAGTATCTCTTGGCTCGCTATGTTTTTGAGAAACTCAACTATCGTCGCTATGAGTGGAAATGCGATGCTCTAAATTTGCCATCAAGACGAGCTGCGGAACGTTTGGGCTTTGTCTATGAAGGAACCTTCCGCCAGGCTGTCGTTTATAAGGGGCGAACTAGAGATACGGATTGGTTGTCTATGATTGATAAGGATTGGCCTCAAGTCAAAGCTCGTTTGGAAGCATGGCTGGCTCCTGAAAATTTTGACAAGAATGGACGGCAGTACAAGAGTTTGAGAGAAATCTAAGAGGTGCTGACATGATTACCGTTAGAAAGCAAGAATTAGTAAATATAAATGATGTTTTGCATCTCTATCAGGCAGTCGGTTGGACAAACTATACACATCAACCCCAGATGTTGGAGAAGGCCTTATCTTACTCATTAGCGATTTATCTGGCACTTGATGGCGGTGCCGTGGTGGGCTTGGTCCGTTTGGTCGGAGATGGTTTTTCATCGGTTTTTGTCCAGGATTTGATCGTTTTGCCTAGCTATCAGCGCCAAGGGATTGGCAGTGCCTTAATGAAAAAAGCTTTAGAGGATTACAAAGATGCCTATCAAGTCCAACTAGTGACCGAACAGACAGAAAAAACCTTGGGATTCTATCGTTCTCTGGGATTTGAAACCTTATCTACTTACGATTGCACAGGAATGATTTGGGTCGATCGAAAAAAATAAAAATAATTATTTTTCTTAAGTAAAGTTTAAGTCTCCTCGTGTATTATATAGTCATTAAATAAAGACCTCCTAATACTCTTCGAAAATCTCATCAACCTTCGTTAGAGTCGACTTAGCTAACTATAGTTATGCTTGCGTCTATCTGCCTAGTCTGATTTCGATTTTCATTGAGTACCCTTTATTTAATGAAATCCTAAACTTTTCTTTTTCATCATAATCTCCTAAAGAAGTCACCCAATCAGGTGGCTTTTTTGTGACTTGAGAAAGGAAATTTCATTTGGAAAAAATTTTTCTAAAAAAATGATAAATCAGAAAAAAGTTAAGGTAATTTTAAGTCTCCTCGTGTATCATATAGTCATTAGATAAAGACCTCCTAACTTTATTTAATGAAATCCTAATCCTTTCTTTTTCATAATAATCTCCCTAAAGAGGCCACCCAATCAGGTGGCTTTTTTGTTTGAAAAAACTCCTTAGAAAAGACTAAGGAGAAAGAATCATGTTTTCTTTTTAAGTTGTTGATTTCGATACTGTCTAGGTGTTAAGTGATAGTGCTGCTTAAATTGACGGTTGAAGTTTGAAAGGTTGGTGAAACCGACTTGGCTTGCAATTTCTTGAATACTGAAGTTGGTTTGGTCGAGTTTCTCACAGGATTTTTCAAGACGTAACTGGAGAAGGTAGTCCATACAACTGGCTCCAGTATGTTGCTTGAAAATACTCATAAAGTGATTTTTACTATATCCAAATGTTGCAGCCAGTTGCTCAATATGAATGGGTTCTGAGTAGTGCTGTTCAAGGTAGCAAATCACTTCTTTTAGTTTTTGGTATTTTTGGTAGGTATCATCTGTATAGTGTCGATTGACATATCGATACTTAAAGAGAAGATGAAGCAATTCGTATAGTTTAGATTTTATGAGTAGATCGTAGTATATGCCTTTTTCTTCAAGGATAGAAAAGAGGGAAAGAAGGCAGGATTGAATTTGATCATAGGCCTTATCGCCTGGTGATATTTGAGGAGTAAGGCAAAAGTGACCAGAGTGGAGGGGTTGGATATAGCGTTGGCTAAAACTGTCAATTTGACTTCTACCTAGGAAATCTAAATGGATACGAAAAATTGTTGAAATTTGTTCTTGATTTTCAATAGGGTAGATAGCGTGAGGAGACGTTGGCTGAATTAGGAAAATATCACCTTCATGACTTTCAAAGCGCTCAGAGTTGATATAGAAGGTAGCAGTTCCTTTTTTGACATAGATTATCTCGAATTTAGGATGCCAATGATAAATTGTATTAGAAGATTGCTTGGATAGGATTTGTTTTTCAAAATCATATGGGAAGTCAGATGGGTTATCTCGTAAGAAACGTGAACGGTCTGCCATGGTAAATCCTCCCAATATACTATTACTACGTTTATTATACCAAAAAAACTTCCTTATCTAGGAAGTTTTCGGGCTTTAAGCTTTCTTTTTCATATAAAAAATAGTAAGCATAAGTCCAATGAAGGCCAAAGCAATAGCAACATAAAAAGCTACACTATAATTTCCATTATTAGCCATTGCTATTTGAACAGCGACTTTGGGAGCGAAAAATGCTGCTAAAGAATATCCAGTGAAGACTATACCGTAGTTGACCCCTTGATTTGCAGGACCGTAATTTTCCATGACGATAGATGGGAAGACCCCCATAACACCACCAAAGCAGATACCAAGTCCTATAATTCCTAAGGTAAACCCGAATTGACCAGGGACGATAGTTAGGGAAAATAAAGCTAGGACAATGACAGAGTAGATAATTAATAAGGTCTTTGAACGGCCAATTTTATCAGAAAGTGATCCCCAGATAAAACGACCACTAGAGTTTGCGATTGAATAAAGAGAGACATAGAGAGCTGCAGTACCAGCAGAGAGTCCAAACATTGATTGACCGATTGGTGATGCTTGAGAGGCAATCATCAATCCAGAAAAAGCGCCGACAAAGAACATGCTAATGATAATGTAAAACAGAGGACTTCGTAGCATTTGTTTCCAGTTTTTATTAGTAGCTCCTTGCTTGGTTGGGATAGGAGCTTTCCAGCCTTCTGGTTGGTAGCCGCTTGGAGCTGCCTTGATAAAGAAAATTGCACAGATGATAACAACAATATAGACTAGCCCAATGGTACGAAAAGCAAAGAAGGCATCTTGTTGTTGAATGAGATTGCTCGCGACTGGAGAAGCGATGACTGCGGCAAATCCCATGCCGCCTGTCAGAATTCCAGAGGCTAAGCCACGTTTATCAGGGAAGAGACGAAGTGAATTGGAGAGGGCACCTGAATAGGCAAAACCTTGACCAATCCCGGCCATTAATCCATAGGTCAAATAAAGCATGGCTGGTGAATTGGCATAGCCTGTTAAGTAAAATCCGCTAGCAAATAGGAGAGCGCCGAGGGCGATGGTCCATTTTACATAACCTTTGTCAACTAAATAACCTCCTAGAATCATGGGGATAGGGCCGATTGCAGAGTTGATAGCAAATGCTAACATAATATCAGACATGGACCAGCCTGTTGAACTGCTAAGTGGTCCGGCAAAAACAGAAAAGGAATAGACGGCACCTGTGCAAAGAAGAATGGCTGTAGACGCGACTAAAATCCTCCAACGATTGAATGTCTCTTTCATAAAAACATCCTCCTTAAATGTATATTTTTTCACCAAGACTATATCATAGTTAAGGAAGCCGGTCAATAGTTTAAGAAGATATTTTGTTAATTTTTTCACGAACTTGTACTAAAGTACGATAAACTGATAGAATAACACGGTCTTTATTATCAAGGATTTACAAGATTTTCTAAAGTAGTATAATGAAAGTAGATTAAATAAATGAAAGGGGTACCAAGATGAAACTAGTTGCTATCGTTGGAACCAATTCAGATCGCTCGACCAATCGGAAACTCTTGAAATTTATGCAAAAGCACTTTTCGGATAAAGCCGACATTGAGGTATTGGAAATCAAACAATTGCCAGCATTTAACGAACCTGAGGACAAGCAAGCGCCAGCTGAAGTTCAAGCTTTTTCAGAAAAAATTCTTGCTACAGATGGTGTGATTATTTCAACCCCTGAGTACGATCACACAATACCAGCACCTTTGGCCTCTGCTTTAGAGTGGATTGCTTATACCAGTCGTGCTTTGGTTAACAAACCAACTATGATTGTCGGAGCTTCTCTTGGCTTGCTAGGAACATCTAGAGCGCAGGCACATTTACGTCAGATTTTAGATGCGCCGGAGCTTAAAGCGAGAGTTATGCCTGGTACAGAGTTCTTTCTAGGTCATTCTGAGCAAGTCCTAGATGATGAGTGTCATTTGAACAATCCTGAAAAGGTTGCAGAACTAGAAGAACATTTTTCAGAGTTTCAAAATTTTGTTGAATTAACAAAAGCTTTAGTAAAACCTGAAGATACAAATCGTAAGAAATCATTCATCTGGGAAGAATGGTTGAAAGCATAAGTATTTCAAGAAAGGAGAACAATCCATGAAATTAGTAGCTATTGTTGGGACTAATGCCAAACAATCTTATAACCGTAGTTTGTTGCAATTTATGAAAAGACATTTTGCTCAGAAAGCGGATATTGAGATTTTAGAAATAACAGATGTACCGATGTTTAATGAAACGGATGATCAAACAGATACACCTATTATTCAGAAGTTTAATCAGGTTATTTCAGAAGCTGATGGTGTCATTATCTCGACACCCGAGCACAATCATACGATTCCATCAAGTTTGAATAGCTTGCTCGAGTGGTTGTCTTTTAACATTCATCCACTAGACGGAAAGCCGACAATGATTGTCGGAGCTTCCTACGATATTCAAGGTTCTTCGCGTGCCCAACTTCATCTTCGTCAGATTTTGGATGCTCCTGGGGTAAATGCAACAGTTATGCCAGGTAGTGAGTTTTTACTTGGTCGAGCGCATCGAGCATTTGATGATAATGGAGATTTGATTGATGAGCGAACCGTTGATTTCCTAGATAGTTGTTTTTATCGCTTCCTTCGCTTTGTATCTATTGCAAACCAACTAAACCTTCCTGAAGAAGTTCGCTTTGAACCGGGGACTTACCATGTTACAACTGAAGGCCATAATGGTAAATTACCGATGGATGTCACGGTTTCTGAGGACCGTATTGAAAAAATCGAAATCGATTCTTCTGGAGAATCTTCAGGAATCGCAGATGTCGTCTTTACCCGTATTCCAGCAGAAATCATTGAGGGACAAACCTTAAATGTTGATGCGGTGTCAGGAGCTTCTGTGACTTCAAATGGTGTTTTAGATGGAGTTGCGCGTGCAGTCAAACAAGCCGGTGCAAATCCAGATGTTTTACGCAAGCGTTCAAAAGCGCCATCTGCCTTAGATAAAGAAGATAAGACCTATCAGGCAGACGTTGTCATCGTCGGAGGCGGAGGAGCTGGATTAGCTGCAACGGCTGCAGTCTTACAAGCGGGTAAGAAGCCGATTGTTGTTGAGAAATTTCCTGCAATTGGAGGAAATACTGTTCGTGCAGGTGGTCCAATGAATGCACCAGATCCAGCATGGCAAGGAACCTTCGCAGCTCATCCAGGTGAGGCTCATACGCTTCAAGAATTGATTGCGACAGATGAATCAACGATTGATCCAGAATATCTAGAGGACTTTAGAGCCTTGAAAGTTGAGGTTGAACAGTATTTGCAGGACCCGAGCTATTTGTTCGATTCTACCTTGCTCTATCGTATCCAAACCTATATCGGTGGAAAACGGAAAGATTTACAAGGAAATGAAATTCATGGTCAATACGATTTGGTTTCTGTATTAACCGAACGAGCCCTAGAGTCTGTTCGTTGGTTGGAAGACATCGGTGTTGAATTTGTTCGTAGTGAAGTGACAATGCCAGTTGGAGCCCTTTGGCGTCGTGGCCATAAGCCGGTTCAACCAATGGGGTATGCCTTTATATCTGTCCTACAAAAATATGTTCTAGAAAATGGTGGCAAGATTTTGACAGATTCTCCAGTTAAAGAATTGCTTGTAAAAGACGGGGCTGTCAAGGGTGTCAGAGCAGAAGGTCGAAATGGTCAAACCATCATTGTCAATGCAGATGCCGTTGTTCTAGCTTCTGGAGGATTTGGTGCCAATACAAAGATGCTACAAAAATACAATACCTACTGGACTGAAATTGCAGATGATATTGCCACATCTAATACACCAGCTGTAACAGGAGATGGTATTCTTTTAGGGCAAAGTGTAGGTGCAGATTTGGTGGGTATGGGCTTTAGTCAAATGATGCCAGTATCCGATCCAGTAACAGGTGCCCTCTTCTCAGGACTTCAAGTTCCTCCAGCTAACTTCATCATGGTAAATACTGAAGGGAAGCGCTTTGTAGATGAGTACGGTAGCCGAGACAAGCTATCTCAAGCGGCGATTGATAATGGAGGCTTGTTCTATCTAATCGCAGATGAACGTATCAAGGCAACAGCCTACAACACTAGCCAAGAAAAAATCGATGCCCAAGTCAAAGCAGGTACTCTCTATCGTGCAGATACGATAGAAGAGTTGGCGGTTCAGATTGGTGTGGATCCAGAGGTGTTAGCAGATACAATCAAGAAGTACAATTCTTATGTTGATGCAGGCTTTGACCCTGAATTTAATAAAGGTAGCTTCGATCTCAAGTGTGAGGTTGCGCCATTTTACGCAACACCGAGAAAACCAGCCGTTCACCATACAATGGGTGGACTCAAGATTGATACTTCAACACACGTTTTGAATCAAAACGGTCAGATTATCCCTGGTTTGTATGCTGCCGGAGAAGTCGCAGGTGGACTCCATGCAGGTAACCGTCTAGGAGGAAATTCGCTTACGGATATCTTTACTTTTGGACGTATTGCAGGTCAAACAGCTGTTAAAGAAAATTGTTAGTGATTGATTTAAAAATTAAGGGAATTTTAAGTCTCCTTGTGTATCATATAATCATTAAATAAAGACCTCCTAATACTCTTCGAAAATCTCACCATACTTCGTTAGAGTCGACTTAGCTAACTATAGTTATGCTTGCGTCTATCTGCCTAGTTTGATTTCGATTTTCATTGAGTACCCTTTCTTTTTCATAATAATCTCCCTAAAGAGGCCACCCAATCAGGTGGCTTTTTTGTTTGTGGCTTGGATTTTTGCTATAATAGAAGCATGAGTAGAATTTTAGATAATGAGATAATGGGGGATGAGGAGTTGGTAGAACGTACCCTCCGTCCTCAATACTTACGCGAATATATCGGACAGGATAAAGTTAAGGACCAGCTGCAAATCTTTATCGAAGCTGCTAAAATGCGTGATGAGGCGCTGGACCATGTTCTTTTATTTGGTCCTCCAGGTCTCGGGAAAACAACCATGGCCTTTGTTATTGCCAATGAACTGGGGGTCAATCTCAAGCAAACGTCAGGTCCTGTCATTGAAAAAGCGGGTGACTTGGTAGCGATTTTGAATGATTTGGAGCCTGGAGACGTTCTCTTTATTGACGAGATTCATCGCTTGCCCATGTCGGTGGAAGAGGTGCTTTATAGTGCCATGGAGGACTTCTACATTGACATTATGATTGGGGCTGGAGAGGGCAGTCGCAGTGTCCATTTGGACTTGCCACCATTTACCTTGATTGGGGCTACGACACGTGCGGGGATGCTCTCAAATCCTCTGCGGGCACGATTTGGGATTACAGGTCATATGGAATACTATGTCCACGCTGACTTGACGGAAATTGTTGAACGAACGGCAGATATTTTTGAGATGGAAATCACTCATGAGGCAGCTGTTGAGCTGGCCTTACGCAGTCGTGGAACTCCTCGTATCGCAAATCGTCTCCTCAAGCGCGTGCGCGACTTTGCACAGATTATGGGTGATGGCTTGATTGATGATGTGATTACGGATAAGGCCTTGACCATGCTAGATGTTGACCATGAAGGTTTGGACTATGTGGACCAAAAAATCCTTCGTACCATGATTGAGATGTACGGTGGTGGTCCTGTCGGTTTAGGAACTCTTTCGGTTAATATTGCCGAGGAGCGCGAAACGGTCGAAGACATGTACGAACCCTACCTGATCCAAAAAGGTTTTATCATGCGGACACGATCTGGACGAGTCGCCACAGCTAAGGCATATGAGCATTTAGGCTATGAATACAGTGAAAAATGAGCAAGATATTTTAGAGGTTTTTAGAGAAAATCCAGATATGATGACTATTCTGACCATCATTCGTGACCTTGGTCTGAAAGACTCGTGGTTGGCAGCAGGTTCTGTCAGGAATTTCATCTGGAATCTCTTGTCAGACAAATCGCTTTTTGACCGGGAGACGGATGTGGATGTGATTTTCTTTGATCCAGACGTTTCTTATGAGGAAACAGTATCCCTAGAGAACAAGCTGAGAGAAGATTTCCCTCAGTATCAGTGGGAGTTGAAAAATCAGGTCTATATGCATCAGCACAGTCCCCACACTGTGCCCTATACGAGTTCTCGTGATGCCATGAGTAAATATCCGGAGCGCTGTACGGCGATAGGGCTTCGCTTGCATGCTGATGCAACTTTAGAGCTCTTCGCGCCCTATGGTTTAGAGGATATTTTGAACTTTCAAGTTTCTCCAACTCCTCACTTCTTAGATAATGAAGACCGAATGAAGCTCTATCAAGAGCGCTTGTCCAAGAAAAATTGGCAAGAAAAATGGAAAAATCTCACTTTCTTGAATCTCTAAAAAGAAGTGAGTGACTTGATCGCATAAGAATTCTATATGTGAGTTTGTAATCATCACAAGATGAGCAGAGAAATCTAAAGATGCAAAAAATTATATACTCAACAGGAACAACTCATTCAATCTATCATAGCTAACAAAGATACCGAATTTGTGAGATTGAGTGAGAAAAACGTCTATTAAGGCTATCCTTATTGTTCTTGGAAGACAAGACTCCTAGGGAAATTATCCCAAGTAACTAACTTGAGCTTGAAAATTGGCATGTAAACGCTTTTGAAAAGTCGTAAATTATGATACAATGTTTAGAGAAATTACTGAGACGAGGATTTAGAAAACAATGAAAGTACATTTCACAAATTTATTTGGGCAAGCATCAACGAGTGTGGCCTTAATGGCGCAGAACAATGTCATGAAAATTGTTCGAGAGTTTGGAGTTAATGAGCTGGGGATCTATTTTTATGATGCAAGCCATGAACCGTGGGAAGAACTGAACTCGCGGATGGATGGGATTGTCGCGGGGGTATCTTACGGAGATGTCGTTTTTTTCCAATCTCCTTCATGGAATAGTGTTGAATGGGACAATCACTTGATAGAAAAGTTAAAACTTTCTCATGTGAAAATGGTGATGTTTATCCATGACGTTCAGCCACTAATGTTTGAGAGCAATTATTATCTTATGAAGGCCCACATTGACATGTATAATAAATGTGATGTGGTGGTAGTACCATCCGAACAAATGTACCAGAAACTCGTTTCAGAGGGATTAACCGTCAAGAACTACGTTGTTCAAACACTCTGGGATCTTCCCCATGGTTTGGAACTCTATACTCCAAAGTTTGAGAAAAAATTAATCTTCTCAGGAGACCCATCTCGTTTTCCACATATTGTTGACTGGAAACACAGTACCCCCCTTCATGTTTATGCTACGAGAGCAGAGGGAGTAGATTATTCCAAAGTCCATCTTGAGGGGTGGCGAACTCAGCAGGAATTATTGTTGGAGTTGTCTAAAGGAGGAGGCTTTGGCCTAGTATGGGGAAATTCTGAAAATCCTGCGGAAGAGCGTGACTACTACAAAGAAAATGTTTCTTATAAGTTGACAACTTATCTGGCCGCAGGTATTCCTGTGGTTGTGCCAGACTATCTTTCTAATGTGGACTATATCCGTGAGAAAGGTTTGGGCTTTGTCGTATCTAGTTTGGAAGAAGCTAGCCGCGTGGTTCAGGAATGTACGGAAGAAGAGTATGATCAAATGGTCACAAGAGCAAAATATACAGCTTACTTAATTAAAAATGGTTATTTCACAAAGAAATTGTTTATTGATTCTATGATGCTCTTAGATTAGTCAAAAGTCAGTCATCGGTTTACCACATTCAGATTTGGAAAGGCAAAATTTCAAGTCGAAGTTAGCCACTTGGGATAATTAGTTTTTTGTCAACTGTGTAGTGGGATGATGAAAAACCACATCTTGGAGGGAACCAATTTGGTTCTCTCCTTTTTGCTAGACGCTTGAAGCTGATTTCCTCTACTTATAAATTTAGACGTAACAAAACACCCCAAAACTATCTAACTTTTTTGGGGAGGTCATATAGGGAGGGGGAGAGGATTACAAAATCATCACCAAGGTCCCAATCGTAATCAGTATACAGCCAATGATTGTTTTAAACGTCAGGACATCCTGTAGAAAGAAAAAGGCTAAAACGAGTGTAATGACGAGACTGAATTTATCGACAGCAGATACCTCAGTCGCATTGCCCATCTGCAAGGCCTTGTAGTAGGAGAGCCAGGAGGCGCCTGTTGCCAAACCAGACAGGATGAGAAAGAGCCAACTTTTTCTACTGATGTTGACAAGCTCAGTCTGACTATTGGTCAAGAAAACCATGGCCCAAGCCATAAGGATGACGACGACCGTACGAATGGCTGTTGCTAGATTGGACGGAACTCCCTCAATCCCAATCTTGGCTAAAATAGAAGTTAAGGCTGCAAAGACAGCAGATAAAAGTGCGAAGAAAAACCACATGGTAACTACCTCCTCTCTCTATTATAAGTAATCGAATCCTACTTGTCAGTTCTCAAGTGAAATCTTGCTCTGATGGCATTTTAAAAAGCTATACCAATTTTTATGCTTGACAAGTGAGAAAAACAAGTATATACTGTCTTTGCTGGTTCTGTAAAAGGAAAATCAGACTATACCAATTTAAGGGGAAAGCACAGCTGGTCTGTGTCGTATATACTATGTGTGGAATTGTTGGTGTTGTTGGAAACACAAATGCAACTGATATTTTGATTCAAGGGCTTGAAAAGCTCGAATACCGTGGTTATGATTCTGCGGGGATTTTTGTTCTAGGTGGTACTGAAAATCATCTAGTCAAAGCTGTCGGTCGTATCGCTGAATTGTCTGCTAAGACAGCTGGTGTTGAGGGAACGACTGGTATCGGACATACGCGTTGGGCGACTCACGGGAAACCAACTGAGGACAATGCTCACCCACATCGCTCTGAGACAGGACGTTTTGTCTTGGTACACAATGGGGTGATTGAAAACTACCTTGAGATCAAGGAAGAATACCTTGCAGGTCACCACTTCAAGGGGCAAACAGATACGGAAATCGCCGTTCACTTGATTGGTAAATTTGTTGAAGAAGATGGTTTCTCAGTTCTTGAAGCCTTCAAAAAAGCCCTTCACATCATTCGTGGTTCTTATGCCTTTGCCTTGATTGACTCTGAAAATCCAGATGTTATCTATGTGGCGAAAAATAAATCACCACTTTTGATTGGTCTTGGGGAAGGCTATAACATGGTCTGCTCAGATGCTATGGCTATGATCCGTGAGACCAACCAATACATGGAAATCCATGACCAAGAGTTGGTGATTGTGACGGCAGATAGCGTAGAAGTTCAAGACTATGATGGCAATCGTCGTGAGCGTGCTAGCTACACTGCTGAGCTTGATTTGTCAGATATCGGTAAGGGAACTTACCCTTACTATATGCTCAAGGAAATTGACGAGCAACCAACGGTCATGCGTAAACTCATCCAAGCCTATACAGATGAGACTGGTCAAGTAGTGGTAGATCCAGCTATCATCAAGGCTATTCAAGAGGCAGATCGCATTTACATCCTTGCAGCTGGGACATCTTACCACGCAGGATTTGCTTCTAAGAAAATGCTGGAAGAATTGACGGATACACCTGTTGAACTTGGAATTTCATCTGAGTGGGGCTACGGTATGCCACTTCTCAGCCAGAAACCACTCTTCATCTTTATCAGCCAGTCTGGTGAAACAGCGGATAGCCGCCAGGTTTTGGTTAAGGCTAACGAAATGGGAATCCCTAGCTTAACTGTAACAAACGTGCCAGGATCAACTCTTTCACGTGAAGCCAACCATACCATGCTCCTTCACGCGGGTCCTGAAATCGCAGTGGCTTCAACTAAAGCTTATACAGCGCAAATCGCAGCCCTTGCATTTCTTGCAAAAGCAGTCGGAGAAGCAAATGGCAATGCTAAAGCGCAAGACTTTGACCTGGTTCATGAGTTGTCAATCGTGGCTCAGTCTATCGAATCAACTCTTTCAGAAAAAGAAACAATCGATGCTAAAGTTCGTGAGCTTCTTGAAACAACTCGCAACGCCTTTTACATCGGACGTGGTCAAGACTACTATGTAGCCATGGAAGCCAGTCTCAAACTCAAAGAGATTTCTTACATTCAATGTGAAGGTTTTGCGGCAGGAGAACTCAAGCACGGAACCATCGCATTGATTGAAGAAGGAACACCTGTATTGGCCCTCTTGTCAGATCCAGTCCTTGCTAACCATACTCGTGGAAATATCCAAGAGGTCGCAGCCCGTGGTGCCAAGGTTCTCACTATCGCTGAAGAGAATGTTGCTAAAGAGACAGACGATATCGTTCTTACGACTGTCCACCCTTACCTCTCACCAATCTCAATGGTTGTACCAACGCAATTGGTCGCTTACTTTGCAACACTCCACCGTGGCCTTGATGTGGACAAACCACGTAACCTTGCTAAGTCAGTAACAGTAGAATAAGCTAAGAAAGTCTAGTTCATCTAGACTTTTTTGCTCTCTTGGTATCCTTGAGTAAGGAGCTATTGTATTAATGACTAAGTTATTTATCCTGAAAAGAAGTTAAATAGAGGGTCATTACGTTTCAGTAGAAACGAAAAAACCTTGATTTAAGGCGATTCTTGAATTTTCAAATTTCAATGTATTGCAATAAAAATCAACCGAATGACTACATTTTTTGTGAAATAAATTAGATATTCGGATATATAGAAAACGCTCTAGTCATATTGTCTAGAGCATTTTTGTGTTGTTTAAGAAAAATAGATAATGGTTTTAGATAACTACACATCTTAGATTTTTAAAAACAAGATTTAATCGATGATAACTAGAAAGAATTATTATGTCTACAAAAAATAAATTTCAATACTGTATTTACAATCATGAGAGACTAGAACTTCATGAGTTACAAAAGGAATATCAAAAGGATAAAGCTGGGACAAAATTTAAGTATGAAAATCAATTGTTTTGTCCTGGTTGTTACAAAGTGGATTTAGTCATAAATGAGAAAAAAGGGAAAATCTATTCCAAAACAATTACATAGTTTGCTAGAGGGAAAAATAATTTGCTAGAAAACCAGAAATTATGTAAAATAAAAATATATGAATAACAAGGAGCTAAATTTAAATGGCAAATAATATTTATTTATTTTTAATCGATTATACAAAGTCACTATTGTTACATCCGATCATAAATGGTTTACAGTTAGGATTTTACATTTTTTTATGGCAAATAATAGGCACTCCTATCATTTCTTTTGTCAATGATTTAACAGAACCATTAAAAGTGAAATTAGACATGAAAGTCAACTACTTTGTCTTGATTTTTGGTTGTTTAACAGGTTTATTTTCTTCAGTGTATTTCTTATCTGGATTAGAAGGCGAAAACAATGTGTATAGCCGTGCTTTTAGATTGATTGGTATTTTTGGAAGTGTCTTTCTATTCCTTATCCCTGTAACTCTCATCTTGGGGGCGGGGATTATCATTCCTATTTATTCGATTATAATGTGGATTGTTAATGGCATTATTAGTCTCCTACCTATTCTAGCTGGACTTGCAATCATCATGCCTATTGTATTCATTGGTGGGTTATTCTCAATAGTGAGCATCGTAGTCGGAAGATTATGAGAAGTTAAGGATTATAAAAAGAAAGTAAAAAACTATGGATTATGATATTTTTGAAGATTATAGAAAGAACCCTCCTAAAAAAGATAAATATGAGGGACTGCCTCCTGAAGAACGTGTTGAACTTATAAAACAAGAGTATTTTAGGAAAGAAGCCAAGAAGAATAGAGAGGAAGAGGAACGTAAGCAAGCTCTTATCAAAGCAAAAAAAGATAAGAAATACAAGGAATACAGTTCTAAGGTAGAACTATTATTTAAGTGGATGATTGGATTTGCTTTGTTTGCAGTTATATCTGCTGGATATTGGTTTAATAAAGACTATTTCTTTTTAACATTGCAAGGAGGAATTTCTATTTCAGGACCGACTAAAGAACTTGGTAAGGCAATTGTTGAATTTATTCTTTCTGTAATGTTAAGTTTCCTTGCCCCTGCTTTGCTGACTTTTTTCATAATTGATATGCCAAAAAATTAAAAGGAGGAATAATCATGGCAAAATTTAAAAGTTTATTTTTAATAGCAGCGCTCTTTATTAGCGTAATTCTTACTGGCTCTGTATCAGGAGTATTTTATGCTAAATATATGAATACCAAAAATGAAACCAAACAACAAACTCAATCTGTTCAGAGTAACGAAGTGCAAAGTACAGAAAAAGTAGGTGAGACTCCCGCAGATGATAAAACTATAACACCGCCCTTTCGTCCCTTGAAATGCCTGGTCACAAAGTAAAACCAGAAATAGAAAAAGAAGTGAAAGAGGCCTTTAAGATTGTTATTAAAGAATGTAAAACAGCGAATATCTTAGAGATTGATTTTTCTATGGAGAAGCATTTAAAAATGGCCGATAAGGCTCAAATAAGGTCCTTTGCAGTGTCATTCCAACAAAATGGATATGATGTAAACGTAGATGATATTGAAGTTTATGAATCTAAATCATCGGATGTGGTTCAATTTATTGTTAAGTCCACTAAAAAAGGCGAAGATAGCATCTTTTGGGTTGGTAACTATAACACACTGGCTCACCAAGTTAGTATCTCACACTACTATGGAGGGCATGTAGGAAAGACTTTTGGATAAGAAACAACAAAAAATCAATTGAGTCGATTCGGTTTGTATAGATTAGGAGAAATATATGTTATATGTTGTAGCAAGTGTCATTCTATTTTTTACTTTAATTGGTATTTATCAAAAAAAGTTTAAAGTTAAAGCATTAACAGTGCCGGTTACGCTTTATGTGCTGGCGATTGTCTTTAATCTTATTTTTAAAGTGAAATAATTAGAAGTTGAAAATGGAAAAAATAGATTAAGAAATAAATGGGAGAAATATGGAGAAGAGTGCTATTTTATCAACTGATAGAAAGTATAGATATGTTCTCACACGAATTTGGGATGAAACAAAACCAACAGTGGTATTTATTGGGTTAAATCCTTCGATAGCTGATGAGGAGAAGGATGATCAAACTATTCGAAAATGTATAGGTTACTCCAAAAGATGGGGAAATGGTAAATTGATCATGGTGAATCTCTTTGCTTTTAGAAGTACTGGCCCATCTTTGCTTAAAAGAGTGGAAGATCCAGTCGGCCCCGAAAATGACAGTTATATTCAAAAGTATGTTTCTGAATCTGATTTGGTAATTGCATGTTGGGGAAATCAAACGAAGTTGCTGAATAGAGACAAGAATCTGATGGGTATGGTTCCAAATCTTTTTTGCTTACAACGAAATAAAAATGGAACTCCTCATCATCCACTTTATTTATCTAATGATATTACTCCTGTTCCTTATAATTAAATAATATTGAAAAAATCTGCTAAGGATTTATTCCTAACAGTATTTTTTAGAACTTTTATTAACTAACCACCAACAATCTATAAAAGAATAAAGAAAAGTATTGCATACCCCCCAACAAATACTTGAAATTTGAGGAGCTATATACCAGTTTGTGTAAACCACAAGATGTGATTCTGATGAAAAATTTATAATCAAAAAAAGAACTCTCTATCTAGAGATTCTTTTTTTAAAATTTAAATCATATTTCCATACGGAAGAGATTTTATATATTCCTCCATAAAAATCCAATCAGGATTGTTATTGGCATCAACAGGCAACTTTATTTTAGTTTGTAATAATCTATCTCCAGTCCAACTTCGTCCAAAAGAATATCTAAATCTTTCTTTATCTAAAATTGTAACTAAAAATACACCAATATATTGATTGAGTTTGTCAAAAGTTCCAGTACTTATTTTTCCTTTCATACCTATAAAATCATATGGCTGATATGTTGCATAACCTGCACTACCTTGACCTAAATTTATAAAGACAACGGAATTACCTTTCGATAAATACCTACTATCATATTCCACAGTTGCTTTTACACCATTGTTCTCTTTTTTAGCTGCAATATATACTAAATCTGAACCTTCTTCTAACTGATCAGTAGTTTCCCCCTTAGCTGGTTGAACATCACCAAAAATTTCTTTAATAGTAAATGGTAACCAATTTGACGAGTTTAATTCTAATGTTTTTTTATTAGAGCTTTCAACGCTAAGGTTTGGCGAACCATATTTCACCTCAAAAGCAAACAATTCTTTTATATTTCGTTCAAAATCGCTATGAGATAGCTCTGAATAATCGGTTTCCATATAAGCTTCAGCTAACCATTCGTCCTCGAAACTAACTTCTTTTAGTACAGAAAGCCCCGTTTTCTCCACTCTGTTCACATATAAGTATTTCCACTCCTTATAAATGTCTTCCCATAGGCTCTTTCCGTCAACAAATCGTTCAACACGACCTAAGTTTTTTCGTTTTACAAAACCATCATTTTTGAAATATCCAAAAAAAGTTTTCTTGTTTAGCGCTTTAGAATGTCTCACACCTAAATTAAATATCATACAACAAGCAGTTGCATTAGCTCCAGGGTGAAACATATCAACAGGTAAAGAAAAGACTGCATCTAATGTATGTTCAGACAACATTTTTTCTTTAAAAATGTTTATTTCCTTTTGTTTTTCCCCACCGATAGCGCACGAAGTAGGTAATAACACAAGTAGTTTCCCTGTTCCAACTATTTTTGCCACCTCATATACAAAGTGAAAACCTTTTGATGGGTCTGCATTTGTTTTAGAAGGCCAAGATTCTACATATTCCTTTTTACTTTGCTTCCTCTGAGCATTATAAGGAGGGTTCATTAAAACAACATCTATACTTGTATTTTCTTTAGATTGTGTTATATCGAATTGATTTAAATAATCAAAACAGCTACCTTGCAAAATATTAGAGTTCCCATCACTATGCAATAACATATTAGTTGTTGCTAAACCAAAAGCTATATCATCAAATTCTAAGCCATAAATATTATTCTTTTTAACATAATCTCTATCTTGTTCTGTATCACAATCGTCCATTGCATCAGTCATTGCTCGCACTAAAAAAGCACCACTTCCACAACAAGGGTCTAGAACTTTTGTATGTCGATTTATTCCTGCTATATCACACATAAATTTTACAATATGATCTGGGGTAAAAGCTTGATTTTTGTCAGATTTCCCAACATATTTGTTGAATGTTGTAAAAAATAAATTTAAAATATCTTGTCCCATCGTAGTTTTGTCGTTGATGTAAGGCAAAATATCTTTTTCTATGCGATGTAACAACTTCTGAAAAGATTTATTTTCAAGAGTTCTAATATCTTGAGAAGATAAAACATTAGTTTTTATGAGACCAATTTTCACTGCTTTATTGATATCTTTTTCAAGTAAATTTTCCAGAATCTCTTCAATGCCTGCAATAATAGTTTTAGTAGATAAGTTTTCAAATTGTAGACCATTTTTTAATGTCAAAAGGCAAGTGCCAACAAACTGACTTCTTAATTTTTCTTGAATTCCTAGATTATGCAAAATTTCATTAAGGTTATATGTACTTTTCATAACCTTTAACTTATCATTATTATGCCCTAAAAAAGTATCTTTATACTCTTCAAAAGACTTTAGCTTTCGCTCGTCAAAACATAGAGTTTCATCTGTAATTTCTAAAGACCTATCACCAAACCATACTTTAATTTCATCGTTAGAAGTATTAGCTAAGATGGCTACTATAAAGTTATTGGTAAGTTGCTTTTCATAGTCAACATATGCCTGTAACTGCTCATAGTCCTTTTGATTGAACTTTATTTTAGTCTCTATAAGAATAGATAAATCTTTGTTTTCAAATCGGATATCTAAATCCTTATATTTCCGCTTATAATTTTCTTTTTGATACTCAGCAATATCTTTTCCTATTTCTTTCAGTGCTTTTTGGTAGCTAAATTCCTCATTTTCAATATTTGAAACAAGGTAATCTTTTCCTATTTTTTCTATAATATCAATACGTTTCATCTTGCAATTTCCCTTTCATACACAACAGAAAAGACCTTCTCACAAAAATGTGAAAAAGTCTGTTTTAGGGCTTGACAAAAAATACGCTTGATTACATAATCAGCGTGAGCTGTGAGCTGTGAGCTGTGAGCTGTGAGCTGTGAGCTGTGAGCTGTGAGCTGTGAGCTGTGAGCTGTGAGCTGTGAGCTGTGAGCTGTGAGCTGTGAGCTGTGAGCTGTGAGCTGTGAGCTGTGAGCTGTGAGCTGTGAGCTGTGAGCTGTGAGCTGTGAGCTGTGAGCTGTGAGCTGTGAGCTGTGAGCTGTGAGCTGTGAGCTGTGATTGCTTTCATACCAATCGTTCCTTTACTTTTTGATAGTTCTATTATATCAAAATTTCTAAATTTTGCATATTTGCTTTCCCTGACGGGTAATCATGTATAAACCACTTAGAAAATATGATTTATGGCTACACCTATACTAAATGAAGTACATTTTGAATTGGAGAAGTCTGTCCTTATTAAAAGACGATTTCCGCTTGGAAATCGTCTTTTTTTGATATTCTCGCAAATATGATATCTTGTAGTTGGTGTAAACTAGTAGATAGCTCCCTTATTTTATTTATCAAAACCTTGTAAGTTTTTTTGGCGCTCTTCAGTTTGACCCTTGGCATCCAATTTATTACCATTGTAAACAGTGCTTTCCCATGATCCGTACATTGGGTTAGGGAAAATGATGAATTTCTCACCAAACTCTTTTTGTAATTCCTCTAATTTTTGGTCGCGCTCAGTTTCAGAGGTCTTTGAAAACTCTGCAAAGTCCACAAGATTGTCTCCTAGTAGCATGACTAAGTTGGTTTTTTCTTGGACTGCTTGTCTACGACCTTCTTTAGATTTGACGCCTTTTTCTAAGAACATGAGATGATCGCGACTTTGTACAGGAATTCCTTCGTTTTCTAGGTTTTTGATCGTATCATCTACCTGATCTATCGTGCGGTCAGATACATAGTAAATTTGGACACCGTTTTGGTCTGCAAATTGGAGAAAGTCTTTAGCACCTGGTACAGCCTTGGCTGCTGCTTTTTTTACCCAGACATCCCAGTTTTCTGGGGTAAATGCTGTTCCGTCTTTGACATTTTGCGCTTGATAAGGACTATTGTCTAATACGGTTTCGTCCAAGTCCAAAACGATAGAGTAGGGTTTATCTGTCTGTGTTTTTAGTAGTTCTTTCAAACGATCAGTAGCGACATTGTAACCTTGTAGATAGAGTGCCTTGGTTTCAGCTGCTTTTTGATACCAAAGAGTTGACATAGTGTTCTCTCTTGAACGCAACTGATCATAGGTCATGGTAACCTGATTATCAGATGTACTACTTTGTGTTGTCTGTGAATTTGCCGAATTTGTGCCACAGCCAGTCAGTAAAATGACGGAAGTAAGTGTAGAAGCAATTGTAATGGTAACTTTGGATATTTTCATAATCCTATCCTCCTAATAATAGTCTATTAATATTGTAGCGTTTTCATGGGATTTGTGCAAGGAAATATCGGGAGAAAATAAATTTTTCAGTAGTCATTTGGTATTAGGATAAAATTATGTACTTAATTTTGGAATGAAGATGTATATAAAAAAATCCAATCGGCTTGATAGAAAATCTATATCAGCTCCTTTTTGAAAAATAGATGAAAATAAAGAGAATCTTTGAAAGGCTAGTAACATCAAGCTTTTCAGGGATTTTTTTCTTTATAGATATAAAAATTCCCAATCAAGTCAATAGTCAATATATATTGGGAAAAGGGGAAAAGGAGTGGTAAGATGGTTTCAATCCAAATGGAAGGAGAAAGGTATGGCAAGTAAAAGAGATCTAGTTTTTAGAGCGATTCGAGGCGATGAAGTGGAAAGAGTTCCTGTGGGATTTTGGTTTCATTTTGTAACACTCGAAGAAAAGGGGCAGGGGTTAAATAATCCACGTATCTTTCAAAAAAGTGTTGATGGGCATCGCAACTATGTGGAAAGGATTCGTCCTGATTTTGTCAAAATTATGAGCGACGGTTTTTTCCTTTATCCAAGTAATGTCTATAGTCCTACGATTGCAAGCATTCAGGAGTTGGCTTCTATTGAGTCGATTGGTGAGGAACACCCATGGATTCAGCAACAGGTGGAAGTGGTACAAGCGGTTCGAGAGACCTTTACAGAAGAGATTGCTTCTTTCTACAATATCTTCTCACCTATCTCCTACCTTAAGCGCTGGTTCCGTACAGAAACTTCTCGAGGAGATAGGGAAGTGGCTGATCTGTTGCTTGAAAATCCTGAGCAATTCAGAGTGATTCTAGATGTGATTGCAGGAGATATTGCTATCCTAACTCGGAAAATCATCCAGCAAGGCGGTGTTGACGGGATTTACCTCAGCACCCAGGAAATTCAAGATGAGCGCATCACACCAGCACTCTACCAAACCTATATCGAACCGAGCAATATAGCGATTTTGGAGGCAGCTAATCAGGTTGGTGGGATCAATATCCTCCATATTTGTGGTTTTGAAGGCGCGAGCAATGATGTGACGATATTTAAGGACTATCCAGCTCAAGTGGTCAACTGGGCGACCCACCAAGAGGATGTTAGTTTGACACAGGGTCAAGAGTTGTTCCGAGATAAAGCCGTTTTAGGTGGATTCGAAAATGGCAAGAAAAGCTTGCTTTATCAAGGTTCCAAGGCGGAATTGCAAGATGAAACAAGACGGTTGCTGGCTGAAGTTGGTAGTAAAGGAGTTCTTCTGGGAGCTGACTGTACTGTTCCAGATGACTTTGACTTAGAGAGATTGGACTGGATTCGGCAGGCAGCTGTTCTCTAAAAGGAGGAGCTATGAAAAGTAAAAGATGGGGCATCTTCATTGCAGTTGTCGGTTTGCTGGCCTTGGTTGCCATAAGCGTCGTAAAAAATCAGCACTGCAAAAATGGAGAGAGATGTCGTGGAGTTCAGGATTTTTCCAAGTCCAGTCTCCCCTTTCTACGCTCGAATGATATCGCAAGCAGTTTATTAGTTGAAAAAGTAAGAAATGGAGAATAAGAATGTCAGAAAAAAAAGAATGGGTTTTAAAAGCATTTAGAGGTGAAAAGGTTGATCGTGTGCCAGTTGGCTTTTGGCACCATTTCACATCCGAAGACGAATGGCTACATGGTTTCTCAAATCCAGCCATTATCGAGAAGAATATCGAGGGCCATAAGCGCTTTATCCGAGAAGTTCAGCCAGACTTTATAAAGTTAATGAGTGATGGCTACTTTGCTTATCCAAATCCAGCGATTGCTCAAGGAAAATCACTTCAAGAATTGGCGACCATTCAACCACTCGGACCAGAGCACGCTTGGATAAAAGAGCAGGTGGACTTGGTTAAGAAAATTAAGCAAGAGTTTACAGAAGATATCGTTGCGATTTACAATATTTTTGCTCCTGTGACCTATCTCAAGTGGTTGCTTGGGGAAGTGTATGGTGGCGATGACCTTATTGCGGACTTTCTGGTGGAAGATCCTGAAGCCCTTAAAAAGGTGTTGGATGTGATTGCAGAAGATATTGCGAGTCTCAGCCGAGCTGTCATCGAAGAGGCTGGTGCAGATGGAATCTACCTCAGCGTGCAAAGTATCCAAGATCAACGAGTGTCGGCAGCAGCTTATCAAGAAGTCATTGCACCTAGCGAGATAACTGTGCTGGAAGCGGCTAGTGCTGTTGGTGGCGTCACTGTTCTTCATATCTGTGGCTACGAGGGAGCGCGAAATGATATTCACCTTTTTGCAGACTATCCAGCCCAAGTCTTTAACTGGGCTGTAGGACCAGAGGGAATCACTCTCAAGGAAGGTCGTGAGATTTTCAAGGGACGTACGGTTCTTGGAGGATTTGAAAATGGCAAGACAGGCTTGCTGTATACTGGTAGCAAGGATGCCATTCAGGCTGAGGCAAAGAAACTAGTTGCAGAAGCTGGGGAACAGGGCTTGGTACTTGGGGCAGATTGTACCATTCCAAGTGATATCGCAGTTGAACGTATCCAGTGGGTGAGAGAAGCGCTTGAAAACTAAAGGAGAAAAAGATGAGTAAAAAAGCATGGATTATCGGTGGTGTAGCGGTTGTTGCAGTAATTGGGGCGACGATTATCGGGAGAAGTTTAGCTGGCGCTCCAGCCAAGGAGGGAGAAACAGCTTCGTCTGCTGAAGTTATAACCTTGAAGGTTGCTCATACACAAAACTATGTACCTTATGACTTTGTCAGTGAAAAAGGGGAATCAGATGGTTATGAAGTAGCTGTTTTGAAGGCTGTTGATGAGAAGTTAGCAAACTATCAATTTGAATATACAGGTACCAGTGATGACGACCTCTTGATTGGTCTGGAATCAGGCAAGTATGACATCGGAACCAAGGGAGCTTGGTACACAGACGAACGAGCTAAAAAGTTTGTCATTCCATCTGAACCAGTCGGAGCGAGCATCATCGGATTTACTGTCAGAAAAGAAGATGAACAGAAATACAAAACCATTGATGACTTTGCTAAGAATAAAGGGAAATTGGTTCCCATCTCTCCACAGAATGCTCAATGGAATGTTATCACCAGCTACAATGAAAAACATCAGGATACACCGATTGAGCTAACAGCAGCTGAATCCTTTAAAGTGGCAGATGCCTATGCCTGGGTCTTAGAAGGACGTTATGACGCCTTCTTTGATATCAAACTGTCCTTTGAAAAAGCAGTTACCGCAGAAGATGGCCCTTACCACCAATATGCGGATAAACTCAGCTGGTTCCCATATAAAGGTATTCCAACTTATCCCTTGATTCACCGTGATGAAAAGGGTGAGAAATTCGCTAAAGAATCCGAAAAAGCAATCAAAGAGTTGAAAGAAGATGGCACGCTTGCTAAGCTATCTCAGCAATACTTTAAAGAAGATGTCTTTAGTTACGTAGACAAAGACTAGACCAGAAATTCCAAGACTAGAAAGGGTTTTGCATGGTTTCTTATGATTTTTCCAAGGTCTTTCAGTTTTTACCGACCTTATGGCAGGCGCTTCCTATGACCTTGTCCATTCTCTTTTTTACCACTCTTCTTGGTTCCCTTTTTGGAGGTCTCTTGGCCTGGGCGCAAGTAGGAGAAGACAAGAGTTTTGCAGCAATTTCCAAAGGTTATATCTTTACCCTTCGTTGTACACCGCCGATTGTCTTGCTTTTTCTAGTCTTTTATGGCTTGCCAGAATTTCTGAAATGGTGGCTTGGTTTGGATATCAACAACTGGTCTAAAACTATTTTTGTTCTCCTGACGATGATTCTCTTGTTTGCGGCTATTGTTGCCGAGGTTTTCAAGGCGGCCTATCAAGCTATTCCAAAGGGGCAGACAGAGGCCGGGCTTAGTATTGGTTTGACTCCAAGTCAGACTTTTTGGAGAATCATTTTCCCCCAAGCTTTTCAAGTTGCTCTTCCCAATATAACGACTGCTATTCTTAATCTCATGCGGGATGCTGCTTTGGCCTATACGATTGGTTTCGTTGATGTTATGG
Organism: Streptococcus mitis; assembly: GCF_003942695.1. Lineage (GTDB taxonomy): Bacteria > Bacillota > Bacilli > Lactobacillales > Streptococcaceae > Streptococcus > Streptococcus mitis_BD. Next base: position 230,942 of record NZ_RJNU01000002.1, read on the forward strand.
GGGCGGGGAATCTCTTGATCAGTCGCAATTTAGGGAACTACTCTCTGGAAACCTACACGGCAGTTGCGCTTCTTTACTGGGGGATTGCCTTGGTTATTTCTAGCTTGAGTCGTTTGCTTGAGATGTCTTTGGAAACAAAAGGGAGGTAAAAAATGGACATAGACTATATTGTAAAGACCTTTCTGGGGACCTTGAAAGGTGTGCCAATCACCCTGATTATCATGATTGTGGCTATGGCCTTAAGCTTTTTACCGGCTCTATTTTTGGCCTTGGGGCAGATCTACAAGGTTCGAGGGGTGAGGAGTTTTTCTCTGGTCTATCTGGCGTTTATCCGAGCGACTCCTTCGATTTTATTGATTCTCTTCTTTTATAGTTTATTTCCAAGTTTGCTGAATCAATTTCTCAAAAGCATAGGAAGTGACTTTGATATTTTCAAACTTGATCCTCTCTACTATGCTTTTATCATTTATAGTTTGATGACAGTCGGGAGTTTATCGGAGATTTTGCGTTCAGCTATCTTGACGGTGGACAAGGGACAACTAGAGGCAGCGCATGCAATTGGGCTGACTACGACCCAGGCTTATTTAAGGATTGTTTTTCCTCAAGCCTTGCGCTCAGCCTTGCCTAACTTGGCCAATCTGGTGATCAATATTGTCAAAGGGACCTCCCTGGTCTTTGTTATGACTATCAAGGATATCACCGCTATTGCTCGTGTGGAAGCGTCCTACGGTTACCAGTATTTTGAGTCTTATTTTGTGATCTTTTTGCAGTATATTTTGATCTGTGGTTTGATTCAGTGGGGCTTCTCCCTACTGGAAAAAGGCTATGTGAAAAAAGAAAAGAGTGCAAAAGCATCTAGCGCGCGTTTTGTATAGGAGGACAGGATGTTACAAGTAGAACATATCGCAAAAACATTTGGTGAGAGGCAGGTACTGGAGGATGTCAATCTCCAGGTCAATCAAGGGGATGTCGTCGTTATTTTAGGACCATCAGGTTCGGGGAAAACAACCTTTCTCCGTTGTCTCAACCACTTAGAAAAAGCTGACAGTGGCCGTTTGACCTTGGCAGGAAAAACCTATGACTTAGCCAAATTGAGCAAGAAAGACATTCTAGAAATTCGCCAAAAAACAGCCTTTGTTTTCCAACACTACAATCTCTTTGCAAATAAAACTGCTCTGGAAAATATTCTGGAAGGCCTAATCGTGGCTCGTAAAATTCCCAAGGAAGAAGCGCTCAAACGTGCAGAATCTGCCTTGGAAAAAGTTGGTTTACTTGCCTATAAGGACTACTACCCTTCCCAGCTTTCTGGGGGACAACAACAACGAATAGGAATTGCGCGTGCCATTGCCGTCAAGCCCGAGGTGATTTTACTCGATGAACCAACATCTGCACTAGACCCTGAGTTGGTTGGAGATGTCTTGGATGTTCTGAAACAGTTGGCGGGAGAAGGTGTGACCATGGTGGTCGTCACGCATGAGATGGGATTTGCTAGGGATGTCGCTAACCACGTTATTTTCATGGATGGAGGCCGTATCGTAGAGGAGAATAATCCGCATGATTTCTTTAGTCGTCCGCAGGAAGAACGAACTAAGCAGTTCCTGGCGCGTATCTTATCAGATGCCACCTACAGTGTAGAATATATGATTTGATAGATAAGTGCATTATAAAAGTAACTTATGAGGCAAAGTTTCAATCTATAAACTATGGAAAAAGGTGTCAGCTTGAAATGATTTTCAGAAAAAGCTAGGTTTTAGACTTAGATTGGCTATTTGAGATGATTTGAGGTACTTTTTCATACACTCAAGTGGGCAATCTTATTTTAGATTTTTCATTTCTCAAAAAACTTAAGAAAAATTTAAGCTAGGAGGTGTATACTAAGCTCATAAGTTAAGAAGAACTTAACTTAAACTCCTAAAACTTTTTCATAATAATCTCCCTATAAAATAAAGTCGCCCAATCAGGCGGCTTATTTTTGTCTATCTGTAAGCAGGGGCAGTAACTTAGCAATAGAAGAATAGAGGGAAATATGGTATAATGAAACGATAGATTTTTGAATAGGAATAAGATCATGTTTGGATTTTTTAAGAAAGATAAAGCTGTAGAAGTCGAGGTTCCAACACAGGTTCCTGCTCACATTGGCATCATCATGGATGGAAATGGTCGCTGGGCTAAAAAACGGATGCAACCACGAGTTTTTGGTCATAAGGCGGGGATGGAAGCCCTCCAAAAGGTGACCAAGGCAGCTAATAAGATGGGAGTTAAGGTCATCACGGTTTATGCCTTTTCAACGGAAAACTGGACGCGTCCAGATCAAGAAGTCAAGTTTATCATGAACTTGCCAGTCGAGTTTTATGACAACTACGTCCCTGAATTGCATGCAAATAATGTTAAGATTCAGATGATTGGGGAGACAGATCGCCTACCTAAGCCGACTTTTGAAGCTTTGAAAAAAGCAGAGGAGTTGACCAAGAACAATACAGGCTTGATTCTCAATTTTGCGCTTAACTATGGTGGTCGTGCTGAAATTACGCAGGCTTTTAAGAGCTTGGCTCAGGAAGTTCTAGATGCCAAAATCAATCCTGGTGATATTACAGAAGATATGATAGGGGATTATCTTTTCACACAACGCCTGCCAAAGGATTTGCGAGATCCTGATTTGATTATCCGTACGAGTGGCGAGTTGCGTTTGAGTAATTTCTTGCCATGGCAAGCAGCCTATAGCGAGCTTTACTTTACGGATACCTTGTGGCCCGATTTTGATGAGACCTCTTTGCAGGAGGCTATTACGGCCTATAATCGTCGCAATCGCCGTTTTGGAGGAGTTTAGGAGAAGATATGACCCAAGATTTACAAAAGAGAACATTGTTTGCGGTATTGGCCTTGGCTATTTTCCTTCCAGTCTTATTTGTGGGAGGACTCTTGTTGCAGATAGGGATTGGTTTGTTAGCGATGCTGGCTGTCCATGAACTCTTGCAGATGAAGGGGCTAAAGACCATGACCATCGAGGGCACCTTGACCCTCTTTGCGACATTTGCCCTCACAATCCCTTTAGAAAATTATCTAACTTTTTTGCCAGTTGATGGGAATGTGGTTGCCTATAGTGTTCTGATTACAATAATGCTAGGGACGACTGTTTTCAGTAAAAGCTATACGATTGAAGATGCTGCCTTTCCAATTGCTGTGAGCTTTTATGTTGGTTTTGGCTTTAACGCCTTACTAGATGCTCGGGTGGCAGGTTTTGACAAGGTGCTTCTGGCCCTTTTTATCGTTTGGGCGACAGATAGCGCAGCCTACCTGACAGGGATGAATTTTGGTAAACATAAGTTGGCTCCGAGAGTTTCTCCTAATAAGAGTATTGAGGGATTTGTCGGGGGCATTCTAGGTGCGGTACTGATAACAGTGATTTTCATGTTAGTGGACAGCACAGTTGCTCTTCCTTATGGGATTTATAGAATGAGTCTCTTTGCTGCCTTCTTCAGTGTGGCCGGTCAGTTTGGTGACTTGATTGAAAGTGCCATGAAACGCCATTTCGGTGTCAAGGATTCTGGCAAATTTATCCCTGGACATGGCGGTGTGTTGGATCGCTTTGACAGCATGCTGATTGTGTTTCCAATGATGCACTTATTTGGCCTGTTTTAAAGAAAGGAATATTGAATGATTGGATTGCTAACCTTTATCCTCGTTTTTGGGATTATTGTGGTGGTGCATGAGTTTGGACATTTTTATTTTGCCAAGAAATCAGGCATTCTAGTTCGTGAATTTGCCATTGGTATGGGACCCAAGATTTTTGCTCATATCGGTAAGGATGGCACTGCTTATACCATTCGAATCCTTCCTCTAGGAGGCTATGTTCGTATGGCAGGCTGGGGTGATGATGCGACAGAAATCAAGACAGGAACTCCGGTCAGTTTGACACTTGCTGATGATGGTAAGGTCAAACGGATCAACCTCTCAGGAAAGAAACTGGATCAAACAGCTCTCCCTATGCAGGTAACCCAGTTTGACTTTGAAGACAAGCTCTTTATCAAGGGTTTGGTCTTGGAAGAAGAAAAGACCTTTGCTGTGGATCATGATGCAACAGTTGTTGAGGCAGATGGTACCGAAGTACGCATCGCTCCTTTGGATGTACAGTATCAAAATGCTTCTATCTGGGGCAAGCTCATCACCAACTTTGCAGGTCCCATGAATAACTTTATCTTAGGTGTTGTTGTTTTTTGGATCTTGATCTTTTTGCAGGGCGGTGTTAGAGATACTCAGACCAATCTCTTTCATGTCATGCCAGAGGGAGCTTTGGCTAAGGTGGGTGTGGCTGAAACCGCCCAAATTACCAAGGTCGGCTCACATGAGATTAAGAATTGGCAAGACTTGACCCAGGCTGTGGAAGCAGATACCAAGGACAAGACCGCCCCGACCTTGGATGTGACCATTTCTGAAAATGGTAGCGAAAAACAAGTTACTGTGACTCCAGAAGAGAATCAAGGACGTTACATTCTCGGGGTTCGACCGGGGGTCAAGTCAGACTTTCTATCCATGTTTGTTGGTGGATTTACGACAGCTGCTGATTCAGGGCTCCGTATCCTTTCGGCTCTGAAAAACTTGATTTTCCATCCAGATTTGAACAAACTCGGTGGTCCCGTTGCCATTTTTAAGGCAAGTAGTGATGCTGCTAAAAATGGAATTGAGAATGTCCTCTATTTCCTAGCTATGATTTCCATCAATATCGGAATTTTTAATTTGATTCCGATTCCGGCTTTGGATGGTGGAAAGATTGTGCTCAATATCCTAGAGGTTATCCGCCGGAAACCCCTTAAACAAGAAATTGAAACCTATGTCACCATGGCTGGTGTAGTTATCATGGTTGTCTTGATGCTAGCTGTGACCTGGAATGACATTATGCGACTCTTCTTTTAGATAATCGAGGAATATTATGAAACAAAGTAAAATGCTAATCCCAACGCTTCGCGAAATGCCAAGCGATGCTCAAGTTATCAGCCACGCCCTTATGTTGCGTGCTGGTTATGTCCGTCAAGTTTCTGCTGGTGTTTATTCTTACCTACCACTCGCTAACCGTGTGATTGAAAAGGCTAAGAACATCATGCGCCAAGAGTTTGATAAGATTGGTGCGGTAGAAATGCTAGCTCCGGCCCTTCTCAGTGCCGATCTTTGGCGTGAATCAGGTCGTTATGAAACCTATGGTGAAGACCTTTATAAATTGAAAAACCGTGAAAAATCGGACTTTATCCTAGGTCCGACACACGAAGAGACTTTTACAGCTATTGTTCGTGACTCTGTCAAGTCTTACAAGCAATTGCCACTCAACCTTTACCAAATCCAACCTAAATACCGTGATGAAAAACGCCCACGTAACGGCCTTCTCCGTACGCGTGAATTTATCATGAAAGACGGTTATAGTTTCCATGCTAATTACGATAGTTTGGATGTGACTTATGACGAGTACAAGGCGGCCTATGAACGTATTTTCACTCGTAGTGGTTTGGATTTCAAGGCCATCATCGGTGACGGTGGAGCCATGGGTGGTAAGGATAGCCAAGAATTTATGGCCATCACACCAGCCCGTACAGACCTCGATCGCTGGGTTGTCTTAGACAAGTCAGTTGCCTCATTTGATGAGATTCCTGCAGAAGTGCAAGAAGAAATCAAGGCAGAATTGCTCAAATGGATGGTTTCTGGTGAAGACACTATTGCCTACTCAAGTGAGTCTAGCTATGCAGCTAACTTAGAAATGGCAACAAACGAGTACAAACCAAGCAACCGTGTCGTTACTGAAGAAGAAGTAACTCGCGTGGAAACACCAGGTGTTAAATCCATTGACGAAGTCGCAGCCTTCCTAAATGTCCCAGAAGAACAAACAATCAAAACCCTCTTCTACATGGCAGATGGTGAGCTTGTTGCAGCCCTTCTAGTTGGAAATGACCAACTCAATGAAGTCAAGTTAAAGAACCACTTGGGTGCAGATTTCTTTGATGTTGCGAGCGAGGAAGAAGTAGCAAATGTTATCTCAGCTGGCTTTGGTTCACTTGGTCCAGTTGGTTTGCCAGAAAATGTGAAAATCATTGCAGACCGTAAGGTACAAGATGTTCGCAATGCTGTTGTGGGGGCTAACGAAGATGGCTACCACTTGACGGGTGTGAACCCAGGTCGTGATTTCACTGCAGAATACGTGGATATCCGCGAAGTTCGTGAGGGTGAAATTTCACCAGACGGACAAGGTGTTCTTAACTTTGCCCGTGGTATCGAGATCGGTCATATTTTCAAACTCGGAACTCGTTATTCAGCAAGTATGGGTGCAGATGTTTTGGACGAGAATGGTCGTGCTGTGCCAATCATAATGGGTTGTTACGGTATCGGTGTTAGCCGTCTTCTCTCAGCCGTTATGGAGCAACACGCTCGCCTCTTTGTTAACAAAACGCCAAAAGGTGAATACCGCTATGCTTGGGGCATCAACTTCCCTAAAGAATTGGCACCATTTGATGTGCACTTGATCACTGTCAATGTAAAAGATGAGGAAGCGCAAGCCTTGACAGAGAAACTTGAAGCAAGCTTGATGGGTGCTGGTTACGAAGTCTTGACGGATGACCGTAACGAACGTGTCGGGGTTAAATTTAGCGATAGCGACTTGATTGGTCTTCCAATCCGTATCACTGTTGGGAAGAAAGCAGCTGACGGTATCGTAGAAGTTAAGATTAAGGCGACTGGTGACACCATCGAAGTTCACGCAGACAATTTGCTTGAAACGCTTGAAATCCTCAGCAAGAAATAAAAACTATAATCAGAAGAAAAACAAGGCAAAAATGTAACTAGTTTTTACCTTGTTTTTTCTATATAATGGGGATAATGAGTAAACGAAGAGGTATAACAATGCTAAAATTTCCAAAGGATTTTGTTTGGGGTTCCTCCACTTCTGGACCACAGACAGAAGGACGAGTGCTTGGTGATGGTAAGGGAGATAATCTATGGGATTATTGGTATCAGGTGGAGCCCAATCGCTACTACAATGGAATTGGACCTGATAAAACATCGACTTTCTATGAAAACTGGAAAAAGGATATTGAGCTTCTGGTAGAGACTGGGCATACAGCCTTCCGAACTTCTATCCAGTGGTCTCGCATTTTCCCACGAGGCCGTGGAGAGGTCAATCCTCAAGGGGTGGCTTTCTACCGTCAGGTATTTGAAGCCATTAAGGCTAAGGGAATCCGTCTTCTAGTCAATCTCTATCACTTTGACCTTCCTTTTGCCCTTCAAGAAGCTGGTGATGGCTGGGAAAATAAGGCAACTGTCAAGGCTTATGAAGACTATGCTCGTTTCTGTTTTGAGACTTACGGTGACTTGGTGGACCAATGGATTACCTTTAACGAACCCATCGTTCCTGTGGAATTTGGCTATTTTTACGATGCCCACTATCCTCACAAGGTGGATGCCAAAGCAGCGGTTAAGGTTGCCTATCACACACAACTGGCTAGTAGTCTTGCAGTTAAGGCCTGTCATGAGGTCTTGCCTGATTCTAAGATTGGGATTGTCCTTAACTTGACACCAGCTTACCCACGTAGCCAGCATCCCGCGGATGTCAAGGCTGCTCGGACTGCCGACCTCTTCCAAGCCCAATCTTTCCTAGATCCGTCTGTTTTGGGAGCTTATCCAGAGGAGTTAGTAGAGATTTTAGCTGAGCATGATTTGCTGCCAGAGTACACTGTTGAAGAGTTAGAAGTCATTCGGGAGCATACAGTGGACTTTCTTGGAGTCAACTACTACCAACCTCTGCGTGTTATGGCGCCACGTTTTGCCAAGCATCCAGATAGCCCGCTCTTGCCAGAGCATTTCTATGAGCCATATGTCATGCCGTGTCGTAAGATCAATCCCCACCGCGGTTGGGAAATCTACGAGCAAGGGATTTATGATATCGCTCAAAATATCAGGGAAAATTATGGTAATATCGAGTGGATGTTGACCGAAAATGGTATGGGCGTTGAAGGTGAAGATAAATTCCGTGAGAATGGCATGATTCAAGACGACTATCGTATTGACTTTGTCAAAGGGCATCTGCGTGAACTCCATCGTGCTATTGAAGACGGTGCTAACTGTAAAGGTTACTTAATCTGGACCTTTATTGATTGTTGGTCATGGCTCAATAGCTATAAAAACCGCTATGGTCTAGTTGAGCTTGACTTGGAAACGCAGGAACGCCACCTGAAGAAATCAGGCCACTGGTTCAAAGAACTCAGCGACCATAATGGATTTTAAGAATAAAAGTGAGATGAAAATCATCTCACTTTTTAATATGTGACTACGAGTCAGTATAGTTTTATCTACCACAAGTATGATAAAATCTTTCCATCTAAGTCGCAAGGGAGATGGTACTGGCTATATATTTTCTTTAATTATGGTAAAATAGTAAGAGAATAATGTGAGGAAAATGAATGTCAAGTAAGTTTGAAATTTTAATGAATCAACTAGGAATCTCTGATCAACTGAAACAGGATCCTGCTCTTGTTGATGCAAGCATTGAGCGTGTCGTGGTTCATAAAATTAGTAAGATCTGGGAATTTCATTTTGTATTTTCTAAAATTTTACCGATTGAAATCTTTTTAGAGTTAAAGAAAGGGCTTAGTGAGGAATTCTCTAAGACAGGGAATAAAGCTGTTTTCGAAATCAAGGTGCTCTCTCAGGAATTTTCAAATGAACTCTTACAAGCATATTATAGAGAGGCTTTTTCTGAAGGTCCGTGTGCTAGCCAAGGATTTAAGTCTCTTTATCAGAATCTGCAAGTTCGTGCGGAGGGAAATCAACTCTTTATTGAAGGTTCAGAGGCGATTGATAAGGAACACTTTAAGAAGAATCATCTTCCTAATCTAGCAAAGCAACTTGAAAAGTTTGGTTTCCCAGCTTTTGTCTGCCAGATAGAAAAGAATGATGCCCTTACACAAGAGCAGGAAGAAGCCTTCTATACGGAGAATGAACAAATCGTCCAGGCTGCCAATGAAGAGGCTTTGCGTGCTATGGAACAACTAGAACAAATGGCTCCTCCTCCAGTAGAAGAGAAACCAGCCTTTGATTTTCAGGCTAAAAAAGCTGCGGCTAAGCCAAAACTAGATAAGGCAGAAGTTACCCAGATGATCGACGTGACGACTGAGGAAAATCGTTTGGTCTTTGAGGGAGTTGTCTTTGATGTCGAGCATAAAGTGACCAGAACGGGTCGTGTTTTGATCAACTTTAAAATGACGGACTATAGTTCAAGCTTCTCAATGCAAAAATGGGTTAAGAATGAAGAAGAAGCTCAGAAGTTTGACATCATCAAGAAAAATTCTTGGCTTCGTGTTCGTGGGAATGTAGAGATGAATAACTTTACACGCGATTTGACAATGAATGTGCAGGATGTGCAGGAAGTTGTTCACTATGAGCGGAAGGATTTGATGCCGGAAGGTGAGCGTCGGGTTGAGTTTCATGTTCATACCAATATGTCGACCATGGATGCACTACCAGAGGTTGAAGAAATCGTTGCGACAGCTGCTAAGTGGGGACACAAGGCGGTTGCCATTACGGACCATGGGAATGTCCAGTCCTTCCCACACGGCTATAAGGCGGCTAAGAAAGCTGGAATCCAGCTGATCTATGGAATGGAAGCCAATATTGTAGAGGACCGTGTCCCTATCGTCTATAACGAAGTGGAGATGGATTTGTCAGAAGCGACCTATGTGGTCTTTGACGTGGAAACGACAGGTCTTTCAGCCATCTATAATGACTTGATTCAGGTTGCGGCCTCTAAGATGTACAAGGGAAATGTTATTGCCGAATTTGATGAATTTATCAATCCAGATCACCCCTTGTCAGCCTTTACTACAGAGTTGACTGGTATTACAGATGATCATGTCAAAAATGCCAAACCACTGGAACAAGTTTTGCAAGAATTCCAAGAATTTTGCAAGGATACAGTCTTAGTTGCCCACAATGCGACCTTTGACGTTGGCTTTATGAATGCCAACTATGAGCGTCATGGTCTGCCTAAGATTAGCCAGCCAGTTATCGATACGCTGGAGTTTGCTAGAAACCTCTATCCTGAGTATAAACGTCATGGTTTGGGTCCTTTGACCAAGCGTTTTGGTGTGGCACTGGAACACCACCACATGGCCAACTACGATGCGGAAGCTACTGGCCGTTTGCTCTTCATCTTTATCAAAGAGGTGGCAGAAAAACATGGTGTGACCGATCTAGCTAGGTTAAATATTGATCTAATCAGTCCAGACTCTTATAAAAAAGCTCGGATTAAGCATGCGACCATTTATGTCAAGAATCAAGTTGGTTTAAAAAATATCTTTAAACTGGTTTCGTTGTCCAATACCAAGTACTTTGAAGGGGTACCACGGATTCCGAGAACGGTTCTAGATGCTCATCGGGAGGGCTTGATTTTGGGCTCAGCCTGTTCAGAAGGTGAAGTTTTTGATGCAGTCGTTTCCCAAGGTGTGGATGCGGCGGTTGAGGTAGCCAAGTATTATGACTTTATCGAGGTCATGCCACCAGCTATCTATGCTCCCCTGATTGCCAAGGAGCAGGTCAAGGATATGGAGGAACTCCAGACTATTATCAAGAGTTTGATAGAGGTTGGGGACCGTCTTGACAAGCCTGTTCTAGCTACGGGAAATGTCCACTATATCGAACCGGAAGAAGAGATTTACCGTGAAATTATCGTCCGTAGTTTGGGACAGGGGGCTATGATTAACCGGACCATTGGTCATGGCGAACATGCCCAGCCAGCTCCTTTGCCAAAGGCTCATTTTCGAACAACCAATGAGATGTTGGATGAATTTGCCTTCCTGGGAGAAGATTTAGCTCGCAAACTGGTTATTGAAAACACCAATGCCTTGGCAGATATCTTTGAACCCGTTGAGGTTGTTAAGGGTGACTTGTACACGCCTTTCATCGATAAGGCAGAAGAAACGGTCGCTGAGTTGACCTATAAGAAGGCCTTTGAGATTTATGGAAATCCGTTGCCAGATATCGTTGATTTGCGAATTGAAAAGGAACTAACTTCCATTCTGGGGAATGGATTTGCCGTTATTTACCTAGCTTCCCAGATGCTGGTGCAACGTTCCAATGAACGGGGTTACTTAGTTGGTTCTCGTGGATCTGTCGGTTCTAGTTTCGTTGCGACCATGATTGGGATCACGGAGGTTAATCCTCTCTCCCCTCACTATGTCTGTGGTCAGTGTCAGTACAGCGAGTTTATCACAGATGGTTCTTATGGTTCAGGTTTTGATATGCCCAACAAGGACTGTCCAAAGTGTGGTCATAAACTCAGCAAAAATGGACAGGATATTCCTTTCGAGACCTTCCTTGGTTTTGATGGAGACAAGGTTCCCGATATTGACTTGAACTTCTCGGGAGAAGACCAGCCAAGCGCCCACTTGGACGTGCGTGATATATTTGGTTCAGAGTATGCCTTCCGTGCAGGAACGGTTGGTACGGTGGCTGCCAAGACTGCCTATGGATTTGTAAAGGGCTACGAGAGGGACTATGGGAAGTTTTATCGTGATGCAGAGGTGGAACGCCTCGCTCAAGGTGCTGCTGGTGTCAAGCGGACAACGGGACAACACCCGGGAGGAATTGTTGTTATTCCTAACTACATGGATGTCTACGATTTTACGCCTGTCCAGTATCCAGCGGATGACGTGACGGCTGAATGGCAAACCACTCACTTTAACTTCCACGATATCGATGAGAACGTCCTCAAACTGGATGTACTGGGACATGATGATCCGACCATGATTCGGAAATTGCAGGATTTGTCTGGAATTGATCCCAATGAGATTCCTATGGATGATGAAGGCGTGATGGCCCTCTTTTCTGGGACTGATGTGCTAGGAGTAACTCCTGAGCAAATTGGAACACCGACGGGTATGCTGGGAATTCCAGAGTTTGGAACCAACTTTGTACGTGGGATGGTAGATGAGACGCATCCGACGACCTTTGCGGAGTTGCTTCAGCTGTCTGGTCTGTCCCACGGTACCGATGTCTGGTTGGGAAATGCCCAAGATTTGATCAAGCAAGGGATTGCGGATCTATCAACCGTTATCGGTTGTCGGGACGACATCATGGTTTACCTCATGCATGCGGGTCTCGAACCTAAGATGGCCTTTACCATCATGGAACGGGTGCGTAAGGGCTTGTGGCTGAAGATTTCCGAAGAGGAGCGAAATGGCTATATCGAAGCTATGAAGGCCAATAAGGTGCCGGAGTGGTATATCGAATCCTGTGGAAAAATCAAGTATATGTTCCCTAAGGCCCATGCGGCAGCCTACGTTATGATGGCCTTGCGTGTGGCCTACTTCAAGGTTCACCATCCCATTTATTATTACTGTGCTTACTTCTCCATCCGCGCTAAGGCTTTTGATATCAAGACCATGGGTGCGGGCTTGGATGCCATTAAGCGTAGAATGGAAGAAATCGCTGAAAAACGGAAGAATAATGAAGCCTCTAATGTGGAAATAGACCTCTATACAACTCTTGAGATTGTCAATGAAATGTGGGAACGTGGTTTCAAGTTTGGTAAACTCGATTTATACCGTAGTCAGGCAACAGAGTTCCTCATTGATGGGGATACCCTCATTCCGCCATTTGTAGCAATGGATGGTCTGGGAGAGAACGTTGCTAAGCAGTTGGTGCGTGCGCGTGAAGAGGGTGAGTTCCTCTCTAAGACAGAACTACGCAAGCGCGGTGGACTGTCATCTACCTTGGTTGAAAAGATGGATGAAATGGGGATTCTCGGCAATATGCCAGAGGATAACCAGTTGAGTTTGTTTGATGAGTTGTTTTAAGAATTAGAACGGAGAACATCTTTATGAAACTTAGAATCTTTGCAGAAGATAAACCAGCTGAAAAGGTTTTTGACTATCAGCTAGAGCTGGCAGATGAAGCAATTATTCTATCGACAGCACTCTTGTCTGGTGCCATTGCTTTAGCAGGATTATTTTCTGCTTTGAAAGAAAAATAGAAAAGGAAGAATAGAATGGTTTTACCAAATTTTAAAGAAAATCTAGAAAAATATGCGAAATTGTTGGTTGCGAACGGAATTAATGTGCAACCTGGTCACACCTTGGCTCTCTCTATCGATGTAGAGCAACGTGAATTGGCGCATTTAATCGTCAAAGAAGCCTATGTACTTGGAGCACACGAAGTTATCGTTCAGTGGACAGATGATGTCATCAATCGTGAGAAATTCCTCCACGCACCGATGGACCGTTTGGACAATGTGCCAGAATACAAGATTGCTGAGATGAACTATCTCTTGGAGAATAAGGCTAGCCGTCTCGGTGTCCGTTCATCTGATCCAGGTGCTTTAAACGGAGTGGACGCTGACAAGCTTTCAGCTTCTGCTAAAGCGATGGGGCTCGCTATGAAGCCAATGCGTATCGCAACGCAATCCAACAAGGTTAGCTGGACTGTAGCAGCCGCTGCTGGACTTGAGTGGGCTAAGAAAGTCTTTCCAAATGCTGCGAGCGACGAAGAAGCGGTTGATCTCCTTTGGGACCAAATCTTCAAAACTTGCCGTGTCTACGAAGAAGATCCAGTTAAGGCTTGGGAAGAACATGCAGCAATCCTTAAGAGCAAGGCGGAAATGCTTAATAAAGAACAATTTTCAGCTCTTCACTACACAGCTCCAGGGACAGATTTGACACTTGGCTTGCCGAAGAATCACGTTTGGGAATCAGCTGGAGCAGTCAATGCACAGGGAGAAGGATTCTTGCCAAATATGCCAACAGAAGAAGTCTTTACGGCTCCTGACTTCCGTCGTGCAGAGGGCTATGTAACCTCTACAAAACCACTTAGCTACAACGGAAATATCATCGAAGGCATTAAAGTAACTTTCAAGGATGGTCAAATCGTAGATATCACTGCTGAGAAGGGTGATCAGGTCATGAAAGACCTTGTTTTTGAAAATGCTGGCGCGCGTTCCTTGGGTGAATGTGCCTTGGTACCAGATCCAAGTCCAATTTCTCAGTCAGGTATTACCTTCTTTAATACCCTTTTCGATGAAAATGCGTCAAACCACTTGGCTATCGGTGCTGCCTATGCGACTAGCGTTGTTGGTGGTGCAGAGATGAGCGAAGAAGAGCTTGACGCTGCAGGACTGAACCGTTCAGATGTTCACGTGGACTTTATGATTGGTTCGAATCAAATGGATATCGATGGTATCCGTGAGGATGGAACACGCGTACCACTCTTCCGTAATGGAGACTGGGCAATTTAAGGAGAAGCTATGCTTGGAAGTATGTTTGTTGGTCTCCTAGTGGGACTCTTGGCAGGTGCTTTAACCAATCGCGGAGAAAGCATGGGATGCTTTGGGAAAATGTTTCTCGGCTGGATTGGTGCCTTTCTGGGGCATCTGCTCTTTGGAACTTGGGGCCCAATTTTAGCGGGAACAGCTGTTATTCCTGCTGTTTTGGGTGCTATGGTTGTCTTAGCTATTTTCTGGAGACGAGGAAGTTAAGTTCCTAAATCTGAAACGAAAAGGAGGTTGGTCATTGAGCCAGCCTCCTTTTGAGTATGATATAATAGTTCTATGAGATTAGATAAATTTTTAGTTGCCTGCGCTGTGGGAAGTCGGACGGAGGTCAAAAATTTGCTCAAGGCTGGGCGCGTGACGGTAAATGGTAAAAAAGAAAAATCAGCTAAATTGCAGATTGATGAAGAAAGAGATGAGATTCGCTTTGATGGGCAAGTATTGGAGTATGAAGAGTTTGTCTACTACATGATGAACAAGCCCCAAGGAGTTATTTCATCGACAGAGGATCCCAAGCACAGAACCGTGTTGGACTTGCTGGATGATATTGCTCGGACCAAGGAAGTTTTTCCAGTAGGGCGCTTGGATATCGATACGCATGGTCTTCTGCTCTTGACCAATGATGGCCAGCTGGCTCATGCTCTTCTTTCGCCCAAGCGTCATGTGGACAAGACTTATATGGCTCAGGTTAAGGGAATTATGAACCAAGAAGACGTGGAGACATTTGCTAAGGGGATTCCGCTCAAAGACTTTACCTGTCAGCCTGCTAAACTGGAGCTTGTTTACATAGATTCAGAAAAGAATCAGAGCCAAATCCGTGTGACTATTGCAGAAGGGAAGTTCCATCAGGTCAAACGAATGGTGGCCTATTGTGGCAAGGAAGTAGTAGACCTACAGCGTTTGACTATGGGAACTCTGATTTTAGATGAGAACTTACAAAGAGGGGAATGGCGTCGTTTGACCAAGGAGGAATTAGAAAATCTCCTTGATAGTATTGCTTAATTGGGTTTATGTTAGAAAAAGGTGAGGAAGAATGTCCTTGCCTTTTGTGTTTTTCAGTTGCTTCCTTTGTGAAAAGCGTTATAATAGACTGTAGAATAAAAGGAGGAATCTATGAACGCGATTCAAGAATCATTTACAGATAAATTATTTGCCAACTATGAAGCAAATGTCAAATACCAAGCGATCGAAAATGCTGCCAGCCACAATGGAATTTTTGCAGCCCTAGAGCGTCGCCAAAGCCATGTAGACAATACACCTGTTTTCTCGCTTGATTTGACCAAGGACAAGGTGACCAACCAGAAAGCATCAGGTCGTTGCTGGATGTTTGCAGCTCTCAACACCTTCCGCCACAAACTCATCTCTCAATACAAACTGGAGAACTTTGAATTGTCTCAGGCCCACACCTTCTTCTGGGACAAGTATGAGAAATCTAACTGGTTCTTGGAGCAAGTGATTGCGACTGCAGACCAAGACTTGACGAGCCGCAAGGTTAGCTTCCTACTCCAAACCCCTCAACAAGATGGAGGACAATGGGATATGGTCGTTGCCCTCTTTGAGAAATACGGTGTTGTTCCTAAGTCAGTTTACCCTGAGTCTGTTTCATCTAGCAGCAGCCGTGAGCTCAATGCCATCCTTAACAAATTGCTTCGCCAAGATGCTCAAATCTTGCGTGACTTGCTCGCTTCTGGTGCAGACCAAGCGACTGTTCAAACAAAGAAAGAAGATCTCTTGCAAGAAATCTTTAACTTCCTTGCAATGTCACTAGGACTTCCACCACGTAAATTTGACTTTGCTTATCGCGATAAGGATGACAATTACCAAAGTGAAAAGGGTATTACGCCACAAGAGTTTTACAAGAAATATGTCAATCTTCCTCTAGAAGACTACGTTTCTGTTATCAACGCTCCAACTGCTGACAAGCCTTACGGTAAATCTTACACAGTTGAGATGTTGGGAAATGTGGTTGGTAGCCGTGCAGTTCGCTACGTCAACGTTTCAATGGAGCGCTTGAAAGAATTGGCGATTGCCCAAATGCAAACAGGTGAGACTGTTTGGTTTGGTTCAGATGTCGGCCAGCTCAGCAACCGCAAAGCAGGAATTCTTGCGACAGATGTTTATGACTTTGAATCAAGCATGGATATTCAACTCACTCAAGACAAAGCTGGACGTTTGGACTATAGCGAAAGCTTGATGACCCACGCCATGGTCTTGACAGGTGTGGACTTGGACGAAAATGGCAAGTCAACCAAGTGGAAAGTTGAAAACTCATGGGGAGATAAGGTCGGCGCAGATGGTTACTTTGTTGCCTCAGACGCTTGGATGGACGAATACACTTACCAAATCGTTGTCCGTAAGGAATTGCTGACAGCAGAAGAACAAGCTGCTTATGAAGCAGAACCAATCGTGCTCGCACCATGGGACCCAATGGGAGCCTTGGCAGAATAAAGCATAAAGAAAAGAGGTTAGGGAAATCCTAGCTTCTTTTTAAGTTCTTCTTGAAGTGGCGATAGATGATGCTTGCCAAGGGAGTTCTTCTTATTTTGAGTCTTTAAGTGACAGAGAAAAAGATATGTGTTACTATAGTAGTACAAAAGTATATCGGAGTAGAAATGAAATATTTAAGCAGTCAAGACATCAAGAATTGTCAACGAAATATCAGCGACATTAAACCTTATAAAACAACCAAGGAAATTGTCGTTTCAAATATTTTTACCTTCTTTAATGCCATGAACTTGGCTCTGGCAGTTCTGGTAGCCACAACCTTGCGATTTGAGAATATGCTCTTTTTAGGTGTGATTGCTATCAATACAGCCATCGGGATTTTCCAAGAAGTGCGTTCAAAAAATGCTTTAGAAAAGCTAAGTTTGCTTGGTAAAAGTAAGTACAAGGTCAATCGAGATGGTCAAACGATTGAGATTGATCCAGAGGACATCGTTTTGGGTGAGTATCTGCATCTCAATCTGGGTGATCAGGTGCCTGTCGATGCAGAAGTTCTTGAAGGGAATATTGAAGTGGATGAGTCCTTGCTGACTGGTGAGAGTGATTCGGTCTTTAAAACAGTTGGTGACAAGCTGATGAGCGGAAGCAATGTCGTCAGCGGTACTTGTCTGGTTATGGCAACGGCTGTGGGTCCAGATAGCTATATTAACAAACTCGCAAAATCCAGCAAGGAATTCAAAAAATACCCTTCTCAACTACGCGATTACATGGATAAGATTTTAAAAATCGTCTCGATCTTGCTGGTGCCAGTTGCCATTCTGCTCTATATCAGAGGTTTTAGTCTAGGACGGTCTTATGTTGAGATTGTTTTAGGAAGTTCAGGTGCTTTGGTCGGCATGATTCCAGAGGGCTTGATTCTCTTGGTTAGCGTCTCCCTAGCGGTAGCAGCCATGAAGTTGGCTAAAAAGAAGGTTCTAGTGCAGGAGCTATACTGTGTAGAGACCTTGGCGCGAGTAGATGTTCTTTGTTTTGATAAGACAGGAACTATCACGACTGGTAATATGAAGGTCCAAGAAATGGATGCTAATGTAGCAGAGAAACTGTCTTCTTATCTGTCTTATTTCGAGGATGAAAATGCAACTTCGCGAGCTCTGAAGACTTACTTAACCTGTGAGAAAAAGTGGGAAGTTCAAGAAGTCGGTGCCTTTTCAAGTAAAAACAAGTATTCCTTTGTCCAAGTAAAAGAGGGTGGGACCTATTTCTTCGGTGCTTATGAATTTCTAGGCTTTACCCAGTCGATGGATGCCTACTATGAGCATCTGAAACAGCAAGGTTTTCGAATCTTGACACTTGCCCATAGTAAGGACCAGATTACGAGCCCAGCCAATATGGAACTACTAGGGCACGTCGTTTTGTCAGATGAGATTAAGGACAATACCAAGGAAACCTTTGACTATTTCGAATCTCAAGGTGTTGAAGTGAAGATTATCAGTGGTGATAATCATGTGGCTGTATATGGGGTGGCTCGTAAGGCAGGTTTTAAGGAAGAAGCCCGTGCGATTGATATGACCAAGGTGAGCGATGATGACTTTGAAAGAGTGGTATTGGAACACGAAATATTTGGTCGTGTGACCCCTGAGCAGAAAGAAAATATGGTGACCGTTTTGCAAAATGCTGGGAAAACAGTTGCCATGAGTGGTGACGGGGTCAATGATGTTCTGGCTCTCAAGAAAGCAGATATCAGTTTTGCGATGAATGGTGCTACCAGTGCGGCCAAAAGCGTCTCCAATATTGTTTTTCTCACAGATGACTTTGCGGTATTTTATGATATTTTGATGGAAGGCCGCCGTGTCATCAATAACATCCAAAAGGTAGCCTCTCTCTTTCTAACAAAGACCTTCTTCTCCATCGTTTTTGCCATTTTGAGTGTGGTATTTGGTTTGGAATTTGCCTTTATCCCCATTCAGTTTACAATCATTTCAGCCATTACGATTGGGATTCCATCCTTCTTCCTGACTTTTGAGTCCAATAAAGAAAAGGTTAGCACTCACTTTATGAGAGATATCCTAACCAACGCGGCGATTGGTGGTGGCGTTCTGGTTGCTAGTGTTCTTTTGACCAATTTCTTTATCACTGTCCCAGGTCAGGTCAAATTTATTTGCTTCCTCCTTGCCCTGATCAATGGTCTGTGTCTAGTTGCCAAGGTCAGCTTGCCTTTTAATCGATACAAGATGCTTTTGCTCACGTTTTTGAGCCTTGCAGCCCTTGTTGGTGTACTTGCCAATACTTTTATCCTACAGGGAGCTTTTGTGCCTTTAGAAGCCAAACAGCTACTCTATGTTGCCATACTAGCAGTGGTGATTGGGTGCTTGCATTATCTTACTAGGAGAAAAAGTTGATACATAAAAAGAATCAGGTTTAATCCTGATTCTTTTTTGTTTATATATTCTCACCGAGATTACATGATACCGAAGAAACGAGCTGCGATACCAACTGCAAAGAGGGCAAGGATGATTGTGATTGGAGATACTTTTTTCTTAAGCAACCACATGCAAAGGAAAGTAAGGAGAAGTCCCATCAATCCTGGAATCAATGAGTCCAACTGACCTTGAAGCGTTTGTGGTTGAACTCTATCTAGGCTCATACCACTAAGCGCTTGACCAAGAATGCCCTTCAACTCAGCTCCTGTAACAGGACCTTCTGGGAAGTTGATGTAGGCACCTTCTGACAATTGTTTGCCTGGAAGGTTGATAGTGAAGTTGATGGATACCCAACGTTGTACAAGAACGGCAAGGATGAACATACCAAGGATAGAAGCACCTTTAGTGATGTCTTTCAAGATACCACCAGACATGTCTTTAGTGATCTCAGATCCAGCTTTGTAACCGAACTCTTGTGTGTACCATAGGAAGGCCATACGGATAGCATTCCATCCGAAGAAGAAGAGAAGTGGACCAACAAGGTTACCAGATGCAGCAAGTGATGCACCAAGAGCTCCAAGGATAGGACGAACTGTAAACCAGAATACTGGGTCACCGATACCAGCAAGAGGTCCCATCATACCGATTTTAACCCCTTGGATAGCCGCGTCGTCGATTTCAACACCGTTAGCGCGCTCTTCTTCAAGTGCAAGAGTAACCCCCATGATTGGAGCAGCGACGTATGGGTGAGTGTTGAAGAATTCAAGGTGGCGCTCAAGAGCAGCCGCTTGGTCTTCTTTTTTAGTGTACAATTTTTTGATAGCTGGGATCAATGAGTAAGCCCAACCCAAGTTTTGCATACGTTCGTAGTTCCAAGAACCTTGAAGGAATTGTGAACGCCACCAAACTTTTTGACGATCTGATTTTGATAATTGAATTTTTTCAGCCATGATTGTTCCCCTTTCTAGTAGTCTTCTAGGATATCACCGATTGGGTCGTTAGAAGTTGCAGCTCCGCCGCCACCGTTTCCACCTTGTTTTGTAAGGTTAAGGTAGATGAAGGCAAGGGCAACACCGATGACACCAAGGGCAATCAAAGTCAATTGAGAAATCGCAGCAAGTGCAAAACCGATAGCGAAGAATGGCCATACTTCACGAGTTGCCATCATGTTGATAACCATAGCGTAACCAACGGCAACGACCATAGCACCACCGACAGCCATACCACCGTTCAACCAGTCTGGCATCAATTTAAGAGCATCTTGAACGGCAGAAGCTGGGATAGCGATAAGGAATGCAGCAGGGATTGCAATACGAAGACCTTGAAGAAGAAGGGCGATAAAGTGAGCACGTTCAACAGCCGCAATATTTCCGTCTTTAGCAGCAGCATCAGCAGTGTGAACCAAACCAACTGAGATTGTACGAACAATCATAGTCAAGAAAAGTCCAGCTACGGCAAGAGGGATAGCTGTTGCTGTTGCAACGGCGATACCTTCAGTAGTAAAGTTACCACCTTTGATCAAGATGATTGCTGCGGCAACAGAGGCAAGAGCAGCGTCAGGAGCTACGGCAGCTCCGATGTTTGCCCAACCAAGGGCGATCATTTGAAGAGATCCACCAAGCATAACACCTGCTTCGAGGTTACCAGTTGCAAGTCCGATAAGGGTACATGCGACGATTGGTTGATGGAATTGGAATTGGTCGAGGATACCTTCAAGACCTGCAAGGAAGGCAACAACTACAACCAAGATAGCAGAAATGATTGAAATATCTGACATGGTTTTATTCCTTTTCTATTTAGTTTTAATAAAGTATTTAATCCTGTTTTCAAAAATGATAGAAACAGATTAAAATTATTGAACGTTTGCTTTGTTAATCAAGTCAAACAAATCTTTTTTCGTGTCGTTTGGTACTTTACGTACGTCAAATTCAACACCGAGGTCACGCATTTTTTCAAAGGTTGCAACGTCTTCTTTGTCCATAGACAAAACGTTGTTAATCATTGTTTTACCTGTTGAGTGAGCCATAGAACCAACATTAAGAGTCTTGATTGGCACGCCACCTTCGATTGCTCGAAGTGCATCTTGTGGTGTTTCAAACAAGATAAGGGCATGAGTGTCACCGAAACGTGGGTCTTTTGCAACGTCAATCAATTTTTGAATTGGAACAACGTTGGCTTTTACTCCGTTTGGAGCTGCTTGTTTAATCAATTCTTTACGCAAGTCGTCGTTAGCAACGTTATCTGAAGCAACGATGATACGGTTTGCTTTTGAATCTGGAGTCCAAGCAGTCGCAACCTGACCGTGAAGGAGACGAGTGTCTAGACGAGCAAGGTTGATTTTCAGTTTACCGTCACCGATAACAGTTCCTTCTGGAATAGCAGCTTGTGCGGCAGGAGCAGCTGCAGCAGTTGCAACTTCCTCAACTGGGTTAAGCTCTTCTGGAAGAGCTTTGATGCCATCTTTGGCTTCTTTAATGATATTCGCAGCGACTTTTTCCACACCTGCATTCGCGTCCATAAGGCGCTCTGTGTAGGCTTGGATCAACATCGGCAAGTTTAGTCCTGTGATGATGGCAAATTTACGTTCTGGATTTTCTCCCATCACGCGGCTAGCTTGGTTGAATGGAGATCCACTCCAAAGGTCAGCCAATACTAGAACCTCATCTTCTGCGTCAAATGCAGCAACAGCGTTATTGAGCTTAGCGTATAAATCATCTGGACCTTCATTTGGCATAAAGGTTACAACTTGAACCTTCTCTTGTTCACCAAAAATCATGGATCCGGACTGATGAATACCCGCAGCAAATTCGCCGTGGCTCGCAATAATGATTCCGATACTCATTATTGTCATTCCTCCTTTAAAATGTTTGACTGTGTGTTTAAGAAAACTTTAAGCCTAATTAAGTATAAACCGTTTTCATATAAAAATCAACTACTTTTTCTAAAAACAGGAAAGTTTTCAATAAAAACACCTCTACAAAATGTTAATATAATAAGATTTTTAAAAAATGTATGAAAATAAAGCTAGAAAATTTAATATAAAAATATTGAAAATAAGCCCTAGTTATGAAAACTGAATGAAAACAAAAGGAAAGGTTGCAGAACAGCAACCTTTCCTTTTTATAGGAATAACTCTTGTAAGGCGTGGGCAACACCATCTTCTTCATTGGTTAGTGGGAGTTGCTCATCTGCATAGGGAAGCAAGTCCGGATTGGCATTTTTCATGGCATATCCCTTGCCTGCGAAAGCCAGCATTTCTCTATCGTTTTGCTCATCACCGAAGGCAATTAAGTCTTTTTTATCACGATTCATCACATTGAGCAAATATTCGAGGGCAAAGGCCTTGTTTACCCCTTTGGGAGTACACTCGAGGATGTTGAGGGGGCCTCCCCAAGTATTGATGGATAGTTGGTGTTGATAAAAACGATTCATCTCGTCTGCTAGAGCGTATTTGTCCTCAGCTCTTGTTTGCAAGAGGATGCAGTTGGGGTCCTTGGTCACCAGTTCAGGCTTGAATTGATTTTCAGGTTGGAAATTTTCCACACCAAATAATTTTGGATCTGCGATTTCTTCATTAGGAGCTGTAATGTAGAATTTCTTACGGTATTCTCCAGCAATAAAGTCAGCTTGGATATCCTCTTTGCGTTGGACCATGTCCAAGAGGTATTTTTTGTCCAAGGTCAAGCACTTTTCATGCGCCCAAGTCTGTCCGGGTAGATGAGTGAGGGAACCATTAAAGTTAATCATGGGAGTATGCAACTCTAGTTCACGGTAGAAGTTCTTCGCCATGCGGTAAGGACGGCCTGTCGTGATGACAACATGGTGCCCCTTTTCAGTAATTTTTTTGATTGTCTTTTTGGTAAAATCGGAGAGCTTGCTTTCACCATTGAGCAAGGTTCCGTCCAAATCGACTGCAATAATTTTTTTAGTCATATAAACCTTCCTAGTCGTTTCCAGATAAGATGTCTACTATTATATCAAAAAGAAAGAAGAAAAACAGACTCAAAACAAAAAATAAAAATTCCATTTTGTTAAATAATTCAAACAAACATATTGAAAAGGTGAATGATAAATGATATAATACTCATATTGTTCGTAAAAAAACAAAAGGAGATTAAAGATGGACAAACTATTTAAACTAAAAGAGCACGGGACAGATGTCCGTACAGAGGTGCTTGCTGGTTTAACAACATTCTTTGCAATGAGTTATATTCTCTTTGTAAACCCTCAAATGCTTTCCCAAACGGGTATGCCTGTTCAAGGTGTGTTCTTGGCAACGATTATCGGTTCTGTAGTCGGTACTTTGATGATGGCTTTCTATGCTAATTTGCCGTACGCACAAGCACCAGGTATGGGACTAAATGCTTTCTTCACATTTACAGTTGTATTTGGGATGGGCTATACTTGGAAAGAAGCTCTTGGTATGGTCTTCATCTGTGGAATTATTTCACTGATTATTACCTTGACAAATGTTCGTAAAATGATCATCGAATCTATTCCTGCAACACTTCGTTCAGCTATTTCGGCTGGTATTGGTGTTTTCCTTGCCTATGTTGGGATTAAGAATGCCGGTCTCTTGAAATTCTCAATCGATCCAGGTACTTATACGGTAGCAGGTGAAGGAGCAGACAAGGCTCAAGCTGCACTTACAGCAAATTCAGCTGCCGTTCCAGGCTTGGTAGACTTCAATACTCCAGCAGTATTGGTGGCTCTTGCAGGTCTGGCTATTACCATCTTCTTTGTTGTTAAAGGCATCAAAGGTGGAATCATTCTTTCTATTTTAACAACGACTGTCCTTGCTATTGCTGTGGGTGTTGTGAATTTGTCAGGGATTGACTTTGCTAGCAACAATCTTTCATCAGCGATTAATGATCTAGGAACTTTGTTTGGTGCAGCTCTCGGTTCAGAAGGTTTAGGGTCTTTGATTTCAAACACTTCGCGTTTACCAGAAACCTTGATGGCTATTCTTGCCTTCTCACTAACGGATATTTTTGACACAATTGGTACTCTTATCGGTACTGGTGAAAAAGTTGGTATCGTTGCGACAAGTGGAGAAAACCATGAGTCCGCTAAATTGGACAAGGCTCTATACTCTGATTTGGTAGCAACTTCGGTAGGTGCCATTGCAGGTACTTCAAACGTAACAACTTATATTGAGTCAGCAGCAGGTATTGGTGCTGGTGGACGTACAGGTTTGACAGCTCTAGTAGTTGCTATCTGTTTCGCCCTATCTAGCTTCTTTAGCCCACTTCTTGCTATTGTTCCTTCAGCAGCAACAGCACCAATTTTGATTATCGTCGGAATTATGATGCTTTCTAACTTGAAAAATATTCCTTGGGATGATATGTCAGAAGCAGTTCCTGCCTTCTTTACTTCTATCTTTATGGGATTCAGCTACTCAATCACTCAAGGGATCGCAGTTGGTTTCTTGACATACACCTTGACAAAACTTGTCAAAGGTCAAGCCAAGGATGTGCACGTGATGATTTGGATTTTGGATGCCTTGTTTATCCTGAACTATATTAGCATGGCGCTATAAGCTATAAATGGTATAATATAGAAAGGGGGTCTTCCCCTTTTTATTATAAGGAGGTATATCATGAAGAAAAAAAGTATCTGGCAAGAAATTCTGGATAGAGGAATATGGGTGTTGATTTTTTTAATAGGATTGGTGTTATCCCAACTTCCTTTAATTTTATCTGCCCTTTTATCCGCCAGACAATTCCCACTCCTCCAGTCAGGACTTTTGGTGGCTTTGCTGTCGGTTGTTATTCTAACTGTTTTTATCTTTAGTGCGCGAAAAACAGAGATTGCGACCTTCAATCTTTCTTTTTTCAAGGCAAAAGATCTAGCCCGCTTGGTTTTGAGTTATTTGGTTATTTTCACAAGTAACTTATTCGGCTCTGCCTTGCTTCGTCTGATGAATGAATCTACGACCAGCAACCAATCAACTATTAATAATCTGGTTCAGAATAGCTCGCTGATTTCCAGTTTTTTCTTACTGGTTCTGATTGCTCCCATTTGTGAGGAAATATTGTGTCGTGGCATTATCCCTAAAAAGATCTTCCGTGGGAAGGAGAAGTTGGGTTATCTTGTAGGTGCAGTCGTCTTTGCCTTGCTCCACACACCGACCAATCTGCCTTCTCTCCTTATCTATGGAGGAATGTCGACAGTTTTAACTTGGACAGTTTACAGAACAGAACGCTTAGAGATGTCGATCTTGCTTCATATGATTGTCAATGGGATCGCCTTTTGTTTGCTGGCTTTACTGG
Organism: Streptococcus mitis; assembly: GCF_003942695.1. Classification (GTDB taxonomy): domain Bacteria; phylum Bacillota; class Bacilli; order Lactobacillales; family Streptococcaceae; genus Streptococcus; species Streptococcus mitis_BD. The sequence continues at coordinate 256,369 of NZ_RJNU01000002.1, forward strand.
TTTTGATTAGTCGAAATGTAGGCTTGCCTTTCTAAACCATTTCCTTACTTGGAAAAGATAAATGCTAGCGTATCCATCTTTTTCTTTTTATGGTAAAATAGAGAAATAATGTGGTGAAAAACCTTGAGGAGTGACCTTATGTCCAATAAAGCTAGTCAGGCAAAAACAGCCATTTGCGGAATTATCAATGTAACCCCAGATTCCTTTTCGGATGGTGGTCAGTTTTTTGCTGTTGACCAGGCTCTCCAGCAAGCTCGTAAATTGATAGCAGAAGGAGCGAGCATGCTAGATATCGGTGGAGAATCAACTCGTCCGGGCAGCAGCTATGTAGAGATAGAAGAGGAAATCCAGCGTGTTGTTCCAGTCATCGAAGCTATCCGTAAGGAAAGTGATGTCCTCATCTCCATCGATACTTGGAAAAGTCAGGTGGCAGAGGCTGCTTTGGAAGCTGGTGCCAATCTAGTAAATGACATCACGGGTCTCATGGGAGATGAGAAAATGGCGGATGTGGTTGCTAAAGCTGGAGCGAAAGTAGTCATCATGTTTAATCCAGTCATGGCGCGACCTCAGCACCCTAGCTCGCTCATATTTCCTCGTTTTGGATTTGGGGATCCTTTTACAAATGAAAACTTGGCGTACTTTGAACAACTACCAGTAGAAGATTTGATGACCGCGTTCTTTGACCGAGCTCTAGCGAGAGCGGATCAAACTGGGATAGCAAGAGAAAATATCCTGCTGGATCCAGGAATTGGCTTTGGTCTGACCAAGAAAGAAAATCTCCTTCTTTTACGGGACTTGGATAAACTCCATCAGCAAGGCTATCCAATCTTTCTTGGAGTTTCGCGCAAGCGGTTTGTCATTAATATCTTGGAGGAAAATGGTTTTGAAGTCAATCCTGAGACCGAACTTGGTTTCCGTAATCGAGACACGGCTTCGGCTCATGTAACCAGTATCGCTGCGAGACAGGGTGTCGAAATAGTGCGCGTGCACGATGTTGCCAGTCACAGGATGGCAGTTGAAATTGCCTCTGCTATTCGTTTGGCAGATGATGCGGAAAATCTAAATTTAAAACAATATAAATAAGATGAACGAAATTGAAAACAATCAGTGGATTGCCCACTACCGGACCGACCAACCGCATTTCGGTTTGGAACGAATGGTAGAACTCCTAGCTCTGCGAGGCAATCCCCATCTCAAACTCAGGGTTATCCATATCGGTGGAACCAATGGCAAGGGGTCTACCATTGCTTTTTTGAAAAAGATGTTGGAAAAGCTAGGTCTAAGAGTTGGTGTGTTCAGCTCGCCCTATCTCATTCATTACACGGATCAGATTAGCATCAATGGGGAATCCATCCCAGAAGCGAGACTAGAAGCCCTCATGGCAGACTATGAGTCTTTGCTTGAGGGGGAATCTTCTGACAATTTGCAGGGGACAACCGAATTTGAGATTATCACAGCTCTAGCTTATGATTACTTTGCCTCAGAGCAAGTAGATGTGGCTATCATGGAAGTCGGCATGGGTGGTCTTTTGGATAGTACCAATGTCTGCAAGCCGATTTTAACAGGAATTACGACCATTGGACTGGATCATGTAGCCCTACTTGGTGATACCTTGGAAACCATAGCAGAGCAGAAGGCTGGTATTATCAAGCAAGGCATTCCCTTGGTGACAGGTCATATTGTTCCTGAAGCCTTGACTGTGATCGACCCTATTGCAGAAGCTAAAAATGCACCTAGACTTGCCTATGGAAGTGATTACCAGGTTCGTCATCAAGAAAGCGTGGTAGCGGGTGAAATCTTTGACTATACAAGTTCTGTCAGACAAGGTCGCTTTCAAACAGACCTGATCGGTTTGCACCAGATAGAAAATGCGGGGATGGCGCTTGCTCTCCTAGACACTTATTGCCAGGAGACTGGGCGAGAATTAGCAAGTAATGCCTTGGTTGCTCAAGCTTTGAAAGAAACCAGATGGCCAGGGCGTTTGGAGGTCGTGTCTAGTGACCCCTTGCTACTTTTGGATGGGGCCCATAATCCCCATGCTATCAAGGCTTTATTAGTAACCTTGCAAGAACGTTTTGCGGATTATCATAAGGAAATCCTTTTTACCTGCATCAAAACCAAGGCCCTGGACGATATGTTGGACTTGTTAGAAACGGTGCCAGATAGTCAATTGACTTTAACCCATTTTGACGATAGTCGGGCGACTGATGAAAACGTGCTGAAAGAGATAGCCAAGTCTAGAAATCTCAATTACCAAAGTTGGCCGGATTTTCTAGAGCAGAAATTGACAGATAAAAATGAAGAGAAAAAAACAGTTAGGATTGTCACGGGTTCCTTGTATTTCTTGAGCCAAGTGAGAGCCTATCTGATGGAGAGGAAGAACGAGAATGGATACACAAAAGATTGAAACGGCTGTAAAAATGATTATTGAGGCTGTCGGTGAGGATGCTAATCGCGAGGGATTGCAGGAAACACCTGCTCGTGTAGCCCGTATGTACCAAGAGATTTTTTCAGGTCTTGGTCAAACAGCGGAGGAACACCTGTCAAAATCCTTTGAGATTATTGATGATAATATGGTTGTAGAAAAGGATATTTTTTTCCACACTATGTGTGAACACCACTTCTTGCCCTTTTATGGGAGAGCGCACATTGCCTACATTCCAGATGGTCGTGTGGCAGGCTTGTCCAAGCTAGCACGTACGGTTGAAGTTTATTCTAAAAAACCACAGATTCAAGAACGGTTGAATATTGAAGTGGCTGATGCCTTGATGAACTATCTGGGGGCTAAAGGAGCCTTTGTTGTCATTGAGGCCGAGCATATGTGTATGAGCATGCGTGGTGTCAGAAAGCCAGGCACGGTAACCTTGACGACAGTCGCTCGTGGTCTATTTGAAACAGATAAGGACCTCCGAGATCAGGCTTATCGTCTAATGGGACTATAAAAAGAATCCGCTTTAAGCGGATTTTTCTAGAAAGGACAAGTTATGGATCAACTGCAGATTAAAGATTTGGAAATTTTTGCCTATCATGGTCTTTTCCCTAGTGAGAAAGAATTGGGGCAGAAGTTTGTTATTTCCGCAAGCTTATCCTATGATATGACCAAGGCAGCGACAGACTTGGACTTGGCGGCTTCTGTCCATTACGGAGAACTTTGTCAGCAGTGGACGACTTGGTTTCAGGAAACCACTGAGGACTTGATTGAAACGGTAGCCTACAAACTAGTAGAGCGTACCTTTGAGACCTATCCTCTTGTCCAAGAAATTGAGTTGGAACTCAAAAAACCTTGGGCTCCAGTGCATTTACCGTTGGATACCTGCTCGGTGACCATTCACCGTCGTAAGCAACGAGCTTTTATCGCTCTAGGAAGCAATATGGGGGATAAGCAAGCGAACTTGGAACAAGCCATTGACAAACTGCGAGTTCGAGGTATCCATATTCTCAAAGAATCCAGTGTCTTGACGACGGAGCCTTGGGGCGGTGTGGAGCAGGATAGCTTTGCTAATCAAGTGATTGAAGTAGAAACCTGGCTACCGGCTCCAGTCTTGTTAGAAACATTATTAGCCATTGAGTCAGAAATGGGACGGGTTCGAGAGGTGCATTGGGGGCCTCGTTTGATTGATTTGGACTTACTCTTTGTGGAGGACCAAGTCATTTATACAGACGAGCTCATCTTACCTCATCCTTATATAGCAGAACGCCTCTTTGTCCTTGAACCTTTATTGGAAATAGCTCCCCATTTTATTCATCCAGTACTCAAACAGCCTATACGCTACTTGTATCAAGAATTGAACAAATAGAAAAAACTCTAGTTCCTCAGCAGTTTGCGCCGAGAAGCTAGAGTTTTTAAAATAGGTCATTTTCTTCAGGAAGGAGGATGGTTTCTTTCCCGTCCATGTCTAAAACAAGGACCCGAGGAGGGTAAAGAGGGTCGAAGGGATGATTAAAATCAAAGTCGATACTAGTCGGCAGGTGCTGACTAGAGAAATGGAAGGTAATGGTCCCCTCGTTGTTTAGCAGTTGAAATTCAAGTTCCTCTTCTAATTCAAAGACGTTTTTCAAAAAATGATCGATAATAAACCATAAAGAGTCGATAACATCGTCAGGCAAGCTGGTCACAACGCCAAAACTGGCCGAACGTCTCTGAGTATTTGTAAAAGCCATAAACATTCCCTCCCTCCTTTTATTTTTCCTTATCATACAGCAAAACATCCCAAAAATCAAGAAATCGTACTCGCTTTTTCAAAATGGGAATAGGTTGTGAAATTTTTTCAAAGTTTCTCTAAAAAATACTTGAAAGTGTTTACAATAAGTGATAAAATGGAGTAAGCAGATGTATGAAAGCGAAATTTTCAATATAGAAAGGAAATAGAATGAACACAGATGATACAGTAACGATTTATGATGTTGCCCGTGAAGCTGGGGTTTCAATGGCAACTGTTAGCCGTGTAGTGAATGGCAATAAGAACGTCAAAGAGAATACTCGTAAAAAAGTTCTAGAGGTGATTGATCGTCTTGACTACCGTCCAAATGCGGTAGCGCGTGGCTTGGCCAGCAAGAAAACCACGACAGTTGGTGTTGTGATTCCAAATATCACTAATGGCTATTTTTCAACCCTAGCCAAAGGAATTGATGATATTGCAGAGATGTATAAGTACAATATCGTCCTAGCCAACAGTGATGAAGACGATGAAAAAGAAGTTTCAGTAGTTAATACTCTCTTTTCAAAACAAGTTGATGGTATTATCTTTATGGGCTATCACTTGACTGAAAAGATTCGTTCAGAATTTTCTCGTTCACGGACACCAGTTGTTCTTGCTGGTACTGTGGATATAGAACACCAACTTCCAAGTGTCAATATTGATTACAAACAAGCAACGATTGATGCCGTCACCCATTTGCTTCAAGAAAATGAAAAGATTGCCTTTGTCAGTGGGCCACTTGTTGACGATATCAACGGTAAAATTCGGTTGATTGGTTACAAAGAAGCATTGAAAAAGGCAGGAATCCCTTATAGCGAGGGCTTGGTATTTGAGTCTAAATACAGCTATAATGATGGCTATGCCTTGGCAGAACGCTTGGTTTCTTCACAGGCTACAGCTGCAGTTGTGACAGGTGATGAATTGGCTGCAGGTGTGTTAAATGGCTTGGCAGATCACGGTATTTCTGTACCGGAAGAGTTTGAAATCATTACGACAGATGATTCTCAGATTGCACGATTCACTCGTCCAAACTTGACTACTATTGCCCAACCTCTTTATGATCTAGGTGCTATCAGCATGCGTATGTTGACTAAAATCATGCACAAGGAAGAGTTGGAAGAACGTGAAGTTCTTCTCCCTCACGGTTTGACAGAACGTCGTTCGACACGAAAACGCAAATAGAAAAAATCAGGGAATCGAGAAGATTTCCTGATTTTGTATTCTAGAGAAGAGGATTAGCCTTCCATATAGTCTTTTAAGGCCTGCCCTTTTAGTCCCGCGTTGATAGCAATCAATAATTTGAGGCGCGCTTTTTGAGCATTGAGTTCTTTGACAAAGAAAACACCAGAATTTTGTAATTGAACTCCTCCCCCTTGGTAGGCATAAACAGGTTCAGCAATTCCGTTAAAACAACGTGAAACCAAGGCGACTGGAATGCCTTTTTGGAGGAGACTTTCTAATTTTTGAGCTGTTTCTTTGGGTACATTACCTGCTCCAAAAGCTTGAACGACTAATCCATCTAGGTGATCTAGGTCAAGCATATCAATCAGCTCATCTGTCATACCTGCATAGGCCGAGATGATGGGAACTAGACCTTGAATATGCTCGAGATCAAAACGGACACGAGGCTCAGCTGTTTTGAAGTAGAGGATTTCTTGCTTCATGATGAGACCGAGAGGCCCGTGAGTAGGAGTTTGAAAGGTACCGACGTTGGTCGTATGGGTTTTGGTAACATACTTGGCTGCGTGGATCTCGTCGTTCATGACGACCAAAACACCCTTGTCGGCTGATTTGTCATCGCTGGCGACTCGTAAAGCGCTCAGATAGTTGTATACACCGTCGCTACCGAGTTCATTTGAACTACGCATAGCTCCTGTTAGAACAATGGGCATGTGTGGGATTTCCATGGTATCAAGGAAGTAGGCAGTTTCCTCTAGCGTATCTGTTCCATGTGTGATGACAACTCCATCGTAGTGGTCTGCTTTCTCTTTGATTTTATGATAGAGTGCAAGCATATGCTTGGGTTTGATATGGGGACTCGGTAGGTTAAAAAAGTCTAGGGCATGAACCTCAATCCCTTCAAGTGGATTGGAAACATGGTTCATGGGATTGTCCTGACTAGTTATAACGGCACCAGTGGCGTCTGCTTGCATGGAAATAGTCCCACCTGTATGTAAAACAAGGATTTTCTTAGGCATGAATTACTCACTCTTTCTGAAATGTGGTATAATCATTGTAACACAAAAGGGGAGAATGGGGTAGGATGGAAGTCAAAGCTGTTTTTTTTGATATCGATGGAACGCTAGTCAACGATCGCAAGAGTGTTTTGAAATCCACTAAGGACGCGATTAAGATTGTCAAAGAGCAAGGAGTGCTTGTTGGAGTGGCGACAGGACGGGGGCCTTTCTTTGTCAAGGAATTGATGGAAGATTTAGATCTAGATTTTGCAATAACTTATAACGGACAATATATCTTTAATAAAGAAAAAGTTTTATTTGCTAGTCCGATTGCTAAGTCAAGCCTGCGTCAACTGATTGCCTATGCTAAAAAGGAGCGAAAAGAAATCGCTCTTGGAACCGAGCATGCTGTTGTTGGTTCGAAAATTATGTCATTTGGTCTTGGGTCCTTTTCACAGCTGGTTAGTCGTTTTATTCCGACTGTGCTGACAAGAACTGTTAGTCGCTCTTTTAATCGAATGGTTAGTAAGGCAGTCCCTCAAAAGGAAGATGACCTACTTCGTTTGATCAATGAGCCAATCTATCAAGTGTTAATGCTGATGACTCCTGAAGAATCTGAGAAAGCTGCAAGTGATTTTGAAGATTTGAAATTGACTCGAAGCAATCCCTTCGCTGCGGATATCATCAACCAAGGGAATTCCAAACTAGAAGGCATTCGTCGAGTTGGGAAAGAGTATGGTTTTGATCTCAATCAAGTCATGGCCTTCGGAGATTCAGACAATGACCTGGAAATGTTGGCAGGTGTTGGTATGTCTGTAGCTATGGGAAATGGCAGTAGCAGCGTCAAAGAAGTTGCCAAGCACATTACAGCAAGTAACCAACAAGATGGCATCCACAAGGCGCTCGAGCACTTTGGTGTTTTGGCTTCAGAAAAAGTTTTTGTCAGTCGAGATTACCATTTTAATAAGGTCAAGACCTTCCACCACATGATGGACGAACGGACGCAGGAAGAGCCACAAGCATGGGATATTGAAGGGGCGACCCATCGTGCAGACTTTAAAATTGAAGAATTAGTAGAGTTTGTCCGCGCGGCAAGTTCTTCGGAGGAAGAATTCCAGCAGGCACTTAACAGCATGCATGCGGCACTTGATAAGGCAGCCGAAAAGGTGAGGCAAAAAACGCCTGCCCAAAAAGATCTAATTGGACAGGTTGATGCCCTAATCGATACACTGTATTTTACTTACGGCAGTTTTGCCTTGATGGGAGTGGATCCAGAACGCATCTTTGATATTGTGCATGAGGCAAACATGGGGAAGGTTTTTCCTGATGGAAAAGCCCATTTTGATCCAGTTACACATAAAATCTTAAAACCAGATGACTGGGACGAAAAATATGCTCCAGAACCTGCTATCAGAAAGGAACTGCAGCGTCAGCTCAAGGCTTATGAGCGACATAAAGAGAGAAATAAGTAAGAAAAAAGGGAGCCTAGCAGGCTCCTTTTATGTTCCTATAATGTTTTTTCTTGTTCTCTCACGACGAGCAAATCAACTTTTGCGTGGCGGAGGATGTATTCAGATGAAGAGCCAACCAAGAGGCGTTCAAAGGCATTAAGACCTGTTGCACCGACGAGAATCAGGTCAACATTTTCTGCGTCTGGAATGGTACGGGCAAGGAGGGTTTTGGGATTTCCCATTTCGATGACGATGTGAATCTCCGTCACGCCCGCATCTCTCGCACGTTTTTCGTACTCTTTCATCAAACTTTCAGCGTCGACTTGGAGTTCTTCGTAAACTTCAGCATCAAAGGTAGACACGCTTTGAAGAGCGCGTGTGTCAATAACATGGGCAATGGTGAGCTTGGAATCATTGCGTAGAGCAGTATAAACACCTTTAACAAAAGCCAAGTCTGCCTCTTTAGAACCATCAATTGCAACCATAACATTTTGGTAACGTTGTGCCATAATGAAACCTCCTGAAATTTTCTTACTTTTATTGTAATCCTTTTCACTAAAGAAGTAAAGTAAAAATCATATTTAAATAAATATTATCGGAGATTCGATTTGGTGGAGATATGTTAAAATAAAAGAAAACGGGATATTAGGAAACATAGTGAAGGGATGAGAAAGTATGAAAGATTTTGTTCAAGCTTCTAAAAAAATAAGTCTTCTTTATCATGGAATTATCCTTGCATCACTTGTAGGAGAAGTAGTGATGCTTTGGCAGCTGGAAAGAGTCGTGCCTATTCTCTATCCATATTTTGTTGGTTTTCTTCTCTTTCACTTAGTCTACCACATCATTTTATTTGTGATTGCAAAGAGAAGTGGTCGCTTGGATTATTTGGTCACGTGGGGGCTCTTTCTCATGTTTAATCTTTTGTATGATTCCTTTTTAGCATTGGTCTTTCTAGTTTTGTCTTTTGGTATGTGAGAAAATGCTTCTGTATTCTAGTTGTTTAGACGGTGAGAACCTAGTCGTTGTGAGTTTTTTCTTGGCTTCCTCATTTCAGGAAACTTGTCGCAATCCCTTTCTAGTGGTATAATGTTACTATCTCGATGAATTGAGGAAACAAGATGAAAGAATATAACAAGTCTAGTAAGCTAGAACATGTTGCTTATGATATCCGTGGCCCTGTTTTGGAAGAAGCTATGCGGATGCGAGCAAACGGAGAAAAGATTTTACGTCTGAATACAGGGAATCCAGCAGAATTTGGTTTTACAGCACCAGATGAGGTCATTCATGACTTGATTATGAATGCGCGTGATAGCGAAGGGTATTCTGACTCTAAAGGGATTTTCTCAGCCCGTAAGGCCATCATGCAGTATTGCCAACTGAAGAACTTCCCCAATGTGGACATTGATGATATCTACCTTGGAAATGGTGTCAGTGAGCTGATTGTCATGTCTATGCAGGGGCTTTTGGACAATGGAGATGAGGTCTTGGTGCCTATGCCAGACTATCCTCTCTGGACGGCTGCTGTCAGCCTAGCTGGAGGAAATGCGGTTCACTATATCTGTGATGAAGCTGCAGAATGGTATCCTGATATTGACGATATCAAGTCAAAAATCACTTCCAATACCAAGGCTATCGTCCTTATCAATCCGAACAATCCAACAGGAGCCCTTTATCCTAAAGAACTCCTGTTAGAGATTATTGAAATCGCTCGTCAAAACGACTTGATCATCTTTGCGGACGAAATCTATGACCGCATGGTGATGGATGGGCATGTGCATACGCCTGTGGCAAGTTTGGCACCAGATGTCTTCTGTGTCAGCATGAATGGTCTGTCAAAATCCCACCGTATCGCTGGTTTTCGTGTGGGATGGATGGTCTTGTCTGGACCTAAGACACATGTCAAGGGCTATATTGAAGGTCTTAATATGCTGTCCAATATGCGCCTTTGTTCCAACGTTTTGGCCCAGCAAGTCGTACAAACCTCGCTAGGAGGTCACCAGTCAGTGGACGAATTACTCCTTCCTGGTGGTCGCATCTATGAGCAAAGAAACTTTATCTATAATGCTATTCAAGATATTCCAGGTTTGTCTGCGGTCAAGCCGAAGGCGGGTCTTTATATCTTCCCTAAAATTGACCGCAATATGTATCGCATCGATGACGATGAACAATTCGTTCTTGATTTCTTGAAGCAGGAAAAGGTTCTCTTGGTTCATGGTCGCGGTTTTAACTGGAGGGAGCCAGACCATTTCCGTATCGTTTACCTTCCACGAGTGGACGAATTAGCACAAATCCAAGAAAAGATGACTCGTTTCTTGAAACAATATCGTAGATAAGGACTTTCATAGGAAAAGCTAGAAAACATTTGCTTGGAGCTATTGACAAAATTGGCAGAATCAGATAGAATAGTAAAGTATGTTTAGTAACTGATCACTTTATAGCCGGCTAAACGAATACAAAATCTATGAGGAGGTATTCATCGTGAAACGTACTTATCAACCAAGTAAACTTCGTCGTGCGCGCAAACACGGATTCCGTAACCGTATGTCAACTAAAAACGGTCGTCGCGTATTGGCAGCTCGTCGTCGTAAAGGACGCAAAGTTTTGGCTGCATAATCCAAACGAATTTAACAAAGAAGTCAGTAGGAACTCGAGTCTACTGGCTTTTCTTTTTCCTATAATATCAGTCTGTAAATGCTTTATATTTTTTCTGAAATAGTGTATAATATTTCACATACTATAAAAAATGGAGAACAGTTATGAAGAAATCAAAAGCCCTCCTACTAGGGGCTGGAATTTTGAGCGCAAGCTTCTTGATGGCGGCTTGTAGTTCGGCACAATCAAATACAGATAAAACCTACTCTTATGTATTTGCAAGCAATCCAGATACATTAGACTATATCACTTCGACACGTGGCTCGACCTCTAGCATTACGACAAACTTGATCGATGGTTTGTTGGAAAATGATAAGTACGGCAATCTCGTTCCTTCTATGGCGGAGTCATGGACCGTATCAAAAGACGGTTTGACCTATACCTATAAAATCCGCCAAGGAGCTAAGTGGTATACCTCTGAAGGAGAAGAGTATGCTGAAGTGACAGCACATGACTTTGTGACAGGTCTTAAGTATGCAGCGGATAAAAAGGCTGAGAACTTGTACTTGGTACGGGATTCGATCAAAGGTTTGGCAGATTATGTCGAAGGGAAAACATCTGACTTTGAGACGGTTGGAGTCAAGGCAGTGGACGACTATACTCTCCAATACACCTTGAACAAACCAGAGTCTTATTGGAATTCGAAGACAACTGGGGGGATTTTGAGTCCTGTTAATGAAGCCTTTTTGAAATCTAGGGGAGATGACTTTGGAAGTGTTACTCCATCCAGTATCTTATCCAATGGGCCATACTTGTTCAAGTCTTTCACTTCAAAATCTTTAATTGAGTTTGAAAAGAACCCTAATTACTGGGATAAGGACAATGTGAAGATTGAGAAGGTAAAGCTTTCCTTCTATGATGGTTCAGACCAAGATAGTTTGGCTCGAGGATTCTTAGAAGGCAACTACACAGACGGACGTATCTTCCCGACAAGTTCTGTCTTTGACCAGCTGAAAAAAGGGAATGAGGATAAGATTACCTATACTCCTCAGGATGCTGTGACTTTCTACTATCTCTTCAATGTCAACCGTCAAAGTTACAATCAAACCATGAAACAGACGGATAAAGAAAAAACAGATTCGCGTCTAGCTATGCAAAATAAAGACTTCCGTCAGGCGATTAACTTTGCCTTTGACCGTCATGCATACGCTGCCCAGACAAATGGAGAAGATGGAGCTGACCGTATCCTTCGAAACACTGTCACACCAAGCAACTTTGTTCAAATCGGTGGGAAAAACTTTGGAGATGCTGTCAATGAAAAGATGGTCAACTATGGTACAGAGTGGGCTAATGTCAATCTAAACGACGCTCAGTCTGCCTTCTTGAATGCTGATAAAGCCAAGGCAGAATTTGCCAAAGCCAAAGAAAGTTTGCAGGCAGAAGGTGTGACCTTCCCTATCCATTTAGACATGCCAGTAGACCAGACTGCTAAGTTGGACGTACAGCAAGCAAGTTCTTTCAAGCAGACGGTTGAGGAGACACTTGGATCAGATAATATTGTTATCGATGTGATTCAATTGTCTCCAGACGAGAAAGACAATGCAACCTTCTTTGCTGACACAGCTGAACAAAAGGACTATGACATCGATATTTCGGGCTGGAGTGGAGATTACTCTGATCCTAAGACATATCTTGACCTCTTGGATCCAGACTCTGGTTCTCAGTTAAAAAATCTTGGCTTGACTCCAGGGAAAGACAATGATGTCAAGGAAAAAATCGGTCTCTCTACCTACAAGAAGTTGTTGGACACAGCAGACAATGAGGTTGAAAATACTCAGACTCGCTATGAAAAATTTGCTGAAGTTCAAGCTTGGCTAACAGATAGTGCTCTCTTTCTGCCAGTTCAAAGTGGAGGAGCTAATCCAATCTTCCGTAAGACTGTACCGTTCACAGGAGCCTTCTCATTTGTCGGACATAAAGGGGATGCGGATAACTACAAATACCTTGAGTTGCAAAAAGATCCCGTGACTGCGAAACAGTATCAAGAGCTTTATGAAAAATGGCAAAAAGAAAAAACTGAGTCCAATAAAAAAGCTCAGGAAGATTTAGCTAACCACATTCAATAATATTCCTAGTCATGCTTTTTAGTTAAGCATAGTGGCTGGATTCAGAAAAAGGCCCCACCAGACGCTTTTTGGTTCTGGTAGGGCCTTTTCTTTATTCTTTTAAGTGATAAGAGTAGCTAGCGACAACGACGTCTTCGTGCCATCTGAGAGCGTATTTTAGTTTGAGGCTCATTTGATTGTGCAGGATATTTTGCCAAGGCTTGTTAGGGATAAACTGTGGTACAAGGACTGTAACGGTGTAGTTTTTTTGCTTAGCTTCTTGGGCGATTCGTTTGACATACTTAACGCTAGGGGTGATGATGTTGCGGTAGCTGGTATTGATATTCTTCAGAGTGATATTTGGGAAGTAATCGGCAAATTCCTGAAGAATTTCTTGGTCTTTTTCTGCTGTTTCTTTAGTAGAAATGTGCATGGCCAACACTTCGTCACCGATACTTTGAGCGTAGTTGATGGCTCCGACACTTACTCGAGTGACATTTCCTACTAGGACAAGGACAAGGTTACCGTCATAAGTGCGTTTTTCAATTCCTTCGTAGAGTCGTAGTTGTTTTGCCACTTTTTGGTAATGGCTGTGAATGGACAAAAAGAGGAAGGTTAAAACTAGGATAATTGGGAAGAAAGGCCAGATATCACCCAGTCTGAAGAGGAGTAAAATGAGGACAATGGCATAACAAATGATGGCCCCAAGGATATTAGCGAAGGCAGATTTTAAGAAGTTTGCTCCTTTTTCCTTTTTCCAATGGCGAATCATCCCAGTCTGAGAAAGGGCAAAGGGAACGAAGACTCCGATAGTATAAAGAGGAATCAAGCGTTCAGTATTCCCATTAAAAATGAGAAGAAGGATCATAGCTCCAAAAGCCAAAGTTAAGATACCGTTGGAGTAGCCGAGACGATCCCCCTTTTCCATAAAGAGATGGGGCATGTACTTGTTTTTGGCCATATTGTAGGACAGCATAGGGAAGGCTGAAAAGCCAGTATTTGCAGCTACGGCTAGAATCAAGGCTGTCGAGAACTGGAAGAGATAGTAGCTGGCATGACCAAAGAATGAATCACCAAGAATGCCCTTGGCCATTTGCGAGAGGATGGTTTCTCCGTGTTGAGGCGTGATACCCATCCAATAGTTTAGGAAGGTGATGCCTGCAAAAAGAAATCCTAAAATCAGCGACATGATGGTCAAGGTCTGAGCAGCATTCTTTTCTTTCGGAGTTTTAAAAAATGGTACCGCATTTGAAATAGCTTCAACCCCTGTCAGAGAGGCAGAGCCACTGGTAAAGGCTCTTAGTAGGAGAACGATGGAAAGGCTCGGAACAGTTTGTCCAATGGTTGAAGTCGCCTGATAGTTTAGGGAACCTGTAAATAGTTGAAAGAACCCATAAAGCAAGAGAAAGACGGTACTGAAGATAAAGAGGTAGACGGGAATCATTAGAGAGCTGGCAGATTCTTTCAATCCTCTTAAATTCAAGAGCATGAGCAGGCAGACTAGGAAAATAGAGATATGAAGATTATAAGGATGGAGGGCAGGTATGGCTGCTGTAATAGCATCAGCTCCAGAAGCGACGGATACGGCTACTGTCAGCATATAGTCAACAAGGAGACTACCTCCTGCAATCAAGCCCAGTTCAGGGGAGAGATTTTCCCGAGTGACCATATAAGCCCCTCCGCCTTGAGGATAGGCATGAATGATTTGACGATAGGAAATGGTCAAACTAGCGAGCAGTAAGAGGACAAAAATACCGATAGGGAGGCTCCACCAAATAGCGAGAGGAGAGAGACTGACTAATACGAGAATGACTTGTTCAGGTCCATAGGCAATAGAAGACAGGGCATCACTGGATAACATTGCAAGTGCCTGCATTTTTCCAAGTAATCCCCCTTCGCCGTCTGTGAGGGACTTGAGTGGTCGACCGATAAAGGTATATTTTAATTTTCTAAACATTTTCTTTTCCTTTGCTGAAAATTTCAATAAGTGTTATTATACTGCTTTGAAAAAGGGCAGTCAAGGGAGAATGATTGGTATTAGAATATTTTTACAAGCCGAGGGATACTATTTTTGGTATAATAGATGGAAGAAAATGAGGTTAGAAGAGATGATTTTTGATACGCACACACATTTAAATGTAGAAGAATTTGCAAGACGTGAGGCCGAAGAAATCGCCTTGGCTGCTGAGATGGGTGTGACACAGATGAATATTGTTGGTTTTGATAAGCCAACCATTGAGCGAGCCCTAGAGTTGGTAGATGAGTATGAGCAACTCTACGCAACTATTGGCTGGCATCCGACGGAAGCAGGGACTTACACAGATGAGGTCGAAGCTTACTTGCTTGAAAAACTAAAACATCCCAAGGTTGTTGCCTTGGGTGAGATTGGTCTGGACTACCATTGGATGACAGCACCTAAGGAAGTGCAGGAACAGGTTTTTCGTCGTCAGATTCAGCTGTCTAAGGATTTGAACTTGCCCTTTGTGGTCCATACCCGTGATGCGCTAGAAGATACTTATGAGATTATCAGGAGCGAGGGCGTTGGTCCTCGTGGTGGCATCATGCATTCATTTTCAGGTTCTTTGGAGTGGGCGGAGAAGTTTGTCGAACTTGGCATGACCATTTCTTTCTCAGGTGTGGTGACCTTTAAGAAAGCGACGGATATCCAAGAGGCTGCTAGGGAACTTCCTTTGGATAAAATCCTCGTTGAGACAGATGCCCCTTACCTGGCTCCTGTTCCTAAACGTGGCCGTGAAAACAAAACAGCCTACACACGATACGTGGTGGACTTTATCGCCGACTTGCGTGGGATGGCGACCGAGGAATTAGCAGCAGCAACGACTACAAATGCAGAGCGTATCTTTGGATTGGACAACAAGTGATGAAAGAAAAAATTTCCCAAGTTATCGTGGTCGAAGGGCGCGATGATACGGCCAATCTCAAACGCTATTTCGATGTGGAGACCTATGAGACCCGAGGTTCTGCCATCAATGACCAGGATCTAGAGCGGATTCAGCGTCTACACCAACGCCATGGAGTCATTGTCTTTACAGACCCAGATTTTAATGGGGAGCGGATTCGGCGCATGATTATGACGGCCATTCCAACAGTTCAGCATGCCTTCCTCAAACGAGATGAGGCTGTTCCCAAATCTAAGTCCAAGGGACGTTCTCTGGGAATCGAACACGCCAGCTATGAAGACCTAAAAACAGCGCTGGCTCAAGTGACAGAGCAATTTGAAAACGAGAACGAGTTTGACATCAGTCGTGGTGACTTGATTCGCCTAGGTTTCTTAGCGGGAGCAGACAGTCGTAGGCGTAGAGAGTATCTAGGGGAACAGCTCCGCATCGGCTATTCCAACGGCAAGCAACTCCTCAAGCGCTTAGAGTTATTTGGGATAACCTTGGCAGAAGTGGAAGAAGCTATGGAAAGTTATGATAATAGCTAGATAGCCCAAAAATACAAAGGGAATGTGTTACAATAGAGGTACTTAGATTTATTTTGATAGCGTTCAAATAGAAACTTATAAGGACAGAGCGAAATGAAAATACAAGTTGACAGAGAGTCTATCTGCATGGGGATGATGTTTTTTCTCATCAGATGGATCTTGATATCCCGGAGGATATGACAGTTGAGGAGCTTTGTAGTTTTCTTCAAAAGGACAGATATTTGCCTAGATTGGATACAGAGTGGCTTCTCCGACATGGTGGGCAGACAATAAGAAGCTATCATACAGAAACAAAAGAACTGACGAATCCCAGTATCTATTTAAAAGACCTGATTCATCAGAGTTCTAGAGGAAATGAATTTGTTTGGATATATCGCCGTTCCTAATAGAAAAGAGAATAAATGATTTTCTTAAAAGATAATGAATGAAAATTAGAACAATATGCATTGACTTTTTGACAACAAGAGGTGATCTAAACAGTTGGCCCTGTTTGGAGTGACTTTGACGGAAGGTAAAGCCTTCATAAAAATGGTGAAAGGAAACGATATGGCAAATAGAAGTTATATTTACTTAAAAAACGTAGATGAAGCCCGTATTCTAACAGAGGGAATTTACACAATACCCTATTTTTGGCAATTGTTTTGGGATGAAGAAGATTTAAAAGCTCCGATTGCTCTCTGGGAAACAGCAGAAAAACTGGAAGAAGATGAAGAGCAAGCAGAAAGATTTTACCAAGAGCAGAATGTAGATATCTTGCTTTCTATTGAAAAATTCCAGCAGAATGCCCTCAAAAACCGATCTTTTTTAGCAGAGAATGCCCCGCAATCCGTGCAACTATATGATGACTTTGTCCGTAATATTCTTGCAAATGTCAAAGACGGTGATGTGCTCGGATTTGATCTTTTAGATGTTGTTTTTATGGACCAAGTGTCTGTTGTTTCTGATAAACTGTTAAAAAATATACGAGCTATTCGGGAAAATCAACCCAAAGATTTAGATTTTTCTGTGACAGAAAAGAACTTAATTGGTCTTGCTATGGGCTTTCCTGATTATTATGCTTCAGAATTATTGCCAGAAGACAATATTGTAGATTCGGTTGCCTATCAGGATGAACTGAAGAAAATGAACCCCCAAGAAGATAAGAAAGTGCTAGGTACGACTGGAGCTGATTCAAAAGGGAACAAGTCTCGTGTTCTTTTAGTGTTTTAGATTTTGTTGGCACTAGTAATTATGTGGGTTTTATATATTATTTTTAGCTAACAAATAGAAAAGAGAATAAATGAGAATTGCAGATTATAGCGTGACCAAGGCAGTGCTGGAGCGTCACGGTTTTACCTTTAAAAAGTCCTTCGGACAAAATTTCCTGACGGATACCAATATCCTTCAAAAAATCGTGGATACGGCTGAAATTGATGACCAGGTTAATGTTATCGAAATTGGGCCAGGAATTGGTGCCTTGACGGAGTTTTTGGCTGAGCGTGCAGCAGAAGTCATGGCCTTTGAGATCGACCACCGTTTGGTGCCAATCCTAGCTGATACCTTGCGTGATTTTGACAATGTGACTGTAGTCAACGAGGACATTCTCAAAGTTGACTTGGCGCAACATATCCAGAATTTCAAAAATCCTGACCTGCCAATCAAGGTAGTGGCCAACTTGCCTTATTACATCACAACGCCTATTCTCATGCACTTGATTGAGAGTGGCATTCCTTTTAGTGAATTTGTGGTCATGATGCAAAAAGAAGTGGCGGATCGTATCTCAGCCCAACCTAACACCAAGGCTTACGGTAGCTTGTCGATTGCGGTTCAGTATTACATGACAGCCAAGGTTGCCTTCATCGTGCCTCGTACGGTCTTTGTACCAGCACCAAACGTGGACTCAGCTATCTTGAAAATGGTGCGCCGTCCAGAACCTGCCGTAGCAGTGGAAGATGAGAACTTTTTCTTTAAGGTTTCCAAGGCTAGCTTCACTCATCGTCGCAAGACCTTGTGGAACAACTTGACAGGCTACTTTGGCAAGACTGATGAAGTCAAGGATAAGCTGACCAAGGCTCTGGACCAAGCAGGTTTGTCACCGAGTGTTCGTGGTGAAGCTCTTAGCTTGGCAGAATTTGCTAGCCTAGCAGATGCGCTTAAAGGACAAGGACTCTAAGATGCAGGGACAAATTATTAAAGCCTTGGCGGGCTTCTACTATTTGGAGAGTGATGGCCAAGTCTATCAGACACGTGCGCGTGGGAATTTCCGCAAAAAAGGTCATACGCCCTATGTTGGGGATTGGGTAGATTTTTCTGCGGAGGAAAATTCAGAAGGCTACATTCTCAAGATTCACGAACGGAGAAACAGTCTGGTCCGTCCGCCTATTGTCAATATTGACCAAGCTGTGGTGATCATGTCTGTCAAGGAACCGGACTTCAACAGCAATTTGCTGGATCGTTTCTTGGTTCTTTTAGAACACAAGGGCATCCATCCTATTGTTTATATTTCTAAAATGGACTTGCTGAAAGATAGAGGAGAACTGGATTTTTATCAGCAGACTTACGGTGCCATTGGTTACGACTTTGTGACCAGTAAAGAAGAACTTTTGCCTTTATTAACAGGGAAAGTGACGGTCTTTATGGGGCAGACAGGTGTTGGGAAGTCAACCCTCCTCAATAAAATCGCACCGGACCTCAATCTTGAAACAGGAGAAATCTCAGACAGTCTTGGTCGCGGTCGTCATACCACTCGGGCTGTTAGTTTTTACAATCTCAATGGTGGAAAGATTGCGGACACGCCGGGATTTTCATCACTGGATTATGAAGTGTCAACGGCTGAAGACCTCAATCAGGCCTTTCCAGAGATTGCCAGTGTCAGTCGAGATTGTAAGTTCCGTACTTGTACCCATACCCATGAGCCGTCTTGTGCAGTCAAACCAGCTGTTGAAGAGGGTACCATTGCAACCTTCCGTTTTGACAACTACCTGCAATTCCTCAGTGAAATTGAAAATCGCAGAGAAACCTATAAAAAAGTCAGCAAAAAAATTCCAAAATAAGGAGAAACCTATGTCTCAATACAAGATTGCTCCGTCAATTCTGGCAGCAGATTATGCCAACTTTGAATGTGAAATCAAACGCCTAGAAGCAACTGGGGCAGAATATGCCCATATCGATATCATGGATGGTCACTTTGTACCGCAAATCAGTTTTGGTGCAGGGGTGGTTGAAAGCCTTCGTCCTCATAGCAAGATGGTCTTTGACTGCCACTTGATGGTAGAAAATCCTGAGCATCATCTAGAAGACTTTGCGCGCGCAGGAGCGGATATCATCAGTATCCATGTAGAAGCAACACCTCATATCCATGGCGCCCTCCAAAAAATTCGCTCTCTCGGTGTTAAACCTTCGGTCGTCATTAACCCTGGTACGCCTGTCGAGGCAATTAAGCATGTCCTTCACCTAGTTGATCAAGTCTTGGTCATGACGGTTAATCCTGGTTTTGGTGGTCAAGCTTTTCTGCCTGAAACCATGGACAAGGTTCGTGAGTTGGTTGCCCTTCGTGAGGAAAAAGGTTTGAGCTTTGAGATTGAAGTCGATGGCGGTATTGATGACCAGACCATTGCTCAAGCCAAAGAAGCTGGAGCGACCGTTTTTGTAGCAGGATCCTATGTTTTTAAGGGAGATGTCAATGAACGAGTGCAAACTCTCAGAAAACAACTGGACTAGGGTTGCCGTTTTTGCAGGCGGAGATCGCGGTCATTATCGGACGAATTTTGATAGCTTTGTCGGTGTGGATCGAGGTTCGCTCTGGGTCTTGGAAGAAAACCTTCCTCTCAGACTAGCCGTCGGAGATTTTGATTCTGTCACTGAAGAAGAGCGTCAGGTGATTCAAAAACGTGCCCTGAGTTTTGTCCAAGCTCAGCCAGAAAAGGATGAGACAGATCTGGAATTGGCTCTCTTGACCATTTTTGAGCAAAATCCTCGGGCTCAGATCACTATTTTCGGTGCTCTTGGTGGTCGTATTGATCATATGCTGGCTAATGTCTTTCTACCTAGCAATCCCAAGTTGGCACCTTATATGCGCCAGATAGCGATTGAGGATGGGCAAAACTTGATTGCCTATTGTCCAGAAGGGACCAGTCAGCTTGAACCGCGTTCAGACTACGATTATCTAGCCTTTATGCCGGTTCGGGACAGTCAGTTGACCATTCTCGGTGCCAAGTATGAGTTGACAGAGGAAAATTTTTTCTTTAAAAAAGTGTACGCTTCTAACGAATATATAGATAGGGAAGTTTCGGTAACTTGCCCAGATGGTTATGTCGTCGTGCTGCACAGCAAGGACAGGAGGTAGGATGGAGACTGTATTATTACTATTATTAATTACCCACCTAGCTGGACTATTTCTCATTTGGCAAAGGCAGGATAAGCAAGACAAGTACCTAGCCAAGAGCTTGGAGGATCAGGCAGACAATCTTTCAGATCAACTGGATTACCGCTTTGAACAAGCTAGACAAGCCAGCCAGTTAGACCAAAAAGACTTGGAAGTGGCTGTCAGCGATCGTTTGCAAGAAGTGCGAATGGAGTTGCACCAAGGTCTGACGCAAGTTAGACAGGAGATGAACGAGAATCTCCTCCAAACTAGAGACAAGACCGACCAACGTCTCCAAGCCCTGCAGGAATCAAATGAGCAACGTTTAGAACAAATGCGCCAGACGGTCGAGGAAAAACTGGAAAAGACCTTGCAGACGCGCTTGCAGGCTTCTTTTGAGACAGTTTCCAAGCAACTGGAGTCGGTCAATCGTGGTCTTGGAGAGATGCAGACAGTTGCCCGCGATGTCGGGGCCCTCAACAAGGTTCTCTCTGGGACCAAGACGCGAGGGATTCTGGGCGAATTGCAACTGGGGCAAATCATCGAAGACATCATGACTCCTGCCCAGTACGAACGAGAATACGCAACGGTTGAAAACTCTAGCGAGCGAGTAGAGTACGCCATCAAGTTACCTGGCCAAGGCGACCAAGAATATGTCTACCTACCGATTGACTCCAAGTTTCCACTGGCGGATTATTATCGCCTAGAAGAAGCCTATGAAGCAGGCGATAAGGACGAAATCGAACGTTGTCGCAAGTCACTCCTAGCTAGCGTCAAGCGCTTTGCCAAGGATATCAAGAGCAAGTATCTAGCGCCACCTCGGACGACCAATTTTGGAGTTTTGTTTGTTCCGACAGAGGGACTCTACTCAGAAATCGTCCGCAATCCGGTCTTCTTTGATGACTTGAGACGGGAGGAGCAGATTATTGTCGCAGGTCCAAGTACCCTATCAGCCCTGCTTAACTCTCTATCAGTTGGCTTCAAAACTCTCAATATCCAAAAGAGTGCTGACCATATCAGCAAGACTCTTGCCAGCGTCAAGACCGAGTTTGGCAAGTTCGGAGGCATTCTGGTTAAGGCACAAAAGCATCTCCAACATGCCTCTGGCAATATTGATGAATTATTAAACCGTCGTACCACGGCTATCGAGCGGACGCTCCGTCACATTGAGTTATCAGAAGGTGAGCCTGCGCTTGATCTACTCCATTTCCAAGAAGATGAGGAAGAATATGAAGATTAGTCACATGAAAAAAGATGAGCTGTTTGAAGGTTTTTACCTGATCAAGTCAGCTGACCTGAGACAGACGCGTGCTGGGAAAAACTACCTAGCCTTTACCTTCCAAGACGATAGTGGCGAGATTGAAGGGAAACTCTGGGATGCCCAACCTCATAACGTTGAGGCCTTTACCGCTGGGAAAGTGGTTCACATGCAGGGACGTCGAGAAGTGTACAATAATACTCCTCAAGTCAATCAAATTACTCTCCGCTTACCTCAACCTGGGGAACCCAATGATCCAGCTGATTTCAAGGTCAAGTCACCAGTCGATGTCAAGGAAATCCGTGACTACATGTCGCAAATGATTTTCAAGATAGAAAATCCTGTCTGGCAGCGTATCGTTCGTAGTCTCTACACCAAGTATGATAAGGAATTCTACTCCTATCCAGCTGCCAAGACCAACCACCACGCCTTTGAAACGGGTTTGGCCTATCATACAGCAACCATGGTGCGCTTGGCAGATGCCATTAGTGAGATCTATCCTCAGCTCAATAAGAGCCTGCTCTATGCTGGGATTATGTTGCACGACTTGGCCAAGGTTTTAGAACTCAGTGGTCCGAATCAGACGGAGTACACAGTGCGAGGCAATCTCATCGGCCATATAGCTCTCATCGATAGCGAAATCACCAAGACAGTCATGGAACTTGGCATCGATGATACTAGAGAAGAAGTGGTGCTACTGCGCCATGTCATCCTCAGTCACCACGGCTTACTTGAGTATGGAAGTCCAGTCCGTCCACGCGTTATGGAGGCAGAGATTATTCATATGATTGACAATCTAGATGCCAGCATGATGATGATGTCAACAGCTTTGGCTTTGGTGGACAAAGGAGAGATGACTAATAAAATTTTCGCTATGGACAATCGTTCCTTCTATAAACCAGATTTAGATTAATAATTTAAGAAAAACGAGCATTTTTTACGCAATAATGTTCGTTTTTTTATGTGAATGTGGTATAATAGATAAAATATCAAAATTAAATGGAATGGTAAATAAAAATGAAATTAAGAAGAAGTGATCGGATGGTTGTCATTTCCAACTATTTGATTAATAATCCATACAAACTAACAAGTCTCAACACCTTTGCAGAAAAGTACGAATCTGCTAAATCATCGATTTCAGAGGACATTGTGATTATCAAGCGTGCCTTTGAGGAAATTGAAATCGGCCATATTCAGACTGTGACTGGAGCAGGTGGTGGCGTTATCTTTACACCATCAATCTCGAGTCATGAAGCCAAAGAAATGATCGCAGACTTGCGTGACAAACTTTCAGAAAGCGACCGTATCTTGCCAGGTGGCTACATCTACCTGTCTGATTTGCTCAGTACGCCTGCCATTTTGAAAAATATTGGGCGCATCATTGCCAAGAGCTTTATGGACCAAAAAATCGATGCGGTGATGACAGTAGCGACTAAGGGTGTTCCGCTCGCAAATGCAGTTGCCAATGTCCTCAATGTTCCATTTGTCATTGTGCGCCGTGACTTGAAAATTACCGAAGGTTCAACGGTCAGCGTCAACTATGTATCAGGTTCCAGCGGTGACCGCATTGAGAAAATGTTCCTTTCGAAACGTAGCCTCAAGGCTGGCAGTCGTGTCTTGATTGTGGATGACTTCTTGAAAGGCGGCGGAACTGTCAACGGGATGATCAGTCTCTTGCGTGAGTTCGATTCTGAACTAGCTGGTGTCGCAGTCTTTGCAGACAATGCCCAAGAAGAACGTGAAAAGCAGTTCGATTACAAGTCACTCTTGAAAGTAACCAATATTGATGTTAAGAACCAATCCATCGATGTTGAGATTGGAAATATCTTTGACGAAGACAAATAAGAGATAGAACTAAAGGTTGGAACGATTGTCCCAGCCTTTCTTTGCAAACAGAATAGAGGGAAGCTTATGAAAACACCATTTATCAGCCGTGAAGATTTAGAAACAATTGTTGCAGAGTTCCCGACTCCTTTTCACTTGTATGATGAGAAGGGGATTCGTGAAAAAGCAAGAGCCGTCAACCAGGCCTTTTCTTGGAATAAGGGATTCAAAGAATATTTTGCCGTCAAGGCTACTCCAACCCCAGCCATCTTGAAAATTCTCAAAGAGGAAGGTTGTGGTGTGGATTGCTCTAGTTATGTAGAGCTCTTGATGAGCCATAAACTGGATTTTCCCGGTTCTGAAATCATGTTCTCATCGAACAACACGCCAGACAAGGAATATGCTTATGCGCGTGAATTGGGTGCGACCATTAACTTGGATGCCTTTGAAGACATTGAACATCTGGAGCGAGCTGCAGGTATCCCAGAAATCATTTCTTGTCGTTACAATCCAGGCGGAGTCTTTGAATTGGGAACAGACATCATGGACAATCCTGGGGAAGCCAAGTTTGGTATGACCAAGGCTCAGCTTTTTGAAGCCTTTGCTATTTTGAAGGAAAAAGGAGCCAAGACATTTGGGATTCACTCCTTCCTAGCATCCAATACCGTCACCCATCTCTACTACCCAGAGTTGGCGCGTCAGCTTTTTGAATTAGCCGTTGAAATCAAGGAAAAGTTGGGTATTTCACTAGACTTTATCAATCTTTCCGGCGGAATCGGAGTCAATTACCGCCCAGACCAGGAGCCAAATGACATCGCTATGATTGGTGAGGGTGTCCGTGAGGTTTATGAAGAAGTCCTCACACCTGCAGGTCTTGGTCAGGTCAAGATTTTCACTGAATTGGGCCGTTTTATGCTGGCACCGCATGGAGTTCTCGTCACCAAAGTAACTCATAAAAAGAAAACCTACCGTACCTATCTGGGTGTGGATGCCTCGGCAGTCAATCTTATGCGCCCAGCCATGTACGGTGCCTATCATCATATAAGCAATCTGACTCATCCAGATGAACCTGTTGAGGTGGTAGACGTGGTCGGTTCACTCTGTGAAAACAATGATAAATTTGCAGTGAACCGCGAACTACCTCATACAGAAATCGGTGATTTACTGGTGATTCATGATACAGGTGCACATGGATTCTCCATGGGTTACCAGTACAATGCCAAACTACGCTCGGCAGAAATTCTCTATACCGAAGAAGGAAAAGCCCGCCAAATCCGCCGTGCAGAGCGCCCTGAGGACTATTTTGCAACCTTGTATGGTTTTGATTTTGAACCCGATCATTAAAAAAATGAAAATGAAAGTGAAAAACAGATTGCTTTCTAAAAAATAGACAAAAATCTTGTTTTTCCCTCAAGTCGTGATATAATAAAACTATAAAACGGTTTCAAGGAAGGTGACGATATGTCTGAAGAAACAATTGACTATGGACAAGTGACAGGAATGGTGCATTCGACAGAGAGTTTTGGGGCGGTAGATGGCCCTGGGATTCGTTTTATTGTCTTTTTGCAGGGCTGTCACATGCGTTGCCAGTACTGCCATAACCCTGATACATGGGCTATGGAGACCAATAAATCACGCGAACGGACAGTAGACGATGTTTTGACCGAAGCCCTTCGCTATCGTGGCTTCTGGGGAGACAAGGGAGGAATTACTGTCAGTGGTGGAGAGGCTCTCTTGCAGATTGATTTCTTGATTGCCTTTTTTACCAAGGCTAAGGAAAAAGGAATCCACTGCACCTTGGACACCTGTGCCCTTCCTTTCCGTAACACACCACGTTATCTCGAAAAGTTTAATAAACTCATGGCTGTGACAGATTTGGTTCTCTTGGATATCAAGGAAATCAACGAAGAACAGCACAAGATTGTAACCAGCCAGACCAATAAAAACATCTTGGCCTGTGCCCGGTACCTATCAGATATCGGGAAGCCTGTTTGGATTCGCCATGTGCTGGTTCCAGGCTTAACAGACAGAGATGATGACTTGATCGAACTCGGTAAATTCGTCAAAACCCTCAAAAACGTTGACAAGTTTGAAATCCTACCTTATCATACGATGGGAGAATTCAAGTGGCGTGAACTTGGGATTCCATATTCGCTCGAAGGTGTCAAACCTCCAACAGCAGACCGTGTTAAGAATGCCAAGGAATTGATGGATACAGAAAGTTACCAAGACTACATGAAACGTGTTCATGGATAAAAAGGAGCCTGATGGAAACATCGGGCTTTTGTGATACATAAAAAGCCTAGCCTTTCAGCTAAGCTTTTTGAGTCTTATCTAGATCGTTGTTTGCCAGAGTTGCGGTTTTTCTTTTTCTTATTGGTTGTGATCGCTTGAGCCTGCTTAGGAGTCACATCTTTTCTTACTCCTGCAGTAGAACTTGCTTTTGGAGGGTTCTTTTCGTATTCTTCGCGTACTTTTTGACGAAGTTTTGGACGAACGACATAGTTGACGATAAATTGTTGGAGAATCATCATGAAACCACCGACAACCCAGTAAAGTGTGACACTGGCTGGTGAGAAGAGGGAGAAGATAACAATCATGAGTGGGCTCATGTAGATCATTTTCTTAAGTTGTTCTCTTTGCATCTCATCTTCTACTCCATGAAGCGAGAGGAGAGATTGGATGTAGTAAAGAATACCTGCAAAGGCTACGAGGAGCATGCTTGGTGAGCCTAGTTCGATACCGAGAAAGCTAGATCCTGCGACCCCTTCAGTATGTTGGGCTGCAAAGTAGATAGCAGAGAAGAAAGGCATTTGGAGCAAGATAGGGAAACATCCGACGCCTCCTAGCATGCTGATACCATGTTCTTTTTGGGCGGCAAAGAGGGCTTGTTGAGCCTCAAGTTTTTCTTCTTGAGTTGTTGCTTCTTTTAGACGTGTTTGATGTGGTTCAAGCACGTGTTTGAGGGCGTTCATCTTTTCAGAGTGAAGCGTCGCCTTCCACGATTGGTAGATACCGAGCGGCAAGATAATCAAACGCACGATAATGGTGACGATGATAATCCCCATCCCAAAACCAAGTCCCATATCATTAGCAAAGTATTTGATGGCCTCTGCCATAGGCGCTCCGATGGTGTTCCAGATAAATCCAGTCGGTTCTCCAGTCGTTTTATCAACAGAAACACAGCCTGTCAAGATAAGTAGCATAGCCACTCCCATAGCAGAGAGGGCAAAACGTTTAATAGATTTCAATGTTTTCATTCCTTCTTTAAAAATTATACCTTTCTATTCTACTGTTTTTTTGTAAAATATACAATAGTTCTGGAGACCTAATTTGCGACTTTGAAGTCCGAATAGGATGAAAAGTTGCTCATTTGTACATCTAGATAGGTGACTTTTGAAAAAGGTGTCGGACCTTTGCGGATTTCTTGGATAAATTTTGCCATAGTGGCAGAGGAGTCTGTCTGAGCAAGAATTTCCACTGTGCCATCGTCATTATTCCAGACACGACCAGTGATGCCACCGATTTCAAGCGCTAGAGTATAAACGCCCCAGCGAAAACCAACACCCTGCACCCTACCTTGGGCAATCATTCTAACCTTTTGCATACCAAACCCCTTTGATTGTGTTATAATATTTCTATGACTATTATAACCTCAAAAGCCAATTCTGTGGTAAAAAATGCCAAGAAATTGCATCAAAAAAAATATCGAAAGTCTGCTTATTTGATTGAGGGCTGGCACTTGTTTGAAGAAGCTGTTCAAGCAGGAGTGACGATTGAGAAGATTTTTGCCCTAGAAAGTTACCGAGATCAGTTAGCCACTTTTCCTCAAACTGTCTGGGTTTCAGAGGAGATTTTGCGGGACTTGGCAGATACGCAAACCCCTCAAGGCATTGTCGCAGTTATTCAAAAAGAAGAAATGGGACAGCCTGATCTTCGTCAGGGAAAGTTTCTATTTTTAGAAGATGTCCAAGACCCTGGGAATGTTGGCACCATGATTCGGACTGCGGATGCGGCCGGTTTCACAGGGGTCATTGTTTCAGACAAGTCAGCAGATGTATACAGTCTCAAGACTCTGCGTTCCATGCAAGGAAGTCATTTTCATTTGCCCATCTATCGTATGCCTGTTGCCACCTTTGTAGAAGGGGCTAAAAAGAGTGACTTGCCCATTCTGGCAACGACCTTATCGAGAGATTCAAAGGATTATCGTGAGCTTTCTCCCCTAGAAGACTTTGTTTTAGTTATGGGAAATGAAGGACAGGGGATTAGTTCTGTCATGGCTGAGAGTGCTGATCAGCTGGTTCATATAAGCATGAAAGGTCGAGCAGAAAGTCTCAACGTGGCAGTTGCAGCAGGCATTTTGATGTTTTATTTCAGCTAATTTATAAAATCTTTGTTATAATCAAGACATATTTATAGAAAAAGGAGAATCAGAATGAATCAAACAATTATTCAAGAACGTTCAGGTCTCAATCAATTTTACGCTAAGGTTTACGCCTTTGTGGGACTTGGGATTGGTCTATCAGCTCTCGTGTCAGCTTTGATGTTGACGGTCTTTCAGACTCAATTGGTCTACTTTTTAATGCATGGTCGTCTCTGGTTGATGATTGCAACTTTTGCAGAACTTGGTCTGGTCTTTGTTGCGAGTAGCATGGCTGCAAAAAATAGTCCAGCAGCTCTCCCAGTATTTTTAGTTTATTCTGTTTTAAATGGCTTTACGCTGAGTTTCGTCGTAGCCTTCTATACACCTGGGACCGTCTTATCAGCCTTTGTATCCAGTGCCCTTCTCTTCTTTGTCATGGCGGCAATCGGAATTTTCACCAAGAAAGATTTGAGTGGAATGGGCCGAGCTTTGATGGCGGCGCTTGTTGGTCTCATCATTGCCATGGTTGTGAATCTATTTTTAGCCAATAGTTTCTTTGACTACATGATTAGTATTGCCATGGTCTTGGTTTTCTCAGGTTTGATTGCTTGGGACAACCAAAAGATTCGCTATGTTTATGAGCAGTCACGAGGACAAGTCGCGACAGGTTGGGTCATTTCAATGGCTCTCAGTATCTATCTAGACTTTATCAACCTCTTCCTTAGCATTTTACGTATCTTTGGTCGAAACGATTAATGAATGACAAAGTCAGTGTTCCAAAGAGCACTGACTTTTTCTTATTTACTCTTTTCTTTTCTTGGAAATAGGTGTATAATGCTTTTAACTAATTTTTGAGGAGCCGTTTATGAAGAAAAGCTTTATTCATCAGCAAGAAGAAATTTCTTTTGTTAAAAACACCTTTACCCAGTATTTGAAAGATAAACTAGAAGTCGTGGAAGTTCAGGGACCTATCTTGAGTAAGGTCGGCGATGGGATGCAGGACAACCTGTCCGGTGTCGAACATCCAGTATCTGTCAAGGTTTTGCAGATTCCAGATGAAACCTATGAAGTCGTTCACTCACTTGCCAAATGGAAACGCCACACCTTGGCTCGTTTTGGTTTCGGTGAAGGTGAGGGTCTGTTTGTTCACATGAAGGCTCTTCGTCCAGACGAAGATTCGTTGGATGCGACCCACTCTGTTTATGTGGACCAGTGGGACTGGGAGAAGGTGATTCCAAATGGTCAACGCAATATCGCCTATCTCAAAGAAACTGTTGAAAAGATTTACAAGGCTATCCGTCTGACAGAGCTAGCCGTAGAAGCCCGCTACGATATCGAATCCATCTTGCCAAAACAAATCACCTTCATCCATACAGAAGAGTTGGTGGAACGCTATCCAGATTTGACACCGAAAGAGCGTGAAAATGCAATCTGTAAAGAGTTCGGTGCAGTCTTCTTGATTGGTATTGGTGGTGAGTTGCCTGACGGGAAACCTCATGATGGCCGTGCACCTGACTACGATGACTGGACAACAGAGTCTGAGAATGGCTACAAAGGGTTGAATGGCGATATTCTAGTTTGGAACGAATCTCTTGGTTGTGCCTTTGAACTTTCTTCTATGGGGATTCGGGTAGATGAAGATACACTTCGTCGCCAAGTGGCTCTTACAGGAGACGAAGATCGTCTGGAGTTGGAATGGCATAAAGCCCTGCTTAACGGCCTTTTCCCACTGACAATCGGTGGGGGTATCGGACAGTCTCGGATGGCCATGTTCCTTCTTCGCAAGAAACACATCGGAGAGGTTCAGACCAGTGTTTGGCCGCAAGAAGTCCGCGACACTTACGAAAATATCTTGTAGGGAATCGAACCGTAAGGTTCGGTTTTCTTTCTCTTTTTTTCCATAATTTGGTATAATAAACGGTATGAAAATCGTATCAGGAATCTACAGAGGGCGTCCCCTCAAGACGCTAGAAGGCAAGACGACTAGGCCGACATCAGATAAGGTGCGTGGAGCTATCTTTAACATGATTGGTCCTTATTTTGAGGGTGGTCATGTCTTGGATCTTTATGCAGGCAGTGGCGGTCTGTCTATTGAAGCTGTGTCAAGAGGCATGTCCCATGCTGTTTTAGTAGAACGGGATCGAAAGGCACAAGCTGTCATCACTGAAAATATCCAGATGACCAAGGAAGTTTCTAAATTTCAGCTCTTAAAGATGGAAGCTGAACGGGCCTTGGAGCAAGTGACAGGTCCCTTTGATCTGGTCTTTTTAGACCCTCCCTATGCAAAAGAACAAATCGTTGCAGATATCGAAAAAATGGCAGAAAGGAATCTCTTCTCCCAAGAGGTCATGGTCGTCTGCGAAACCGATAAGTCTGTAGAACTCCCAGAAGAAATCGCCTGCTTAGGCATCTGGAAGGAAAAAATATATGGGATTAGTAAGGTGACAGTTTATGTCAGATAAAATTGGATTATTTACAGGATCATTTGATCCGATGACAAATGGACATCTGGATATCATTGAACGTGCCAGCAAACTCTTTGATAAGCTCTATGTCGGGGTTTTCTACAATCCCCACAAACAAGGTTTTCTCCCTGTTGAAAATCGCAAACGAGCAGTTGAAAAAGCCCTAGCGCATTTAGAAAATGTAGAGGTCATGGCTTCTCATGACCAATTAGTTGTTGATGTTGCAAGAAAACTGGGAGCTAAAACTCTTGTCCGTGGCTTGCGGAATGCCGCAGACTTGCAATATGAGGCTAGTTTTGATTACTACAATCATCAACTGGCTCCAGAGATTGAGACTGTCTACCTACATAGTCGCCCAGAGCATCTCTATATCAGCTCGTCAGCCATGAGAGAGCTCCTGAAGTTTGGTCAGGAGATTCGGCAATATGTCCCAAACAGTGTTGTGGAGGAATTAGAACATGAAGAAAAAAACTAGATGGCCCTTATATGTCATCCTAGCACTAGTATTGACTTTTTTAGCCTTTGTAGTACCTTTACCATACTACATAGAAGTTCCAGGTGGAGCGGAAGATATTCGTCAAGTTTTGAAAGTCAATGAAACAGAAGATACAGAAGCAGGGGCCTACCAGTTTGTAACAGTCGGTATTCGGCATGCAACCCTGTCGCATCTTGTCTATGCTTGGCTGACTCCATTTACGGATATTAGAAGCGCTCAGGAGACAACGGGTGGTTCTACTGATGCAGAGTTTATGCGGATCAATCAGTTCTACATGCAAACATCCCAAAATATGGCCAAGTATCAAGGTTTGAAGACGGCTGGTAAAGATATCGAACTCAAGTATCTAGGAGTTTATGTCTTAACTGTGACGGATAATTCAACTTTTAAGGGTATTCTGAATATTGCAGATACAGTGACGGCTGTTAATGATAAGACCTTTGACAGTTCCAAAGACTTGATTGATTATGTCAACTCTCAAAAACTAGGGGATCCAGTCAAGGTAACCTACGAAGAAGACGGAAGAGTCAAGACTGCTGAAGGTAAAATTATCACTCTTGAAAACGGGAAAAACGGGATTGGGATTGGTTTAATTGACCGTACGGAAGTGACCAGTGATGTTCCAATTCGCTTTTCAACAGCTGGTATCGGGGGGCCAAGTGCCGGTCTTATGTTTAGTCTCGCTATTTACACCCAGATAGCAGATCCAGGACTTCGTAATGGTCGCATCGTTGCGGGAACGGGAACCATTGATCGCGATGGAAATGTTGGCGACATCGGTGGAATTGACAAAAAAGTGGTTGCAGCCTCTCGTCAGGGAGCCAATGTCTTTTTTGCTCCTGACAATCCAGTCACCGAGGAAGCAAAAAAAGCGGATCCCAATGCGAAAAGCAACTATGAAACAGCCCTAGAAGCTGCTAAAACGATCAAAACAGAGATGAAAATCGTTCCCGTAAAAACCTTACAAGATGCGATTGATTACCTTAAAAACAATCCCTAATTCGTAGAAAAATCGAAAACTGGCGCGCAAGCGGATAAGATGGTATAATAGTCAAATGGTTCAATTATTATTCACTCTAAGTAGTCATATACTCTTTATTTATTTGAGTTTTTACCTTTTGAAGGATCTTGTGAGATGGGAAAAGGTTTTAAAAGTGACCGCTACTAACACAAAAAAAGTTCGTTTGTTAGTAGGCTTCTTTAGTATTGTAATGGGCTACATCTTGAGTTCATTCTTTATCAGTTTGTACCAACTGTGGCAAGAAGCGCTTATAGGACTGTTATAAAATCAAAAGTAAAGGAAAAACTATGGAAAAAATTGTGGTTCAAGGCGGAGATAATCGTCTGGTCGGGAGTGTGACGATTGAGGGAGCAAAGAATGCCGTCTTACCCTTGTTGGCAGCGACTATTCTAGCAAGCAAGGGTAAGACAGTCTTGCAAAATGTCCCAATCTTGTCAGATGTTTTCACCATGAATCAAGTGGTTCGAGGTCTGAATGCCAAGGTGGACTTTGATGAGGAAGGTCATGTTATCGAAGTCGATGCGACTGGTGATATCACGGAGGAAGCTCCGTATAAGTATGTCAGTAAGATGCGGGCATCTATCGTGGTCTTGGGACCAATCCTTGCTCGTGTAGGCCATGCCAAGGTATCCATGCCAGGTGGTTGTACCATTGGGAGCCGTCCAATCGACCTCCACCTCAAAGGTTTGGAAGCTATGGGGGCAAAGATCAGCCAGACAGCTGGTTACATTGAAGCCAAGGCGGAACGCCTGCACGGCGCTCATATCTACATGGATTTTCCTAGTGTAGGCGCAACACAAAACCTGATGATGGCAGCGACTTTAGCTGACGGTGTGACAGTGATTGAAAATGCTGCGCGTGAGCCCGAAATTGTTGACCTCGCTATTCTCCTTAATGAAATGGGGGCCAAGGTCAAGGGAGCCGGTACCGAAACAATCACAGTGACTGGTGTCGAGGAGCTCCATGGTACGACCCACAATGTCGTACAGGATCGTATCGAAGCTGGGACCTTTATGGTAGCGGCAGCTATGACTGGTGGAGATGTCCTCATTCGAGATGCAGTCTGGGAGCATAATCGCCCCTTGATTGCCAAACTTCTTGAAATGGGAGTTGAGGTGACGGAGGAGTCGGAAGGTATTCGTGTCCGTTCTCAACTGGAAAATCTCAAGGCTGTTCATGTAAAAACCTTGCCACACCCAGGATTTCCAACAGATATGCAGGCACAATTTACAGCGCTGATGACAGTCGTAAAAGGGGAATCCACCATGGTGGAAACGGTGTTTGAGAATCGCTTCCAACACTTAGAGGAAATGCGCCGTATGGGCTTGCATTCGGAGATTATCCGTGATACAGCCCGTATTGTTGGGGGACAGGCTTTACAGGGGGCAGAAGTTCTATCAACGGACCTTCGCGCTAGTGCTGCTTTGATTTTGACAGGTCTGGTGGCGCAGGGAGAAACAGTTGTTGGTAAGTTAGTCCACCTTGATAGAGGTTACTACCGTTTCCATGAGAAGTTAGCTCATCTAGGAGCGAAGATTCAGCGGATTGAGGTTAAGGATGAAGAATAAAAACATACGTTATGTACTCCGTCGCTTACTGTTGATTTTTATCGTACTCTTGCTGGGATTCCTCGCTTTAGGAATCGGCTTGATGATCGGCTATGGTATCCTCGGAAAGGGACAGGATCCATGGGCGATTTTGTCTCCAGCGAAATGGCAAGAATTGATTAGTAAATTTACAGGAAATTAGACTGGGAAACCAGTCTTTTTCTAAAGAAATAAGGAGAAAAATGGACAAAAAAACAAGACAAGCTCTGATAGGGTTGCTTATATTCTTACTATTGGCTGCTGGAAGCTACTACATTAAGCAGATGCAGACAGCACCAAACACCCCTAGAACAAAGGTCAGTCAGAAAAAACAAGCTTCAGAAGCTCCCAGTCAGGAGTTGGCTGAAAGTGTCTTAACTGAGTCGATCAAAAACCAAATTAAAGGTGATCTCGAGTGGAATGGAGCAGGGGCCTTTGTCGTTAATGGTAATAAAACCAATCTAGATGCCAAGGTTTCTAGCAAACCCTATGCGGATAATAAAACAAAACCAGTCGGGAAAGAGACCGTCCCAACTGTTGCCAATGCCCTCTTATCTAAAGCTACTCGTCAGTACAAAAATCGTGAAGAAACAGGCAACGGATCGACCTCTTGGACGCCACCAGGATGGCACCAGGTTAAAAATCTAAAGGGAGCCTATACACATGCAGTCGATAGAGGGCATTTGCTGGGCTATGCCTTAATAGGTGGTTTGGATGGTTTTGATGCCTCTACCAGCAATCCCAAGAACATTGCAGTCCAGACAGCTTGGGCAAACCAAGCACAGGCTGAGGATTCGACAGGGCAGAACTACTATGAGAGTTTGGTCAGAAAAGCCTTGGACCAAAATAAGAGGGTTCGTTACCGCGTGACACTTCACTATGCGACAAATGAGGACCTAGTTCCATCCGCTTCACAAATTGAAGCCAAGTCTTCGGATGGCGAATTGGAATTCAACGTCCTGATCCCAAATGTTCAAAAGGGTATCCAGCTTGATTACCGAACAGGTCAAGTCACAGTGACAAACTAGAAACAATCTGCAAAAGAACAAAATCGCTCCCTTGACCGTCATTGATAAGGGAGCGATTGTATAAATTAGAAAATAATGTGATTCCTACGCTAATTTGTGATATAATGGAACACAAGATACTATTTTAGGAGAAGGACTATGGAAGACCCGAGCAGTCAGAATTTGTTGCTACAGTTTGTATTATTATTTATCTTGACCTTGTTAAATGCTTTTTTCTCAGCCACTGAAATGGCGATGGTGTCACTAAACCGTGCCCGAGTAGAGCAAAAGGCAGAAGAAGGAGACAAAAGTTATATCCGTTTGTTAAAGGTACTTGAAAATCCTAATCACTTTTTATCAACGATTCAAGTCGGTATCACCTTGATTACGATCTTGTCAGGGGCCAAATTGGCGGATACCCTTGGACAAGTGATCGCATCTTGGATGGGAAGCGGAGAGACGGCTTACGCCATTGCAAGTTTCCTCTCTTTGGCATTCTTGACCTATATCTCCATTGTTTTTGGTGAACTCTATCCTAAGCGGATCGCCCTCAATCTGAAAGATGCTTTGGCGATTCGAACAGCACCAATTATTATTGGTCTTGGAAAGATTGTAAGTCCCTTTGTCTGGCTGTTATCTGCTTCAACTAATTTGTTGAGCCGTTTGACACCAATGACCTTTGATGATGCTGATGAAAAGATGACACGTGATGAAATAGAGTACATGCTCACCAATAGTGAAGAAACACTGGATGCAGATGAGATTGAAATGCTACAGGGAATCTTTTCTCTAGATGAACTGATGGCTCGTGAGCTAATGGTGCCTCGTACCGATGCCTTTATGGTAGATATTCAGGATGACAGTCAAACGATTATCCAAAGTATTTTGAAGCAAAATTTCTCACGTATTCCTGTTTATGATGGGGATAAGGACAATGTGATTGGTTTGATTCATACCAAGCGTTTGCTAAACGCTGCTTATGCAGATGGCTTTGAAAATATTGTCTGGAAGCGAATCCTCCAAACGCCACTATTTGTGCCTGAGACTATCTTTGTGGATGACCTCCTTAAAGAGCTTCGAAATACCCAAAATCAAATGGCTATCTTACTAGACGAATACGGTGGTATGGCTGGTTTGGTAACTCTGGAAGATCTCCTAGAGGAAATCGTCGGCGAAATTGATGATGAAACGGACAGGGCAGAAATCGAAGTCCATCAAATCGGTGAGGATACCTATATTGCACAAGGAACCATGAATCTTAACGACTTCAACGACTACTTTGGCGTTGAACTAGAAAGCGATGATGTGGATACTATCGCCGGTTATTATTTGACGGGTGTTGGAACGATTCCAACAACTGAAAAAATCAGTTATGAACTGGTCAGTCAAAATAAGCAGATCGTCTTGACCAATGATAAGGTAAAAAATGGACGTGTTACCAAGGTAAAAGTTCAAATCACAGAACTAGAACCCGAAGAAGAAACTGAGTAAAACAGTGATTTTCGTCACTGTTTTTCATTCGCCCTAAATTCGCCCCAAAAGATTTTCAAAGTTATCCTTATTTTTATCCGAAGAAAAAAACAAAAAAGCCCGATTTTACGGACTTTTCATTCGGTTAATTCCTGTTATTTCAGGTACTGAAAGGCGGTAGACGGATTTGAACCGACGATCAAGCTTTTGCAGAGCCGTGCCTTACCACTTGGCTATACCGCCTCAACGTTTAATATTATACCTTGAAAATGATTCTACGTCAATAGTTTCTTATTCTAAAATCCAATTTAGAAGATTGCCCTTTCTGATTGGATGGAAAAATGGGGAGAGAAAATCTGAAAATCAGGCTTTATAGAGCCTTAACTTCCCTTTTGATTCTATAGATAGCAAACAAAGAATAGAAAAATTTGATAAGTGAAAGTTTTTTGTGGTTACACGCCTAAATATTCTGAAAATTCGTTTACTTTTTGAGAAATCTATGGTATAATTGACAATAAGCCTAAATTTTTTAAGAGGAGTTACATACATGAAAAAAAGTAGAGTATTTGTTACAGCAGGGATTGCTTTGCTGGCAACTGGCGTTCTCGCTGCTTGTGGTTCTTCAAAATCATCTGATTCAACAGCTCCAAAATCCTATGGTTATGTTTATTCAGCTGATCCAGAAACATTGGATTACCTCATTTCAGGGAAACAAAGTACCAAAATTGCCACTTCAAATGGTATCGATGGTCTCTTTACAAATGATAAATATGGGAATTTGACTCCTGCAGTTGCAGAAGACTGGTCAGTCTCAAAAGATGGGTTGACTTATACCTACAAGATTCGTAAAGGTGTCAAATGGATGACATCAGATGGCGAAGAGTATGCTGAAGTGACAGCTAAAGACTTCGTAAATGGCTTGAAACACGCAGCTGATAACAAGTCTGAAGCACTTTATCTAGCAGAAGATTCAGTTAAAGGTCTAGCTGACTATAAAGCTGGAAACAATAAAGACTTTTCTTCAGTAGGTGTGAAAGCAGTTGACGATTATACACTTGAGTATACTTTGAACAAACCCGAACCATACTGGAATTCTAAGATGGCTTATTCAATCTTCTGGCCATTGAACGAAGAATTTGAAAAATCAAAAGGATCTGACTTTGCTAAAGCGACTGACCCTACATCATTGCTTTACAATGGACCATTCTTGCTGAAAGGTTTGACTGCTAAGTCTTCTATCGAGTTCGCTAAAAATGAACAATACTGGGATAAAGACAATGTTCATCTTGATAAAGTAACACTTGCTTACTATGATGGTTCAGACCAAGAGTCTATTGAACGTAACTTTACAAGTGGAGCTTATAGCTATGCCCGTCTTTACCCAACAAGTTCAAACTACTCTAAAGTAGAAGAAACCTACAAGGAAAATATCTTCTACACCCCATCAGGACCTGGTGTTGGTGGTTTGGGTGTGAATATTGACCGCCAAGGTTACAAATACACTTCTAAGACAACTGACGAAGAGAAGACTTCTACTAAGAAAGCCCTTCTTAACAAGGACTTCCGTCAAGCCTTGAACTTTGCCTTTGACCGTACGTCTTACTCAGCTCAAGTAAATGGTAAAGAAGGTGCTCCTCGTGCCGTTCGTAACCTCTTTGTAAAACCTGACTTTGTCTCTGCTGGCGAAAAAACTTTCGGTGACTTGGTGACTGATAAGATGGCTACTTACGGTGATGAATGGAAGAACGTAAACTTTGCTGATGGTCAAGATGGACTCTTCAACGCCGATAAAGCCAAAGCTGAATTTGCGAAAGCCAAAACAGCATTGGAAGCAGAAGGTGTAAAATTCCCTATCCATTTGGATGTTCCAGTAGACCAAACAGCTAAAAACTATATCGCACGTATTCAATCCTTCAAACAATCCGTTGAAACAGTGCTTGGTGAAGGCAATGTAGTTATCGATATCCAACAAGTTTCTAAAGATGAGTTTACTAATATTACCTACTATGCGGCGAATGCAGCAGCAGAAGATTGGGATCTCTCAGGAGCAGTTGCATGGAACCCAGACTATGAAGATCCGTCAACTTACCTTGATATCTTGAAAACAACGAATGCTGAACAAACAAAAACATACATGGGTTACGAAGGTGCAGATAACGCTGCGGCGGCTCAAGTTGGTTTGAAAGAATACGATAAGCTAGTTGATGAAGCTGCTAAAGAAACAAGCGATTTGAATGTTCGTTATGAAAAATACGCGGCTGCTCAAGCTTGGTTGACAGATAGCTCACTCTTCTTGCCAGCTATGTCATCAAGTGGTGCTGCACCATTCATTTCTCGTGTTGTACCATTCACAGCATCATACAGCCAGTCTGGAGATAAGGGCTCAGATGTATACTTCAAGTATATTCAGTTACAAGACAAGGTTGTAACCAAGGCTGACTATGAACAAGCTCGTGAGAAATGGCTCAAAGAGAAAAAAGAATCAAACGAAAAAGTTCAAAAAGAATTGGCTAATCACGTTAAATAAATAACTCTCAAGAGAACTTTCTCTCCATGAGGAGAAGGTTCTTTTGGGATTTTAAAAGGAAACGATATGAAGAAATATATTTTTATGCGTGTATTGCGTTCATTGGTGTCTATCTTCTTGGTGACAACCTTGACCTACACGATTATCTATACGATGGTTCCTCGAAAACTGATTTTCAAGCAGGATACCAACTATAACAAGATTGCAACGACGCCAGATAAACGGGATAACTATGAAAATACCGTTTATGAGCGGATGGGCTACATCGAGTACTACGATACCAAGGAGTTGCAAGAAAAAGCGAGCACAATGGACTCATCTGTAACAGTGGATGCCAATGAGACTAACAAGGCAATCTACGAAAAATACATCAACCAACTCGGTAATGGTTGGACGCTCGGTGTATTCTCAGAAAGTGGTCAATTCTATGCTACGCGTGAAATTCCGATTTTTGAACGTGTTTTCAAATTCTACTCGAACTTGCTCGACATTGATCATACAAACAAGATTCAAGACCCTGAAAATCCAAACTTGGAACGTTATCTTCGTTTTGAAAATGACCCTGCTATCGGTTGGTCATTGGTTGGTTCAGGTACAAAACATAAATATCTTTTGTATTTCAATAGTCAATTTCCATTTGTACACCAAAACTTTGTGAACATTAACTTGGGTGACTCTTACCCAACTTATGCAAACACACCAGTGCTTCAAGTTATCACACAGGGTCAGGGACAAACCAAGACATCAGAAGTTCAATTCCCTACGGGTAAAAAGACTTCCTCTGTAGATATTTACTCTCGTACCTACAAATCTCCAAGTCAAGCAGATGCGCGTGAGGTAGCTAACTATGGTAAAGACGATCCATATACAGCTACAGAAAGCAATTATCAATATCCATCAATGATTGCAAGCTCGGCTGTTGCTGGTTTGATTGGTTTGATTATTTCTTATGCTATCGCAATTCCTCTTGGATCTGCTATGGCTCGCCACAAGAATACTTGGATTGACAGCTTCTCGACAGGTGCTCTAACCTTCTTGCTTGCCCTTCCAACGATCGCTTTGGTTTACATAGTGCGCTTGATTGGATCATCTATTGGTTTACCTGATTCATTCCCTATCTTGGGGGCGGGAGATTGGCGTTCCTACGTCTTGCCAGCAGTTATTCTAGGTTTGTTGGGTGCGCCAAGTACAGCTATCTGGATCCGTCGTTACATGATCGACTTGCAATCTCAGGACTTTGTACGTTTTGCTCGTGCAAAAGGACTGTCTGAAAAAGAAATTTCAAATAAACACATCTTTAAAAATGCCATGGTTCCTTTGGTTTCAGGTATTCCTGGTGCCGTAATCGGG
This sequence comes from Streptococcus mitis, assembly GCF_003942695.1. Lineage (GTDB taxonomy): Bacteria > Bacillota > Bacilli > Lactobacillales > Streptococcaceae > Streptococcus > Streptococcus mitis_BD. The sequence continues at coordinate 296,050 of NZ_RJNU01000002.1, forward strand.
GTTATTGGTGGTGCAACATTGACAGAAACAGTCTTCGCCTTCCCAGGTATGGGTAAAATGTTGATTGACTCTGTTAAGGCATCAAACAACTCAATGGTAGTTGGTCTTGTCTTCATCTTCACATGTATTTCTATCTTCTCACTCTTTGTAGGAGATATCTGGATGACCATGCTTGACCCACGTATTAAATTGACAGAGAAAGGAGGCAAATAATGTCAACAATCGGAAAAGAAAAATTTCAGTTCGTAAAACGTGACGATTTTGCCTCTGAAACAATTGATGCTCCTGCCTATTCATACTGGGGTTCTGTATTTAGACAGTTTCTAAAGAAAAAATCAACAGTCTTTATGCTAGGAATTTTGGTTGCCATTATCTTGATGAGCTTTATTTACCCAATGTTCTCAGATTTTGACTTCAACGATGTAAGTAAGGTCAATGACTTCTCTGCTCGTTTTATCAAGCCCAATGCTGAGCATTGGTTTGGTACAGATAGCAATGGTAAATCCTTGTTTGATGGGGTTTGGTTTGGGGCGCGTAACTCTATCCTCATCTCTGTCATTGCCACTTTTATCAACCTTGTGATTGGGGTTATTGTTGGTGGAATTTGGGGAATTTCAAAATCCGTTGACCGCGTCATGATGGAAGTTTATAACATTATTTCAAACATCCCATCACTCTTGATTGTCATCGTCTTGACTTACTCAATTGGTGCTGGTTTCTGGAATTTGATTTTTGCCATGAGTGTGACAACTTGGATTGGGATTGCTTATATGATTCGTATCCAAATCATGCGTTACCGTGACTTGGAATACAACCTCGCTTCACAAACACTTGGAACACCAACCTTTAAAATCATTGTTAAAAACATCATGCCGCAATTGGTATCTGTTATTGTTTCTACAATGACCTTGATGTTGCCAAGCTTCATCTCTTATGAAGCCTTCCTTTCCTTCTTTGGATTGGGATTGCCTGTAACAGTACCAAGTTTGGGACGTTTGATCTCAGATTACTCACAAAACGTTACGACCAACGCTTACTTATTCTGGATTCCATTGACAACCTTGATCTTGGTATCCCTATCTCTTTTCGTTGTTGGTCAAAACCTAGCGGATGCTAGTGATCCACGTACACATAGATAGGAGTAGACATGACAAAAGAAAGTAATGTAATTTTGACTGCTCGTGATATTGTCGTGGAATTTGACGTTCGTGACAAAGTTCTGACGGCTATCCGAGGAGTTTCTCTGGACCTGATTGAAGGAGAAGTTCTTGCCTTGGTAGGTGAGTCTGGTTCTGGTAAATCTGTTTTAACAAAAACCTTTACAGGGATGTTAGAAGACAATGGACGTATTGCCCAAGGAAGCATCGACTATCGTGGACAAGACTTGACTGCTCTTACTTCTAACAAGGAATGGGAGAAGATTCGTGGTGCTAAAATTGCGACCATCTTCCAAGACCCTATGACAAGTTTGGATCCAATCAATACAATCGGTAGCCAAATCACTGAAGTGATCATTAAACACCAAGGGAAAACAGCTAAGGAAGCCAAAGAGATGGCAATCGACTATATGAACAAGGTCGGAATCCCAGATGCTGAAAAACGTTTTGAAGAGTATCCTTTCCAATATTCTGGAGGGATGCGCCAACGTATCGTTATTGCGATTGCCCTTGCCTGTCGTCCAGATATCTTGATCTGTGACGAGCCAACAACGGCCCTTGATGTAACCATTCAAGCGCAAATCATTGATTTGCTTAAAACCTTGCAAAATGAGTACCACTTTACCATTATCTTTATCACCCATGACCTTGGTGTGGTAGCAAGTATTGCCGATAAGGTAGCGGTTATGTATGCTGGGGAAATTGTAGAATACGGTACTGTTGAGGAAGTCTTCTACGATCCACGTCATCCATACACTTGGAGTCTCTTGTCTAGCTTGCCACAGCTTGCTGATGATAAAGGGGAATTGTACTCTATCCCAGGAACACCACCGTCTCTTTATACTGAGTTGAAAGGTGATGCCTTTGCCCTTCGTTCAGATTATGCGATGCAAATTGACTTTGAACAGAAAGCACCTAAGTTTTCAGTCACTGATACCCACTGGGCTAAGACTTGGTTGCTTCATGAGAATGCTCCTAAAGTTGAAAAACCTGGAGTCATTGCAGATTTGCATGACAAGATTCGTGATAAAATGGGCTTTGCTCATCTAGAAGACTAGGAGGAAGGAAATGTCTGAAAAATTAGTAGAAATTAAAGATTTAGAAATTTCCTTCGGTGAAGGAAGTAAGAAGTTTGTCGCGGTTAAAAACGCCAACTTCTTTATCAACAAGGGAGAAACCTTCTCTCTTGTTGGTGAGTCTGGTAGTGGGAAAACAACGATTGGTCGTGCCATTATTGGTCTAAATAATACTAGTAAAGGTGAGATCATCTTTGATGGTCATAAAATTAATGGGAAAAAATCTCATAAGGAATCATCAGACTTGATCCGTCGTATCCAGATGATTTTCCAGGACCCTGCAGCTAGCTTGAATGAGCGTGCAACAGTTGACTATATTATCTCTGAAGGTCTTTACAACTACCATTTGTTCAAAGATGAAGAAGATCGAAAAGAAAAAGTTCAAAAGATGATTCATGAAGTTGGGCTTTTGAAAGAACACTTGACCCGTTACCCACACGAGTTTTCTGGTGGTCAACGTCAGCGTATCGGGATTGCCCGTGCTCTTGTGATGGAGCCTGATTTCGTTATTGCGGATGAACCAATTTCAGCCTTGGACGTATCAGTGCGTGCGCAAGTCTTAAACTTGCTCAAGAAGTTCCAAAAAGAGTTGGGCTTGACCTATCTCTTTATCGCGCATGACTTGTCAGTTGTTCGCTTTATCTCAGATCGTATCGCGGTTATCTATAAGGGAGTTATTGTCGAAGTGGCGGAGACAGAGGAGTTGTTTAACAATCCTGTTCACCCATACACTCAAGCACTTCTATCTGCTGTACCGATTCCAGATCCAATCTTGGAACGCAAGAAGGTCTTGAAAGTTTACGATCCTGACCAACATGACTATGAGACCGACAAGCCATCTATGGTAGAAATTCGTCCAGGTCACTATGTTTGGGCCAATCAAGCAGAACTTGCTCGTTACAAGAAAGCTCTTAAAGAATAAACAAATTAGGAGAGGACCGAAAGGTCTTCTCCTTTTTAATAGAAAAATTCCCCTTCTACGAACTTGTAAAAGGGGGATTGTATTATCATTAGCGTTTAGACCAAGTGCGTTTCATAAAGAGTAGCAAAATGGGGTATATCTCTAAGCGACCTGCGATCATTGCAAAGGAGAGGAGGATTTTAGAGATGGGACTAAAGATGGAAAAACTCGAGGTTGTACCTAGAATAGGTCCGATATTGTTAAAACAGCTGAAGACTGCACTGGTTACGACTAGAAAATCATTGCTATCAAGACTGACGATAAAGATGAGAGAGAGAATAATCATCATATAGATAGCAAAATATTTCAGAATTTTGTGCTGGGTATCCTTATCAATCACAGTTTTATTGACGTGTAGAGTCAAAACACGGTGAGGAGATAAAGTGGACAAAATCTGATTTTTTGCGATTTTAGAGAGGATAAGTCCTCTGATCACCTTAAGACCACCTGCAGTTGAGCCTGCTGATCCACCGATTCCCATGAGGAAGAGGAGGATAAATTGGGAGAAGAGGGGCCAGTTGGTAATATCTCCGTAACCAAAACCTGTTGTCGTGATGATATTGGAAACTTGGAAGAAGGCCATTTCAACACTTTTAGAGACACCTTGGTAGAGGTGGAGGCTGTTGAGGGTAATCAAGCCTGTAGACACTAGGACAATAATCACATAAGCCCGCAGTTCTTCATCTCCAAAGAAGGCCTTGACCCGACGGAGCATAAGGAAGTAATACAGGTTAAAATTGACTCCGAAAACTAGAACGCCAAAACTGACAAGATAGGTAATTAGGGAACTACCGTAGTGAGCAATTCCGTCGTTATAGACGGTAAAGCCTCCTGTTCCCGCTGTTCCCATAGCGATGACAAAGCTATCAAACAAGGGCATACCTGCTAGATAGTAGATGACAACAAATAGGGAGAAGAGCCCTAGGTAAAGTAGATAGAGGATCTGAGCAGTATTTTTCAGTTTGGATACAACCTTACCAAAGACAGGACCAGGGACCTCTGCCTTCATCACCTCTAAGTGACTATTCTTAGCATTGTCCATAATGGCAAGTGCGAAAACAAGCACCCCCATCCCTCCGATCAAGTGGGTAAAACTTCGCCAGAAGAGGAGGGAACGACTGAGAACTGAAACATCGTTCAGAATAGTTGCTCCTGTAGTCGTAAATCCAGAACTGATTTCAAAGAAGGCATCGATGACGCTTGGGATTTGTCCTGAAAAGACAAAAGGGAGGCCACCAAAGAAAGACCAGAGAATCCAACAGAGGGCAACAATTAAGACCCCTTCCTTGGCGTAAATCCGTTGATTTTTCGGTTTTCGTAAAACGCCAAGACCACCAAGAAGGACTAAAATTCCAATCGTAGAAAAGAGAGCGATAAATACTTGACTGGATTCTTGGTAATAGGTTGCTACACCAACAGGTACTAGAAGGAGAACAGCCTCAATCAAGAGAAGTTTTGAGAGGAGGTAACGAATCATACTTTTATTCATTTTTTACCTCTCAATCAAATCATAAATCTTGGTGATGTTTGGCAATAAGGTCGTCACGAGTAACTTGTCTCCCACCTCAAGCATATCCTCTCCAGTAGGGAAGATTGTTTTTCCTTTTCGGATAATGGCTGCGATGAGAACACCTTTTTTTAATTTTAGATGCGAAAGTGGCTTGGCAGTCATTTTATTAGCTTCCTTGATATGGAATTGCAGGGTTTCAATTTGGCCATTTGCAAGATGGTGCATGGCTTGAAGGTCTGAGTATTGGGCGTTTACCCGACCACGGATAAAGTGCATAATGGTATCCACTGCGATGATTTTCGGCGTGATGATACTTGAAAAATCAGGCGCATGGATAATCTCTAGAAGACTAGTTCGGTTGACCTTGGTGATATTTTTCTGGACACCAACACGGTCAAGGAACATGGAGGTGATGATGTTTTCCTCGTCAACCCCAGTTAAGGTTGCGACCGCATCGTAGCTAGGAGCACTTTCTTCCAGTAAGATGTCCTTAGCAGTTCCATCTCCTTGTACGATATAGAGATTTGGGAATTTTTCACTAAAGAAACGAGCTCTTTCAGGATTGATCTCGATAACCTTGGTATCAATGCGACTGTCTTTTAAAATGCCAAGTAGATAATAAGCGATTTTTCCAGCTCCAACGATAAGCAAGCTTTTCACTGCACGCGATTTGAAATAGTTGTGGAAAAGCATCATATCTACACGATTTCCCGTAACAAAAATCCGATCCTTGTCCTGGATGGTAACATCACCACTTGGAATCATGAGTTGATGGTCTCTTTCCATAGCACAGACAATGATGTTGCCAAATTTTTTACGGAAGTCTGAGATTGGCATTTGACAAAGGCCGCTAGAATCTTTGATAACAAACTCCATCAGGCTGACACGACCTCCAGCAAAACGCTCAACTGAGAGGGCATTAGGGAAATCGATGATATTTGAGATGGCACGGGCTGCTAAGAGTTCTGGGTTAACGATAAGTGAAAATCCAAGAATATTTTTCTCTTTAAAATAGGCATTAGAGTATTCAGGATTTCGCACTCGAACAATGGTTTCTTTGGCGCCCATTTTTTTAGCAAGTACCGCTGAAATCATATTCACTTCATCGTATTCGGTTAGGGCGATAAAGATATCGCACTCTTGAACACCGGCTTGCTCCAAGATGGCAAAGTCAGCACCATTTCCAAGGAGGCCCATGATATCAAAGCGACTGACAATATGGTTAAGTACAGCTTCATTTTGCTCGATGAGAACAACGTCATGGTTTTCCGCTACTAGTGAACGACAGAGGGCAAAACCGACTTTCCCTCCACCAACAAGGACAATTTTCATATAAAAAACCTACTTTTTCATGATGTAACTATCATACCCTTTTTTAGCAAAAAATGCACTTGCCAAGCCGATTTTTAAAGGAAGAAAGGGCTTTTTCAAGTTTTTGAAGATAAATATGCTTATCCTCTATAAAATGTCTCTGATTTGAAGTGATTTTACTCTCTTGCTAAGGCTATTTTGAAAGTGAATGTCTCAGTATGAAAATATAATAAAAAAAGTAAAAAAATCAAGTCGTTTCTATTGACATTGATTCTGAAAGTGTTATACTAAGGAAGTAGTTTCGCTGATTTACTTCAAACCTGTTGTGAGGTAAGTTAACGATGCCTTAACCACGCTGTTTGCTGAGCTTGACTCCGGGCAGTGTGGCTATTTTTTTGCAATGATAAAAGGAAACCCGTAATGACAAATCACATTGTATTATTCGAGCCTCAGATTCCACAAAATACAGGTAACATTGCGCGTACTTGCGCTGCCACCAATTCTCCCCTTCACATCATTAAACCGATGGGATTTCCGATTGATGACCGCAAGATGAAGCGGGCTGGTTTGGATTACTGGGATAAGCTTGAGATTTATTTTTATGACAGTTTGGAAGATTTCATGTCTCGAATGAAGGGCAAAATCTATCTGATTTCAAAATTTGCGGAAAAGGTCTATTCTGAAGCAGATTTATCGACGGACGAAGACCATTATTTTCTCTTCGGACGTGAAGATAAGGGCTTGCCTGAGTACTTTATGCGCGAACATCCCGAAAAGGCTCTCCGTATTCCTATGAATGATGAGCATGTTCGCAGTCTCAATATTTCTAATACTGTATGTATGATTGTCTACGAGGCGCTTCGTCAGCAGAACTTTGCAGGTCTTGAGCTAGTTCACACCTATGAAGCAGATAAATTGAAATAATCAAAATGCTTGCACTTGCAAGCGTTTTTTGTTAAGATTAAAGGGTCTTCAGGGCTGGGTGCAATTCCCGACCGGCGGTGACTTTAATACTCTTCGAAAATCCAATTCAAACCACGTCAGCTTCGCCTTGCCGTACTCAAGTACAGCCCGCGGCTAGCTTCCTAGTTTGTTCTTTGATTTTCATTGAGTATCATTAGGAAAAAATTTTTCCTTTAAAACTTTGTTGACAAGTTTTGCCTAACTGGAAGTTATGCCTACAGCTTGTCGCCTAGTCTAAAAGAAAAATCTCTATTTCCTTCCCTTAAAGAAGTCCGCGAGCGCAAGCTGATGTGGTGCGATTCCACAACCGACAGTATAGTCTGGATGGGAGAAGACGAAAGAATGGCTTTGTCTGTTCTGATGAGTTTATAGAGAAGTTGCAACCGCTTGCTCAAAAGAGTGAGAGGGAACTTTTGGGATATAAAAAGTGAGAATAGATAGAGGGATCCTTTCCAACTTCTTCTGATTTTATAGAAAATTGGAGGAACCTGTTATGACAAACACACGTCGACTTTCGACCATTGCGATTTTATCAGCCATTTCATTTGTGCTGATGTACTTTGACTTTCCGCTCTTGCCAGCGGCAACTTTCCTCAAGATCGAGTTTAGTATCTTGCCAGTCCTTGTGGGCTTGGTGGTGATGGATTTGCCTGCTGCTCTAGGGATTCTTTTGCTTCGATCGCTCTTGAAGTTGCTTCTGAATAGCCAAGGAGTGAACACCTACATTGGTTTGCCAATGAATATCGTAGCTTTGGGAGTTTTTGTTATCGCCTTTGGTTTGATTTGGAAAAAGGAACGCAGCACTCTTCGTTTCCTACTAGCATCTCTAGCGGGAACTATTGGGTTGACTTCTGCGATGTTGGTTCTCAACTATGTTTATGCGGTCCCTTTGTACGCGCAGTTTGCCAACTTTGATATTGAAAAAATTTTGGGACTTTCTAACTACTTGATGACCATGGTTCTACCTTTTAACCTGATTGAAGGTGTAATCTTTGCCGTTTCATTCTGGTTGTTATACGTCCTCTTGAAACCAACCTTAAAACATTATGAGAGATAAACAAACATTTTTAATGAAGGGCAGTTTTGCCCTTTTACTTTTCGTCCTTCTTGGCTATATGGTTAAGTTCTATCCTGAAACGCTGGTCGGTTTTGATCAACCGATTCAGACAGCCATTCGTGGGGACTTGCCAGATTATTTGACAGTTCTGTTCCGTGCCCTTACGCATTTGATTGATATCCCAGTGATTGTCACCTGGGTTGCCATCGCAGCCTTTATCTTTTATCATAAGCAGTGGAAGATAGAAAGCTACTTCATGGCGGGCAATCTAGCCTTAGCTGGTCTTTTAATCGTGACCTTTAAAAACATTTACCAGCGCCCACGGCCAGCTATCTTGCACCTAGTCGAGGAGAAGGGATTTTCTTTTCCAAGTGGGCATTCTCTGGCAGTGACGCTGATGGTAGGGACTTTGATTGTCATTCTCAGTCAGCGGATTAAAGATCCAGTCTGGAGAAAAATTGTGCAAATCGTCCTTGGCTTCTACCTCGTCAGTGTACTGTTATCTCGGGTCTATCTGGGAGTTCACTACCCATCAGATGTTCTTGCCAGTTTCTGTGTAGGTTTGGGAGTCTTGTTTATCGAATTTCCTCTCTATGACAAGCTTCGCTTCCAATGGCGATTTAAAGGCAAGCAGAAGTGAGTATCAAATTCCCTCGAGGAGAAAGAAATGAAAGTCAACATAAAAGATCTTCATCCGAGTCAACTATACTTATCAGAAAAGAAACTAGAAGGCATCCAGACACTTTATCAGTCGGCAGAAATAATCAATGTTGCTCCAATCAGTATTCTTGCGTTCGGAGATTACTTGTTAATTACAGATGGGCATCACAGGGCTTATCAGGCTTTATTGGCAGGTAGGAATACGATTTCTGCTGAGTGGGATAGAGATGGTGGCGATGAACTGTATCATCTCTATGCGCAAGCTTGCGAGGAAAGAAAGATTTACTCTGTCTTTGATTTAAAAGACCGTATCCTAGCTCAAGATGAGTATGAAGCAAAATGGTATAACTGGTGTGATGGTTTTAATCAAGCAGCAACTCTTTTATTGAAAAGGAAAGCAGATGAAACAGACCCTGCAAATAGGTGATGCATTGTGTCTTGTTCCTTTTTATACTGAAATTAGTCTAATCTAACTTGTTTTTTAACTAAAAATCTGATAAACTAAGTAGTAATTGAATAGGAATCCGCAAGACTAGTATCTCAGGGGAAGTATATCAGGGAGGAGAGCCGTGACTGCAAGCTCTCTATATGAAAGTTGGGTGAATTCACTTGCGCATGGATTTAGAAATGAAGGTCTGACTTGTCAGATGAAAACGGATGGTACCGCGTGTCAACGCTCCGAGTGGAGTTTTTGGCATGTGGTTTTCTTTTTATCTACGAGGGACTTGATGGAGGAATTATGTCAACTATTGAAGAACAATTAAAAGCGCTTCGCGAAGAAACGCTGGCTAGCTTGAAGCAGATTACTGCTGAAAATGAAAAAGAGATGCAGGACTTGCGTGTCTCTGTCCTTGGTAAAAAAGGGTCGCTTACTGAAATCCTCAAAGGGATGAAAGATGTCTCTGCTGAGATGCGTCCAATCATCGGGAAACACGTCAATGAAGCGCGTGATATCTTGACAGCAGCCTTTGAAGAAACGGCTAAGCTCTTGGAAGAAAAGAAAGTAGAAGCTCAACTAGCAAGTGAGAGCATCGATGTGACACTTCCAGGTCGCCCAGTTGCGACTGGTCACCGTCACGTTTTGACACAAACCAGTGAAGAAATCGAAGATATTTTCATCGGGATGGGGTACCAAGTCGTGGATGGTTTTGAAGTGGAGCAAGACTACTATAACTTCGAGCGTATGAACCTTCCAAAAGATCACCCAGCTCGTGATATGCAGGATACTTTCTACATCACAGAAGAGATTTTACTCCGTACCCACACGTCTCCAGTTCAGGCGCGTGCTATGGATGCCCATGATTTTTCAAAAGGTCCTTTGAAGATGATCTCACCGGGGCGCGTATTCCGTCGTGATACGGACGATGCGACTCACAGTCACCAATTCCATCAAATAGAAGGCTTGGTTGTTGGAAAAAATATCTCTATGGCAGACCTTCAAGGAACGCTTCAATTGATCGTTCAAAAGATGTTCGGTGAAGAGCGTCAAATCCGTCTGCGTCCATCTTATTTCCCATTCACAGAGCCATCTGTTGAAGTGGACGTTTCTTGCTTCAAGTGTGGAGGAAACGGCTGTAACGTATGTAAGAAAACAGGTTGGATCGAGATTATGGGTGCCGGTATGGTTCACCCACGTGTTCTTGAAATGAGTGGTATTGATGCGACTGTATACTCTGGCTTTGCCTTTGGTCTTGGACAAGAGCGTGTAGCTATGCTCCGCTATGGAATCAACGATATCCGTGGATTCTATCAAGGAGATGTCCGTTTCTCAGAACAGTTTAAATAATGATTAGAAAAGTAGAAAAGGCAGATATTGGGGTGTTGCCCAAAATTGCCAAACAAACCTTTCGTGAAACATTTGCTCATGATAATACGGAAGAGCAGTTACAGGAATACTTTGAAGAGACTTATAGTCTGAGAGTTTTGTCAACTGAGTTGGAAAATCCAGATTCCGAAACCTATTTCATTATGCATGAAGAGGAGATAGCTGGTTTTCTCAAAGTCAACTGGGGAAATGCTCAAACTGAGAGAGAATTAGAGAACGCTTTTGAAATTCAACGCCTCTATGTGCTACAAAAATTCCAAGGATTTGGACTAGGTAAGCAACTGTTTGAATTCGCTCTTGAACTTGCTACCAAAAATAGTTTTTCCTGGGCTTGGTTAGGTGTTTGGGAGCATAATACAAAAGCTCAAGCGTTTTATAACCGATATGGTTTTGAAAAATTTAGCCAACATAGTTTTATGGTTGGTCAAAAAGTAGATACAGATTGGTTACTGAAAAAGAAATTAAGGTAAGAAGAGGATTCTTCTATTGAAATGATAGGAAAGGAAAAGAACTAGAGTGGCAACTGTCATTCTGGAGAACTAAATTATGCTTGTATCTTATAAATGGTTAAAAGAATTGGTGGACATTGATGTGCCATCACAAGAGTTGGCTGAAAAAATGTCAACTACAGGGATTGAGGTAGAGGGTGTCGAATCACCAGCTGCCGGTCTCTCAAAAATTGTCGTCGGTGAGGTCTTGTCTTGCGAAGATGTGACAGAAACGCACCTTCATGTTTGTCAGGTTAATATGGGCGAAGAAGAGGCTCGTCAAATCGTCTGTGGAGCACCAAATGTGCGTGCAGGCATCAAGGTCATGGTGGCTCTTCCAGGAGCTCGTATTGCTGACAATTACAAGATTAAAAAAGGGAAAATCCGTGGCTTGGAGTCACTTGGAATGATCTGTTCCCTTGGTGAATTGGGAATTTCTGACTCTGTTGTACCAAAGGAATTCGCAGACGGAATTCAAATCTTGCCAGAAAATGCCGTTCCAGGTGAGGAAGTCTTCTCATACCTAGACTTGGATGATGAAATCATCGAACTTTCTATCACACCAAACCGTGCAGACGCTCTATCTATGCGTGGAGTAGCGCACGAAGTAGCAGCTATCTATGACAAGGCAGTCAACTTCAAAGAATTTACCTTAACAGAAACCAATGAAACTGCAGCAGATGCCCTTTCTGTAAGCATTGAGACAGACAAGGCACCTTATTATGCGGTTCGTATCTTGGACAATGTGACCATCGCACCAAGTCCACAATGGTTGCAAAACCTCCTTATGAACGAAGGCATCCGTCCGATTAACAATGTCGTAGATGTAACCAACTACATCCTGCTCTACTTTGGTCAACCAATGCATGCCTTTGACTTGGATACCTTTGAAGGGACTGACATCCGTGTGCGTGAAGCGCGTGCTGGTGAAAAATTGGTGACCTTGGACGGTGAAGAACGTGACTTGGAAACAAATGACATAGTCATCACTGTCGCAGACAAGCCAGTAGCTCTTGCAGGTGTCATGGGCGGGCAGGCTACAGAAATCTCTGAAAAATCTAGTCGTGTTGTCCTTGAAGCGGCTGTTTTCAATGGCAAATCGATTCGCAAGACTAGCGGTCGCCTCAACCTTCGTTCTGAGTCATCTTCTCGTTTTGAAAAAGGTATCAATGTCGCAACAGTCAATGAAGCCCTTGATGCGGCAGCTAGCATGATTGTTGATCTTGCAGGTGCGACGGTGCGTAAGGGCATCGTTTCAGCGGGTGAGCTTGACACTTCTGATGTAGAAGTTTCTTCGACTCTTGCTGATGTTAACCGTGTCCTTGGTACGGAGCTTTCATACACTGATGTCGAAGATGTCTTCCGTCGTCTTGGCTTTGGCCTTTCTGGCAATGCAGAATCATTTACAGTCAGCGTACCACGTCGTCGTTGGGATATCACCATCGAAGCTGACCTCTTTGAAGAAATCGCTCGTATCTATGGATATGACCGCTTGCCAACTAGTCTTCCAAAAGACGATGGTACAGCTGGTGAATTGACTGCGACACAAAAACTTCGCCGTCAAGTTCGTACGATTGCTGAAGGGGCAGGTTTGACAGAAATCATTACCTACGCTCTAACAACTCCTGAAAAAGCAGTTGAGTTCACAGCTCAACCAAGTAACCTTACAGAACTCATGTGGCCAATGACTGTGGACCGTTCAGTTCTCCGTCAAAATATGATTTCAGGTATCCTTGATACGGTGGCTTATAATGTGGCTCGTAAGAATAAAAACTTGGCCCTTTACGAGATTGGAAAAGTCTTTGAACAAATAGGTAATCCAAAAGAAGAACTTCCAAATGAAATCAACAGCTTTGCCTTTGCCTTGACAGGCTTGGTGGCTGAAAAAGATTTCCAAACAGCAGCAGTTCCAGTTGATTTCTTCTATGCTAAGGGAATCCTTGAAGCGCTTTTTGCTCGCTTGGGGCTTGAAGTGACTTATACAGCAACAGATGAAATTGCTAGTCTTCACCCAGGCCGTACAGCTGTGATTTCACTCGGTGACCAAGTTCTTGGTTTCCTTGGCCAAGTGCATCCAGTCACTGCGAAGGCTTATGATATTCCAGAAACGTATGTAGCGGAGCTCAACCTTTCAGCCATCGAAGTTGCCCTTCAACCAGCTACTCCATTTGTGGAAATTACCAAATTCCCGGCAGTTAGTCGTGACGTGGCTCTACTCCTCAAGGCAGAAGTCACTCACCAAGAAGTTGTAGATGCTATCCAAGCTGCAGGCGTGAAACGTTTGACAGATATCAAACTCTTTGACGTCTTCTCAGGTGAAAAACTAGGACTTGGCATGAAGTCAATGGCCTATAGCCTAACCTTCCAAAATCCAGAAGATAGCTTGACAGACGAAGAAGTCGCACGCTATATGGAAAAAATCCAAACTTCTCTCGAAGAAAAAGTCCATGCAGAAGTGCGTTAAGTCATCAATCCATCCTTCGGGGTGGATTTTTAGTTTCAAGAAGACAGTTCAGGATCAAAAATGAACAATTGGGGAGTAAAAGATCTCAGCTATACTTTATTGGGTTATAATTGCTCTATCACATGGGTGCTTAAAGACCTTGGAGAGTTTAGTTTTTAAGGAAGGATAAACAAGATAAAAATGTACATAAATCCTTGTAAAGGCTATCAAAAAGGAGTATAATAAGTGCAACATATTTCGGAGGTGGAAAATGCTAGAAGTAAGAAATCTAGAGAAAAGTTTCGGTTCCAAGCAAGTCTTGTTTGGTGTCGATTTTCAGGCAAGTCCAGGACGGATTTTGGGACTGGTCGGGAAAAATGGTGCTGGGAAAACAACGATTTTCCACAGTATGTTGAAATTTTTAGAGTATCAAGGAGAGATCATTCTGGATGGGCAGGAGATTCGTCAGGAGACCTACGCTCGGATTGGCTATCTGCCTGAGGAACGCAGCCTTATGCCTAAATTGACAGTCCTTGAGCAAGTTCGCTACTTGGCGACTCTAAAGGGCATGGATGCTAAGGAGGTCAAGGAAAAACTCCCTCAATGGATGGAGAAACTGGAAGTGAAAGGAAAGCTGACTGATAAAATCAAGAGCCTCTCCAAAGGGAATCAGCAGAAAATTCAGCTCATTATCACTCTGATCCATGAGCCAGACTTGATTATCTTGGATGAACCTTTTAGTGGTCTGGATCCAGTCAATACTGAGTTGCTCAAGCAGGTCATCTTGAAAGAGAAAGAGCGCGGTGCAATCATTATCTTTTCTGACCATGTTATGACCAACGTCGAGGAACTTTGCGATGATATTCTGATGATTCGTGATGGGCGTGTGGTCTTACATGGACCAGTCCAAGAGGTTCGCAATCAATACGGGAAAACACGTCTCTTTGTTTCAAGTGAACGAAGCAAGGAAGAACTGGAAAACCTTCCTCATGTCAAACAGGTGAGCTTGACCAAGCAAGGTAGTTGGAAATTAATCCTAGATGATGAGAACGCTGGAAGGGAACTCTTCCCAATCCTCACTCAAGGTCAATACATCGCGACCTTTGACCAACAAGCTCCAACAATCGATGAAATCTTTAAACTAGAATCAGGGGTGGAAGTATGAGAAATATGTGGGTTGTAATGAAGGAAACCTATCTTCGACATGTCAAATCGTGGAGTTTCTTCTTTATGGTGATTTCGCCGTTCCTCTTTTTAGCCTTATCTGTAGGAATTGGCTACCTCCAAGGATCTTCTATGGCCAAGAACAGCAAGATAGCAGTAGTAACAACAGTGCCATCTGTGGCAGAAGAACTCAAGGGGACCAATGGTATCAACTTTGATTATAAGGATGAAGCCAGTGCCCAGGCTGCTATCAAGGATGAGAAAATCAAGGGTTACCTAACCGTCGACCAAGAGGACAGCGTCATCAAGGTTGTCTATCATGGTGAAACCTCTCTTGAAAGTGGCATCAAGCTAGCTGTAACCAATAAGCTAAACGAACTGCAATACCAACTCAATCGTTCGGCAGCCAATTTGTCTCAAGAACAGGAAAAACGCTTGAGCCAAACCGTTGACTTCACTGAGAAGATTGATGAATCTAAGGAAAATAAAAAAATTGTTCAAACCATTGCGGCCGCAGGGCTCGGTTTCTTCCTTTATATGATTTTGATTACTTATGCTAGCGTCACTGCTCAAGAAGTGGCTAGCGAGAAAGGAACCAAAATCATGGAGGTGGTCTTCTCTAGTATCCGAGCTAGTCATTATTTCTACGCTCGCATGCTGGCTCTGCTTCTTGTGATTTTGACCCATATTGGGATTTACGTCGTGGGTGGACTGGCTGCCATTCTGCTCTTTAAAGATATCCCTATCTTGGCACAATCTGGTATTTTAAACCACTTGGGAGAGGCCTTCTCGCTCAATACCTTATTGTTTGTCTTGGTTAGTCTCTTTATGTACGTTGTTTTGGCAGCCTTCCTAGGATCCATGGTTTCTCGCCCTGAGGATTCAGGAAAGGCCTTGTCGCCATTGATGATCTTGATTATAGCAGGATTTGTCGGTGTGACCTCTCTAGGTGCTGCTGGGGACAATTTAGTTCTGAAAATTGGTTCCTATATTCCTTTCATCTCGACCTTCTTTATGCCATTTAGAGCTATAAATGGGTATGCAAGTGGTCTGGAAGCTTGGATTTCTCTAGCCATAACGGTTGCTTTTGCAGTCACTGCAACAGCCTTTATCGGACGCATGTATGCTAGTCTAGTCCTTCAAACGGATGATTTGGGAATCTGGAAAACCTTTAAACGTGCCTTAGCTTACAAATAGGAGAGCCTCGCAAAAGCGAGGTTTTTCTAGATGTTAAACAGCGAAATCAGTAAAAATATTTTTCATATCTATTGACTTTTAGTAGTAAAATTTGGTATGATAGTAGACGGTATTGTTTACCCCATTTGTAAGGCCCCGGAACCTTTCAAATACCCCGCGGACCGGAACATCCGCCCTGTAAACAAAAACGATATTCATATAGGAGAAATCATGAACAAAACTACATTCATGGCTAAACCAGGCCAAGTAGAACGCAAATGGTACGTTGTTGACGCAACTGATGTACCTCTTGGACGCCTTTCAGCAGTTGTTGCTAGCGTACTTCGCGGAAAAAACAAACCAACATTCACACCACACACTGATACAGGTGACTTCGTAATCGTTATCAATGCTGAAAAAGTTAAATTGACTGGTAAAAAAGCAACTGATAAGATCTACTACACTCACTCAAACCACCCAGGTGGATTGAAACAAATCTCTGCTGGTGAACTTCGTTCTAAAAATGCAGTACGTTTGATCGAGAAATCAGTTAAAGGTATGCTTCCACACAATACTCTTGGCCGCGCTCAAGGTATGAAATTGAAAGTATTCGTTGGAGCTGAGCACACTCACGCTGCACAACAACCAGAAGTTCTTGACATTTCAGGACTTATCTAAGGAAAGGAACAATAAAGTATGTCACAAGCACAATATGCAGGTACTGGACGTCGTAAAAACGCTGTTGCACGCGTTCGCCTTGTTCCAGGAACTGGTAAAATCACTGTTAACAAAAAAGATGTTGAAGAGTACATCCCACACGCTGACCTTCGTCTTGTTATCAACCAACCATTCGCAGTTACTTCAACTGTAGGTTCATACGACGTTTTCGTTAACGTTGTTGGTGGTGGATACGCTGGTCAAGCAGGAGCTATCCGTCACGGTATCGCTCGTGCCCTTCTTCAAGTAGACCCAGACTTCCGCGATTCATTGAAACGCGCAGGACTTCTTACACGTGACTCACGTAAAGTTGAACGTAAGAAACCAGGTCTTAAGAAAGCTCGTAAAGCATCACAATTCTCAAAACGTTAATCAACACGATTATATCAACGTTTACAAGCACTCAAGAGTTTACCTCATGGGTGCTTTTTTTATGTTTTTTGAAAAAGTTCACCTCAAAGTTTACCTTATTTTCACCTTATTGTTTTAGAGACTTTAAAGCAAATTCACCAACTGCCATAGGAACTACATTAGAAGTATTGACATAAATCTGAGTTGTACCTGTATCGCTGTGCGTTAGTGCTTCAGAAATAGCTTCTAAGCTCATTCCTGCTTGTTTAGCAAGTGTTGCTCCTGTATGTCGCAGCTTATGAGGTGTAGCATGTGCCAGCTCTTTATGTCGCTTTCTAATGCTTTTCATTTTATTGTTTAGATAGTCAGCGTGTAAAGGCTTGTTGATGTTTCCTTGGGTGTCGATATATGTAAAAACAAATTGTTTTTGTGTTTGTCTCAGTCCGAAAAGTTTGAGTTCTTCTTGTTGTTTAACTTTCCAATTTGCTAGAAGTTCCATTAATTCAGTTGGTGCTTTAAAAAGAGTTTTTTTGTTTCCTTTAGTTGATTTTACATTACCAAAACGGTCTAAAGCTTGCTCTATAAGTATTTCTTCGGTTGAAAAGTTGATGTGTTTCCATTGCAAAGCATAACTTTCTGATTTTCGGTCAGATATGAAGAAGGTAGTATAAAAGAGAGTGTAGTCTTTTAGGTCAATGATTCCTTCCTTTAAATCAGTGTCAAAAGCTTGTAACCATAATTTTAGCTCCTCTTTATCGAGAGAAAGATCTTCTTCACGTTTACTCTCTTTAAGGAGAATTTTTTTATTTGCTTTAATTCTACTAATTGTTTTTCGGAGTTTATTTGATGGAATATATTCAAGCTCCTCAGCCCAATCGAAAACAGAATTTACATAGCTCCTAATTACCTTGAAATTAGCATAACTATTTGCCTTTGGAGTAAGTAGTGATAGTACAAGTTGTTTATTATTAATCAAATGTTCTATTGAGTAATTACCTAAAATTGGAATGATATGAAGCCTAAATATATTTTCTGTTTGAAATACGGTTGCTTTAGTAGGAGGTTTTAGTGTAGTAGTAGTTTGACCTGCTTTGTATGGTTCGAGCCAAATATCTTTATAAAAGTCTTTGAATAAAATATTACCTTTATTCTTTGAATTAAAAGGTACTCTACCCAATCGAGCATTCTCAATATCAACAGTCAACTTTACTTCAGCTTCTTTAGCTTCTCTACGGGTTTTAAACCGTTTCTCATATCGCCTTCCTAAACCAAGTTTTCCCTGGACTTCATCAGGTATATACACCCTAAGTCTATATGATCCATTTTTTGTTTTAGAAATACCCATTTTTATCTCCTTATGCGCTGATTTCTAACCGTGTCATCCATTGATTTATACTTTCCTTGTTGAAACGAATAGACTTTCCAATTCGAATATAGGGTAGCCCCATTGCGATCCAAACATCTAAGGTATTATTAGATATTCCTAAATAATTGCAAGTCTGCTTTTTATTCAAGAATGGACTTTCTGATCCAATATCCTCTTTAAAGTGATGGATTTCATCTTTGATTAGTGTTGTAAGTATTTGTTGGATAAATTGTATTCAAAAGTAAGTGAAATCACAAAACAAGCCCTGTACTCTTTTATGAAAGAGGAAGAAATTTCAATACTGCACTACCACTTTCACTATTATTTTGATCATTGTATTAATAAAAATAATATCCAAGTAATCAGTCATCACTTTTCAAACCATAAGATTGAAGGATTGACTGTTATTGATGAGCTAGGCACGAGCTTTTCCTATGAGAAAGATAATCCTCTAACTAAGCGTCACTTTACATTATGTCATGAACTTGGACATTTTATTTTAAGGCATGACGGATCATATTTCACCGAATCAACTGACAATCAAGAGTCTATCGTGGAGCGAGAAGCTAACATTTTTTCTGCTATTATTCTCATGCCTGATATTGTCCTCCTGTCTAAGATTTATTATTCATGCCATTCATTTCAAAAGATTAAAGAGGATTTGGAAGTTTCAAGTCAAGCTCTATATTTCCGACTAATCGACTTATTGAGAGTTTATCAAGTGAGTACTGAGTCAGCTATTAAGAAAGTAGTAGCAGAATACGTAGAAGGTCAGAATGGATCTCTTTGTAACTATTTTCATCAAATAAAGGAAACTTTGATTGCAGAGTTTAATCAGTATCAACCATCTCTTCTGTATAGAATTAAAAAGAAAATGAAGCAAGTAAATTTTGTAACCAGTCAAGAATTTCCGGAGCTACTTGATCAAAGTAGTTGGAATGAAATCAGAAAAATAAAACATTTTAGAGTGTGGCTTGTTTACAATAAAGGTAAAGCCCTAGCCTACGTATGGGATAGCTCTAAGTTTTCAGAAAGAGAGGCGAGAAAGAAAGCAGAATTACAATTACTATTAATATGAGAATAATCAATAAATAATTTTAGAAAAAATATTACCTCAAAAAATGATATAATTAATTTAATGAGAATAAGGAGATGAATTATGTCATCAGTTATGAGTTTTTGGCCAAGTGTTTATGATAGAATAAAGAGAGGAGAAAAAAATATTGAGTTTCGGCGAGTATTTCCTAAAGAGAATAGATTTGCATATATGTATGTAACAAAACCTGTAAAAGCTATAAAAGGAATTATCTACTTTGGTGAAAAACATACTTTGAGTGAATTAAAAGTCATTTATAAAAATAATCCTAACATGCTGGCTCAAATAGAAAATAATCCAGATAGTTATAGGTTTGGAGTCGATATAATAGGTTTTAAAGAAATAGAACCAATTACATTGGAAGAATTAAGAAAAAATATTCCAGACTTTGTAGCTCTGCAATCATATTTATTATTAGAAAACAATCCATTACTTGCTGACTTTATCAAAAAAAGGGGATAAGTTCTCAAACAGAGAACCTTCACCTTTTTTATTTTTGCTATACTAAGAATATAAATTGATTAAGAAGGTAAAGCGATGACGAATAAATTTACATTAAAAGAACTTGAAGATAAATTTCATCAAATAAAGTCTAAAGATTGGAATCTTTCAAGTCGTTCTGGACCAACCGGAGTAGGTAAAACTTTTGAAGATTTACTTGATAAAAAAGAAGATAATTGTGCTAAAGCTGATTTTGGGGAATACGAAATTAAAACACATTTAGGCAAAACACGTATAACCTTGTTCACGAAGGCTCCAATCATGGATGGTAAAAAAAGGGGTGTGAATTTAGAAATAAGGGATAAATATGGGATAGCCTCTAAGACATTTCCAGAAGTTAAAACATTTTTCACTTCTCTATCATCCAAAAAACTTACAGCAACTGATGGGAAATACTCGCATCAATTCAAGTTAGAAGTTAATCGCGGTGAGAAACGGCTATATTTATTAGTATATGATAATGGG